>NZ_CP024199.1:4190196-4530245 GCF_002844375.1 Thalassospira marina | reverse complement strand
TAAAAAACACTGCCGCGTTGATCAGCAAACCGATCAACACGCTCGTCTCGCCACAGGAAGATGGAAGCGTACTCGCGCCCTGGTTTTTCGTTCTTCATTAAGTCGCGACAAGGAATCGCGATCGAAGTCGAAACACTGTACTGATGCGCCCGGCATCAGGCAAGGCGATCTTTAACAGAACGTTAAAAGGATTTCGGCCCCAAAACGTTCGCGGAATTGCGCGATTTTTCCACCTTCGCAATCAAAGAACGAAAGGTGAATTCGTGGAATTCCGGCAGCGAAAAGGCCGCGCAAGAAACGCGGCCTTCGACTCGCCATCCCGAAGGATAAAATTAAAGTGCGTTAACGCGAGCGGACAAACGCGAAACTTTGCGAGCCGCGGTGTTTTTGTGCAGAACACCCAGCTGCGCACCACGCGCCAGTTCCGGCTCGGCAACTTTAAACGCAGCCAGAGCGGCATCCTTGTCGCCAGCTTGCAGCGCGTTTTCGACCTTCTTGACGAAGGTACGAATGCGGCTGATACGCGCACCGTTAACGACGGCGCGAGTTTCATTCCGGCGAATGCGCTTCTTGGCCGATTTATGATGAGCCATTGCGAACCTGTCTCTTAAAACAAAAATGTTACGTAATTCGGAGCGCGGCTTATAGCTCCCTCCCGATAAGCCGTCAACCCCCGATACCGCTATTCCCCGCGTTTTTCCGCGCTTTCCGATTCATTGCCCGGAATCACGCGTCAAACCGGGTTTAGCGATGCTTGAATTCGGGTTTGCGTTTTTCTCCAAACGCTTTCATGCCCTCGGCCCGGTCTTCCAGGGCAAAGGTGGAATGGAATTCGCGGCGTTCAAACATCAGGCCTTCGGCCAGGGTCATTTCAAACGCCTTATTCACACTTTCCTTCACCTTCATTGCCACCGGTGCCGAGAAAGAAGCGATCTTTTCGGCAAGCTTCATCGCCTCGTCCATCAGCGAGTCGGCTGGCACAACACGGGCAACAAGGCCGGAACGCTCGGCTTCCTCAGCATCCATCATGCGACCGGTCAGGCACATTTCCATCGCCTTGGCCTTGCCAATGGCACGGGTCAGGCGCTGGGTGCCACCCGCACCGGGAATCGTACCAATGGTGATTTCGGGCTGGCCGAATTTCGCACTATCCGCGGCAATCATGATATCGCAGCTCATGGCCAGTTCGCAGCCACCGCCAAGGGCGAATCCGCTGACAGCAGCAATGGTAGGCTTGCGGCAGGCCGCCATGCGGGTCCAGCCTTTGGTGATGAAATCGGCTTTATAGACATCCATATAATCGCGATCGATCATTTCCTTGATGTCGGCACCAGCGGCAAAAGCCTTTTCCGACCCGGTAATCACAATCGCCCGAACCGACTCGTCGGATTCGAAATCATCCAGTGCAGCCGCCAGATCGGCAATCAGGGCATCACACAGGGCATTTAACGCCTTGGGACGGTTCAAGGTGATCAGACCGACATTACCCTTAACTTCGGCAATGATGTTTTCGTAAGTCATGGAAAATCCTTTCCGAATTGCGATTTCCAGGCCACTTTTCCGGCCAGTCCACCGCCTGAAACCATAATTACATACCGTTTTACCGATTTTACGACCATCAGGCAAGAATCACACCGGAAAGCAGCATTTCAACCTTCACGTACGCACCCAACAGTGGCGATACGAGGATGGGTGCCCAGCCAGACAGGAATAGGGCTGAGGCTAAAGATCGGTCGCAATCGGCATTTACAGATTACTTCGCAGCACCGACCACGCTTCTGGCTCCTGCCCCCTAATGCTGGCAGACAGAGCAATAAAAGGTCGAACGGCCCCCCTGAACCAGACGACCAACAGTGCCATCGCAATCCGGGGTAATGCAGGGTTCACCCTCGCGGCCATAAATGCGGAAATTATGCTGGAAATAGCCTAGCTCGCCATTCGCCTGCCGGTGATCGCGCAGGGATGATCCCCCTGCACGGATGGCATCTTCCAGAACTTCGCGAATTTCACGATATAAAAGGTCGATCTCGGCAGGTTTCAGGCTGTTTGCCGGGCGGACCGGGTCGATTCGGGATCGAAACAGCGCTTCGCACACATATATATTGCCAAGGCCTGCCACCAACCGCTGATCAAGCAGGGTGGTTTTGATCGGGCTTTTGCGTTTGCCAAGCGCCTCGGCCAGCATGGCGGTGTTAAACTGGTTACCCAAAGGTTCGGGGCCGATTCCCGCCAGCATCGGGTGCGTTGCCAGCCCGTCAATATCGGTCAGGGCCATCAGGCCAAAGCGGCGCGGGTCGTTAAACCGAACCAGAACGCCGCTATCCATGACAAAATCCACATGGTCATGCTTGCCTGCTTCGGGCAGGGCGCCATCATTTTGCGGTTCAATCACCGTCATGCGGCCCGACATGCCCAGATGGATCAGCAAAACCTGCCCGTCATCAAGATAGCCCAGCACATATTTGGCCCGCCTTGTAAGCTGGCTGACGCGACGCCCCGTCAGGCGCGTGACGAAGTTTTCAGGAAAAGGGGTGCGCAGATTGGGCCGGCGTTGCACCACCGATGCCAGAACCCGCCCTTCCATCACCGGGGCAAGACCACGGCATACTGTTTCCACTTCTGGCAATTCGGGCATCTCAACCTCGTCACGGATAGGAATTTCGGGACTGTCCCCTTTGCGGGTGAAGCCCATAAATAGGCTTTTTGGCAAAGGTCGCAACACATGCAAATGCTGCATTGTCATGGTGACAAATTATAAATAGCGCAAACACCAGAACTGCTTATGCTGCCCGTGTTTTCAAGGCTTATTGCATATAATTGGCGGAATTGACGCATGGAATTTGGTGTTGATCTTTTAATGATCATGTTCGCTGTTGCCCTGGTTGCCGGCTTTATTGATTCAATTGCCGGGGGCGGCGGGCTGATTTGCATTCCCGCCCTGTTATGGGCTGGCATCACACCAACCCAGGCCCTGGCCACCAACAAACTGCAAAGCAGTTGCGGCAGCTTTTCCGCTGCCGTCAATTTCACCCGCCGCGGGCTGGTGGACCCGCGCGACATGGTGCTGGCAATCTTCGTCACCCTGATGGGCTCGGTTCTGGGCACAACCCTGATCCAGATGATCGATCCCGGCATCCTGATGACACTTCTGCCCGGCCTTCTGATCGCAATTGCGCTTTATTTCCTGCTATCCCCCCGCGCCAGCGATATTGATGCCCACCAAAAAATCGGCAAAACCCTGTTTGCGTTTACGGCTGGCTTTGGCATCGGCTTTTATGATGGCTTTTTTGGTCCCGGCACGGGGTCTTTCTTCTCTATCGCCTTTGTTGCCCTGCTTGGCTACAACCTGACCAAGGCCACCGCACATACCAAGGTTCTGAACTTCACCGCCAATGTCGCCTCGCTGGCGACCTTTATTGTCGGGGGCGAAGTGGTATGGGAAATCGGCCTTGCCATGGCGGTTGGCCAGGTTATCGGTGCCACCCTTGGATCGCACATGGTAATGAAGGTGGGTGCCAAACTGGTACGCCCCCTTCTGGTCGTTGTTTCCATCGCCATTTCAATCAAGCTGATCATTGAACAATATGGCGACCAGATCGGCGCATCGCTGAAAGCAGCAGGACTGGCTTTCAGCTAAAGCCCATTACCCTTAAAGCCCTTGGCCCCTAAAGCTCTTTGCCCTTAATCAGGCGCATCCGGCCAAACAAAATGGCCCGGGCATTTTTGCCACGGGCCATTTTGTTTTACATGCCGGGTTTGGGGGCAGGTCGCCGCCGGTCAGGCACCGATCGCTGTATGGGTACCGATTTCTGCCCGGCGGTCCAAAAGGTAGGACACAATCGCCAGCACCAGTGCGGCAACGGCGATCATTGCGCCAATCCAGGGAATTTGCGCGTAGCTGACACCGGCATTGATCGCAAGCCCGCCCAGCCAGGCCCCAGCAGCATTGCCAAGGTTAAACGCCCCCTGGTTAACCGTGGATGCCAGGTTTGGCGCACCGGTGGCCTCGTTCACCACGCGAATCTGAAGCGGGGAGACCAGGGCAAACATCACCACCCCCCAGATGAACAGCGACACAATCGCTGGCCACACCTGATAGACCGTTTCGGTCAGCATCATCAGAACCAGCACCAGCGCCACCATGGTCACGATAATGGCTGGCATCAATCGCCAGTCGCCCAGACGGCCGCCAATAAAGTTACCCACCGTCAAACCAACACCAAACAGCAGCAGGACCACCGTGACATTCTGCGGCGATACGCCGGTCACCTGCGTCAGGATCGGGGTGATATAGGTAAAGACACTAAACAGGCTGGCAGATGCCAGAACACTTAACGCCATAGCCAGCAGAACCTGCAATTTGCCAAGGGCGCGGGCCTCGGCCATGAAGCTGGTATTTTCGGCCTTGATATTGCGCGGCACAAACAGATACAGCGCAATAAAGGCCACCACGCCAATGGCAACCACCGCCCAGAAGGTGGAGCGCCAGCCAAGTGCCTGGCCCATTGCCGTACCAAACGGAACACCCAGCACATTGGCAAGGGTCAGCCCGGAAAACATCAACGCAACCGCCTGAACCCGTTTATGCGGCGGCACCAGACCAGCCGCAACAACCGACCCAAGGCCAAAAAAGGCGCCATGGCCCAATGCGGTAATGACGCGTGCCACCATCAGCAGGGCATAGTTCGGCGCAATCGCGCACATGATATTACCCAGCAAAAACAGCGACACCAAAAACAGCAATACCCGGCGCCGTTCCATTTTGGCCGTGCCAATTGCCAGAAAAGGCGACCCAAAGGTCACACCCAGCGCATAGCCAGTTACCAGAAGGCCGGCACTGGGAATACTGACGCCAAGGTCAGCCGCCACATCGGGCAACAGCCCCATAATGACAAATTCCGTCGTACCAATGCCAAAGGATGCCATCGCCAGTGCCAGAATGGGCAGGCGGGCAAAGAAACCCTGGCGGAATTCAGCAGATGACATGGGGCACCCGTTACGTTGGCGGCAAAAGCAGCATAAAAATCAAAAGGCGGTGCCACGCAAAAGACGGGCACCGCACTCCCAGAGAATTCTCTGAACCGATTCAAAACTGCCTGTAAAGGCGGCCGGGAACTATCGCTTTCTACGCATAGAATCTATGCGATTTTGGCAAATATCGTTTTCATGCCCAGAAATTGATCAATTCCAATCCTGTTCGCCTTACGGCACCTGTCGCGCCATCAGGATATCCAGGGCCGCATTAAACTGATCGGGCGTCATGCCCGCATCCAGGGCACGATGAAAAAGCTGGTTTTGCGTTTCCGGGGCCAGCCCGCCAACGGGCGGATCGGTATCAAGATTGGTCGGGAAGGAATATCCTTCGGCACAGGCGGCAATGGCGGCGGATTGTTCCACCGGGCTTAAACCACCAGCACCTGCCAAATCCTGGATCACGGGATACATCACCTTGCACATGGCAACACGGTCCAGCGACTCCATTGCCCGGCCATATGCCGATGAAACCTGCAACAAATTCGCCATGCGCTGGATATCCTGGCTGCTATTGCTGCCTGCGGCGTGAAACAGGGCCGGGTTGAAAAACAGGGCATCACCTTTTCTAAGCGGCAATTGCACATTACGCGCATTAAACAGATCACGAAAATCCTGGCGACGCCACGCCATATAGCCTTCACGATATAGCTGGGAATAAGGCAGTAACAGGGTTGGCCCGCTTTCAAGCGGCATATCACAATGCGCCACGGCCCCCTGCAAGGTCAGCACCGGGGACAGGTGATGCACATGAGCGGGGAATTTTGCGCACATATCGGCGGCTTGAAAACCAAGATGATAATCACGGTGCACCTGCTGCGCCTGCCCACCGGGCCGTACCAGATTAACCTGTGCGGTCATCTGGTAACACGGGCCCAGCCATGCCTCGCATACCATATCGATGACGGGGTTGCCGAAATAGCGCGCAAAGATATCCGGCGCGCGCAAACACAGCTTCTGCGCCGAATTCCAAATACGGTCATTGGCCCCCGCCTTGGCAAAATGGTCGGCTGCGGTGCCGTTGGCTGCCTTTTCATCGGCAATGATGGCACCATATGCGCCGGTTGCCGCATCAATTACGGCCATATCATCATAGGCACCTTCAATCACCAGCACACCGGCACCGTGCAACATCACCTGTGCCCATTCCGCCATCAGGTGCTGCCGGGCAGTGGCCCTGCCCTCATCTTCCTGCACTAAAATCTGGCGGACCGCATCGCCGGAATATATCGGCACATTGTGAATTATGCGCGTGGCATGGGGCACATCGGCGGGCTGCGTTTCGCGTTCCAGCAATGCCAACAGGTCATCGGGGTTACAACGGGCTTCGCTGTAATAGGTGCCGTTGGTGACTGTCACCGGGGCATTCTGCCCGCGGCTTTGCCCGCTATTATTGCCATTTCCCGGCGCGGCTTTGACATGGTTCATCGCTGTTTCCTCCTGATCAGGGCGGATCATTGATGGTGCCCGCCAATCAGCAAAGGCTAGCGCGAAAATGCTTTGCGCTGGCGATTGGAATCCATCAAAAATACATCAATGGAGGAGCCATGACCCATCGTTTCCCCGTCAAGGAAATCGCCCGTCAGGCCGGGCTTAGCACGGCAACCATCGACCGGGTGTTAAATGACCGCCCCAATGTCAGCACCCAGACACGTCGCCGGGTAACCGATGCGATCGAGGAACTGACCCGCCAGGAAGGCCAGCTTGCCGCCCGCGGTCGGCGGCTGTTTATTGATGTCGTGGTCGAAGCTCCCAGCCGTTTCAGCAGCGAAATCCGCAAGGCGCTGGAGGCGGAACTTCCCAGCCTGCAACCTGCCGTCATTCGCCCGCGCTATGCAATGCAGGAACGCATGCGACCGGGCGATGTCGTCAAGATCCTGGATCGTATTGCGAAACGCGGCAGTCAGGGCGTGTTGCTAAAGGCGCAGGACCAGCCCGATATCCGTGCTGCCATTATCGACCTGATCAAGCGCAATATTCCCGTCATTACCATTTTCACCGATATCCCCGATGCCGGGCAAATTGCCTATGCCGGTGCCGATAATCATGCTGCCGGGGAAACGGCGGCTTATCTGATCCATCATTTCCTGCCCAAAAACAGTAATGACGGCGCCATTTTAATCACCATGAGCGACGAGCATTTTCGCGGTGAAGAATCCCGCAAGGAAGGGTTTGTTACCGCCCTTGCCCGCATGGCCCCGCAAAGACAGGTTATGGATGCCAGTGGTGGCGCCGGGCTGGATCACGATACTGCCCGCCGGGTTGAAACCATGATCGGCCAGAACGGCAATATCGCCGCAATCTATTCCATGGGGGGTGGCAACCGCGCCATCCTTCATACCCTTGCCGATCACGGCATTATCCCTGCCATTTATATTGCCCATGACCTTGACCAGGAAAACATCACCCTGCTGGGCCAGGGAAAATTGACCGCGATATTGCACCATGATCTGCGCCACGATATGCGCACAGCCTGCCATCATTTAATGGCCTGGCATCAATTGTTACCGCGCGATGCCATCGCCCCCGCCAGCGATATCCAGATCATCACGCCCGCCAATATCCCGGCTTTCGCCAAAGGTTAAAGCCGGGAATCGCAATGCTGCATCAAAATATCCATGCCAACAAACAGGCCTGCAGCAATGCTGCGGGCCTGAAATCATCGTGATCTAATACCGGGCATGCACCCCAGCAACTAAGGTGCAAGAAGCGCCCAAAGGTCAGCCCAGTTCGGCAACAATGCGCTGGGCGGCAGCAACCGGGTCTTCGGCCTTGGTAATCGGGCGGCCAATAACCAGTATGTCGGACCCGCGGGCAACCGCATCATGCGGGGTAACAATACGTTTCTGGTCATCACTGCTGGCCCAAGCCGGGCGAATACCTGGCGTAATCAGTTTAAAATCCGGGCCGCAGGCCGCACGGACAGGTTCAATTTCCTGTGCCGAACACACAATGCCATCCAGACCGGATTTCCGGGTCAGTTCGGCCATTTTAACAACCCGCTCGCTTAACGGTCCACGCAGGCCAATATCATCCAGATCATTCTGATCAAGGCTGGTCAGGATTGTCACCGCAATCACCCAGGGGGCGGCAACACCGGCCTTATCGGCTGCTTCACGGGCGGCTTCGCCTGCACGCTTCATCATTTCCAGCCCGCCTGCCGCGTGAACATTCACAATTTTCAGGCCCAACGGGGTGACTGCGCGAATGGCACCTGCCACCGTATTGGGAATATCGTGATATTTCACATCCAGGAAAACCGGCATCCCCGCTGCCGCAACGGCCTTAACGCCTTGCGGGCCATGGGCTGCGAAAAATTCCTTACCCAGTTTTGCCCCGCCAATCACGCCGGATAACCGGCTTGCCAGATCGATCGCATGATCAAGATCGGTCGTATCAATGGCGCAAAAAATCCGGTCCTTCGCAGCAATCTGGGAATTCTGGGCGGTCATGGCTTCCTCCGGTTGGCAATAAGGGATCCTGCCTGTGCAGGGATACGGTTACCGGCCAATCACCAGTTTGCGGGCGCAGGGCAACACTGCCAAAGGCATTTTGCGATCCCGTCAAATTCTGGAAGTCAGTCCCCTAACAGTGCGGCACCGGATAACAGGCACCCATGCATGGATCAGGTGAACAGGCTTTAGTCGATTCTCGCGCTAAAAACCATTCCTTTTGGTTCCTATTCGCCCTGCACACAAACAAAAAGCAGCCCCTGTTGCCAAAGGCTGCTTCGTTTCGCCCGTTTTTACCCGTTTTAGCAGGTAACCAAGGTATGCACCTTATACGCCAGCAGGCTGAATAGGCGCGGTATTGGTTTTATCCGCCCGTGATTGCGCATCAACCATCGGCGGCTGGCCGGCCTGTTTCTGGCTGGCAATGGCGGCCCGTTCTTCTTCGCGGGCGGCTTCCTGTGCCCGGCGCAAACGGGTCAGTTCGGATTCCATCTTGCGGTTGGCACGGCGATGTTTGCCGGTCAAAAGCCATTCAAACAGCAATCCGATCAAAAGCCCCAATAATAGCGCCCCTAAAACCGGCACAAATAATGGCAGGTCCATTTCAAAGGGCAGCGGCCACAGCGACAGGGTTGTTGCCTGACGGTTGGCAACCGCAAAGATCGTGATCAAGATCGTCAAGGGAATGGCGATGATCCAGTAAAGAACGCGCAAATCAACCTCCTGCTTTCCGGCATCGCGTTATCAGCAACAGGGCATTGTGCCCGCGCATGTCGCGCTGCCTGACCGGTCTGCTACCGGTTTTATATCTTTGGTGACACCACGTCACCCCAAAGGGAGCCATCCGGCCCATTCAGCCACTTAAAACCCGTCGGTCCGAAATAGCGTGCCAACAGCACCGGATTTGAATGCCCCAGTACCATACTGGCAGCACCCACCTGCTTGTCCCTGGCAACAATCACGCTGGCGACACAGCATGGCATGGCATGGCACGGCATAACACCACAAAGCAGAATGCCGGCGCGCCGTTAACCATTAACAGGTGCGGGCGTCAGTCAGCTGGAATGCTCTGGCAACCGTAATCAAGCCACCCGAAAGGCAGCCATCGGGAAAATAGGCCCGCAAAACAGGGCTGCCATCCTAGCCGTACGCACAGGACAATAAAACAGCCCGAATATCTGGCAGGTTTTAATGACGCGGCCCGCAATATGCGGGCGCGCCCCATAACTGGCCGGTGCCTTCAGCCAGAATCAGTTTAACCGTTCGCGCAACTGCTTGCCGGTTTTGAAATACGGAACACGCTTTTCACTAACCGGAACGGCTTCACCCGTGCGCGGGTTACGGCCAACGCGCGATTCACGTTCCTTGACTGAAAAAGCGCCAAATCCACGCAATTCGACCCGGTCACCGCGTGCCAGTGCTTCGGTAATTTCGTCGAAAATGGTGGCAACAATCCGCTCAACGTCCCGCTGGTACAAATGCGGGTTCAGTTCGGCCAACCGGGCGATCAGTTCTGATTTCGTCATATTCAAGCCCCATCCAGTTCGGTTACGCAGTTGTTGGGAGTCAACCTTTGGTTCACGCTTGGAAATTCGGCGCTTTCTTTAAGGGTGCCAGACAGTTAGCAACCCGTCAAGTTTAAGCCCCTCAGATGACAGCACATTTCCGATACTGCCTTTGAACAGATCCACAAGGACCGAGCTTTCCGGCTCTTCGATCTCCATGGGGATCACAGGTGTATCTGCGGAAATGCCTTTTTCCTCTTCCAGCCATTGCAGCGCCTCGCGGCGTCCACCAATCGCGTCAATCAGGCCGTTGGCCACGGCCTGCTGACCGGTATAAACGCGGCCATCGGCCAGCGCCTTTACCTGCTCGACTGTCATATCGCGACGTTCTGCAACCATGCTGACAAACACGTTAAACATGTCAGAAATCAGGCCTTTCATCACATCGCGGGCTTCATCCGTGGTCGGTTCAAACGGGTTTGGTGCCGCTTTCAGGGGGGCACTTTTCACCGTGACGGGTTCAACACCGATCTTTTCAAGCGCGCCGGTCACATTCATCGACTGAAAGATCACCCCGATCGACCCGGTAATGGTGCCGCGATGGGCCAGGATATGGTCTGCGGCAATCGCGGTCATATATCCACCCGACGCAGCAACCGTGCCCATTTCCGCAACAATCGGCCGGGTCTGGCCAATACGGCGCAGGGATTCGTAAAGTTCCTCGCCGCCAACCATGGTGCCGCCGGGGCTGTCGATATGAACAATCACGCCCACGGCATTGTCATCATCTTCCAGCCGGTCAAGCGCGCTCAGAAATACCGGGTCCGTGGCGATAACGCCCTCGACCGTGACTTCGGCAATATAGGGGCCAACCGCCGTGGCAAAAAACCCGGTGCGTGCCAGGCCCACCACAATGGCAACCACTACGGCCACGCCAGCAAGCACACGCCAGCGCAGTATCGATTTTTTCAAACGGCGTCGATCAAGGATGAAATCGGCATCAAGGGCCATCGGGTTATTACTACCTGACTGAAAGAAAACAAAAACCGTGCCTTTTCAAATGGTTTCTCTGCACGCGGTTGGCAAGAAGAAAAAGTGTCCGGCGGGATTTTTCGCAAATACTGGTGGTGATAACGCAGCCAATGAACGGTTTGATCCGCCCAGCTGTGAACAAATTCGCGCCAATAAAGCCCTTTGCCCTTAATCAGGCTGTAGCTGAAGCCATACCGTCGCAGGCGCAAACCACCCAAACAGCTATATTGCCGGAAAGAAGGGCGGAAGCACCGAATGCCACACCGCGCAGACAAACGAAAACGGGCCGTGCAAAGCACGACCCGTTCGCATCCCCGAAGGGAAAATCAGACAGCGAAAGAGGCTTATTCAGCGTCCTGCTGTTTTTTACGCAGAGCTTCACCCAGGATATCACCGAGCGATGCGCCGCTGTCAGCCGAACCGTAATCAGCCATTGCTTTCTTCTCGTCAGCGACTTCAAGAGCCTTGACCGAGAGAGAAACTTTGCGCGAGTTACGATCAACAGAAACAACGCGTGCGTCGATCTTTTCGCCAACAGCGAAACGCTCCGGACGCTGGTCAGAACGGTCACGAGCCAGTTCAGCCTTACGGATGAAGCCCTTCAGTTCGCCATCGCCAACGGAAACTTCGATGCCGCCGTCATTGGTTTCGGTGATTTCACAGGTAACGGTGTCACCGCGTTTAATACCCGAAGCAGCTTCTTTGAACGGATCTTCGTTGAGCTGTTTGATGCCCAGGGAGATACGTTCTTTTTCAACGTCAACGTCAAGAACCTTGGCTTTGACGACGTCGCCCTTCTTGTATTCCTTGATGACTTCTTCGCCCGGACGATCCCAGGAGAGATCGGACAGGTGAGCCATACCGTCGATACCGCCGAGCAGGCCAATGAACAGACCGAATTCGGTGATGTTCTTGACTTCGCCTTCGATTTCCGAGCCGACCGGATGGGCAGCGAGGAAAGCATCCCACGGGTTCGAGGTGCACTGCTTGAGGCCAAGCGAAATGCGGCGCTTCTGGCTGTCAACATCCAGGACCATGACTTCGACTTCCTGCGAGGTCGAAACGATTTTGCCCGGGTGAATGTTTTTCTTGGTCCAGGACATTTCAGAAACGTGGACCAGGCCTTCAACACCAGCTTCGAGTTCGACGAATGCGCCGTAATCGGTGATGTTGGTAACGCGACCTTCAAACTTGGAACCGACCGGGTATTTGGCTTCAACACCTTCCCACGGATCAGCTTCAAGCTGCTTCATGCCAAGCGAAATACGCTGGGTTTCGCTGTTGAAACGGATAACCTGGACCTTGACGGTCTGACCGATCTGAAGAGCTTCAGACGGGTGGTTGATACGCTTCCATGCGATGTCGGTAACGTGCAGCAGGCCGTCAACGCCACCCAGATCGACGAATGCGCCGTAATCGGTGATGTTTTTGACAACGCCGTCAAGAACCTGACCTTCCTGGAGGTTCTGGATCAGCTCTGCACGCTGTTCAGCACGGGTTTCTTCAAGAACGGCACGACGCGAAACCACGATGTTACCGCGCGAACGATCCATTTTCAGGATCTGGAACGGCTGCGGGTTGTTCATCAGCGGGGTAACGTCACGAACCGGACGGATGTCAACCTGGCTGCCCGGCAGGAATGCCACGGCGCCCGATAGATCAACAGTGAAACCACCCTTGACGCGACCGAAAATGGTGCCATCGACGCGCTTGCCTTCGTTGAACTGCTTTTCAAGTTCAACCCAGGCTTCTTCACGACGGGCTTTTTCACGCGACAGGACGATCAGGCCGTCCTTGTTTTCATAACGGTCAACGTAAACGTCAACGGTGTCGCCGATGCTGACTGCACCTGCGCCAAATTCTTTAAGCGGTACGCGGCCTTCAGATTTCAAACCAACGTCAACGATTGCATCGTCGTCGGTTTTCTTGACGACCGTACCGGTCATCACGCGGCCAACAAAGCCCTCGTCTTCAGAACCAAGGGTTTCGGCCAGCAGATCGGCGAAATTTTCGCCAGTGGTAAATTGTGCTTCTTCAGCGGTTGCCATTAAGCAGACTTCCTTTCGAGTATCGTCACTATTCCGGCCAATCGGTTGTATCCGATGGTCTTGCCGCAAAATCGCGGCGGGTTTTGCCAAATGATGTAACAGGCAGGCGCGCGTCAAATCCAAAGGACTTCACATGCACGAAAAGGCGAACGACAATGTCGTTCACCTTACAGCCTGGTTCTATCGCCTGACGGTTTGAAACGTCCCCCGGTCAGTCGTCCTCGCCCATATGGGTTCGGATATGCGCCATAACGGCGTTGAACACTGCATCGGCATTCAAACGGTCCGTATCGATATGGATCGCATTGTCTGCCATTTTCAGCGGTGCAACGTCCCGGGCACTGTCGCGGGCGTCCCGTTCTTCAAGCTCGTTGAGAACGCGCTCGTATATAGCAGCGGGATTTTTTTCCTGCAACTGTTTGAACCGTCGGTTTGCCCGTTCCTTGACACTTGCCGTCAGATAAAACTTGATCGGCGCTTCGGGGCACACCACCGTTCCAATATCGCGGCCATCAAGAACCGCCCCGTGTTTACCCCCCGGGGGGCTTTTGGCCAACTGGCGCTGAAAGTCCAGCAACACCGCACGAACCTGCGCAATTGCGGCCACGCGCGATGCGGCATTTCCCACATCCTCGCTGCGCAGATTTTCGTTTTCCAGGTCGGCTGGCTGCAATTGTTCGGCGGCATTAACAGCCGTATCCACGTCTTCGGGATTCCCGCCCAAAGCCAAAACCTTTGCGCCGGTTGCCCGGTATAAAAGGCCGGTATCAAGATAGGCATAGTCCATGGCAGCGGCGACTCGGCGGGCCAAAGTTCCCTTGCCGGATGCTGCCGGCCCATCAATTGCAATGATCATGCGTGTTTCCGATCCCGGTTTTATCGATGACAGAATAAAGGAAACCTGCCCGTCAAAACGGGCAGAGTATCCTTCAGGCATCTATTATCAGCGCTTAGGCCGCGACCGGGGAGAAACTGGTTCCAAGGCCCGCCATCAGCGTTTCGAAGCTCGGAAAGCTTGTCGCAATCGGGGCGGCATCGTCAACCATTACCGGTTGTTCCGCACCCAGCCCCAGCACCAGAAATGACATGGCAATCCGGTGATCCAGATGGGTTTCCACCATGCCGCCACCAGGCACCACACCACCGGTCACAATCAGGTCGTCACCTTCGATGCGGTGAATAACGCCGTTTGCAGCCAGGCCAGCAGCAACCGCAGCCAGGCGATCCGATTCCTTGACGCGCAATTCTTCAAGGTCGCACATGCGGGTTTCACCCTCGGCATAGGCGGCGGCTACGGCCAGAACCGGGTATTCGTCAATCATGGAAGGCGCACGTTCTGCCGGCACAACAATGCCTTTCAAACGGTTTTTGCCCGTTACCACCAGATCACCAATGGTTTCGCCTGCTTCTTCGCGTTCATTGGTAATGGTGATATCGCCGCCCATTTCAATCAGGGTGGTGATCAGGCCGGTACGCAGCGGGTTCAGGCACACATCGCGAATCGTCACATTCGATTCCGGGTTGATCAGGGCTGCCACCAGCGGGAATGCCGCCGAAGACGGATCGGTCGGCACGACAATATCGGCTGCTGTCATCTGGCACGGGCCCGTCAGGCTGACGGTACGGCCACCATCGTCATTTACCTTCACATCAACCTCGACGCCAAAATGGCGCAACATGCGTTCGGTATGATCCCGCGACGGTTTGGGTTCAATGACCGTGGTGGTCCCGGCGGTATTCAGGCCCGCCAGCAGCACGGCCGATTTCACCTGGGCCGATGCCATAGGCAGCGTATAGGTGACCGGCAGGGCTTCGTCGGTGCCAATCACGGCCATCGGCGGGCGGCCACGATCACGGGTAATGAATTTTGCACCAAATTCAGCCAGCGGGTCGGCAACGCGGCCCATCGGGCGTTTGCACAGCGACGCATCACCAGTGAAAAAGGTGGTAATCGGGTGAGTCGCCACAATACCGGCCAGCAGGCGAATACCGGTACCGGCATTGCCCATATCAATCACGGAATCGGGCTCGCGCAGGGCGCCAACACCCACACCTTTGACATGCCAGGTGCCATTGTCATCGCGGGTCACGCTTGCGCCCAGTTTGCGCATGGCTTCGGCAGTTGCCAAAACGTCTTCGCCTTCCAGCAGGCCGGTAATGCGGGTTTCCCCCTCGGCCAGGCCCCCAAACATCAGCGAGCGGTGCGAAATGGATTTATCACCCGGTACCCGCACATCGCCAACAAGGGCGCCGCATTTGGCTGATTGCAAGGGACGTTTGCTTTGCGCTGAACTCATCTGAACTGCCTGTCTTTTAGTGCGCAGCGGCACATTCGCGCCGATACGTCGAAATGAAACATCTGAACGGCAATATGCACGAAATTTCCCCGACGAAAACCGGGTAAAATTACGCAAAACCATCCTGCCCCCGATTTGGGGCACCAAAACCTTTTATCCCTGCCTGCACACTTGCCACCATAACGGCAAAACAGGCCGGGCTTGCGACCGGCACATACCGCCTGTGCGCCCCCATGATTGCAGCCAGCATCTGGCGCCATCGGCAAAGCCCGGCACAACAGGCGATTCTTGCGATCAAAAATCCGTCAAAAACGGCAAAAACCCGCCAACGGCGCAGGGCCTGTTCCTACCCTTGCGATGAATGGCAAACAACCGGCATGACAAATTTTTCAACCCAGCACCGTCCTAGCATAATGTACGGCTAACAGGCCAGCTTCCTTGGAATTTTCCGGGGCATGAAACGGCATAAAACCCCTGGTCAGGAACGGTCGGGATCACCATTGTTAAAACAGGTGCAATTTCCTTTTGACAAGCCTGTAACAAGATGGCAATTGGGCCAATCAGAATGAAGGGCGGTAGTCCTTCGTCCCGCTTTTGTAAAAAATGGTATTAAAGAGGGTCTACCGTAATGTCAGCTCGCGGTAAGAAACGTCATTGCCTCGCATGCGGCACCAAATATTACGACCTGAACCGCACCCCGGTTGTCTGCCCGAAATGCGGCACAGCGGACGGGGTTGCCAAACCGAAACGGGTCGCGGCAGCAAAGCCGAAAAAACAGGACGACGACATCGATGATGTTTCGGATCTCGACGATGATGTCGATACCGATATCGACGACGATCTTCTCGAAGATGCCTCTGATCTGGGCGAAGACGATGATGATCTCGGCGAGGTTCTGGAACATGTCGAAAATGATGACGAAGACCGCTAATTTTTTTTGAAATTAGGTCTTGCCAAGCATCAAAGAACCTTCTAAATATCCCCGCGCTGCAACGGACAAACACTGAAAATTGCAGCGCGGACGATCTTCCCAAGGGTCGTTAAAATAATGGGGCCGTAGCTCAGTTGGGAGAGCGCTACAATGGCATTGTAGAGGTCAGGGGTTCGATTCCCCTCGGCTCCACCAATCAAAACCCGTTGCCTAAAGCGACGGGTTTTGTCGTTTCCGGGATCTGGCGATCATTACAGAAAATCGCTCATCAACACGCCCTGATTTCCCCGTCTGACATATATGCCTGTTCTTCCCAAAGCTATGCCCTGACCACCACGATTCTCAAATCAGTGGTGCGCAAAATATGTCCGTCCCATGCATGACCACAGGCAGATTCGCAAATGCGTTCACACCCGGCGAAAATTCAACCGATGTGGCAGCACCGATCTAAATCACGGAAAGATCAAACGCCTAAAGCTGGCTTTCACGTTGCAGCAGCGACATCATCCGGCGCGAGAGTTTGGTAAACTGGCTTTCGGGGCGGGCAGTAATGATGACCTTGCCGCGCACCGCACTGGGCACACCAGCCCCCGTATCATTATGCAGCACCACACGGTAAATGGCCCGGCCCGGGACAAAGCTTTTGTCGGGCTGTTCAACCGTTTCAATCGGCCCGCCATTTTGCGAACGCATATAGGGTTCGGAAA
Source organism: Thalassospira marina (assembly GCF_002844375.1). NCBI lineage: Bacteria > Pseudomonadati > Pseudomonadota > Alphaproteobacteria > Rhodospirillales > Thalassospiraceae > Thalassospira > Thalassospira marina. The sequence goes on along the minus strand of NZ_CP024199.1, from coordinate 4,513,242 downwards.
GGTTGGTGACACCCGTGGCATCAATGCGGGTGACAGTCGCCTCAATCGAAGGCATCACGCCATCTTCGGAATAAAACCGGGCCTTGGCACCGGGTTCAATTCTGGGCAGGGAAATTTCATCAAGATAGGCGATAATTTCCGCCCCATCCTCGACCACCGATAAAACCGGTTCATCGGCGGCGACCCAGGCGCCCTGATTGATGCTGTCATTCACATCAACGATTTTGCCCGATACCGGCGCATGCAGCACCAGCCGTTCCTTCTGGGCCTGCTGGCCACGCAATACCCGTTCCTGGGTGGCAAACTGGCTGGCCAGCACCAATGCCCGGTTCTGGCGCAGGGCATCAACCCCCACGCTGGCATTTTCCCATGCCAGTTCGGCGCGTTTCAATTCGGCGATCTGAATTTGTTCATCAAGTTCGGGCGATTGCAATCGTGCAATTACATCGCCCTTTTGCACCACCTGCCCGGATGACACCAAAATCTTCTCGACCCTCGCTGCCATCGGCGCATAGACAGTATTATAAGGCAGGGTCAAAACCGCTGGTGCGCTGACCTCGCCCTGCCAGGGGATGAACAGCCACGCCAGAAACACCCCCAGCACCGCCAGCGACCGCATCAGCGCCAAATTGAATTTCAGCAATTTGCCAAATGAAAACCACACAACGATTTCCTTTATGATCGGCCGGGCAATGAAGAAGTAAATTTCCACCAGGAAAAGAATGATCCCCAGGGTTTTGAAAAACAGGTGATAAACCGCAAGCGCGATACCGAAAAACAGCAAAAACCGGTAAACCCAGATGGTAAAGCCAAAGCCCATCAGCAGCAAAGTCGGCTTTTCCGGCGGGGTCACGCCAAGGCCCAGAACCACCTCGCGCAGTTTCCAGCGGCATACGGCATGTGCCCGGCTTTCAAGGTTGCGTTCGCGCACCAGATCGGAAAACAGGTAATAACCGTCATAGCGCATCAACGGGTTCAAATTGACAAACAGGCTGAGAACCCAGGTACTGGTGCCAAACAGAAACAGGATCGACCCGATCGGCCCGTCCGGAAACAGGTTCCACAACAGCATCGACCATGCGGCAATCACCAGTTCGCATAAAACCCCGGCCGCACCAATTTCAAGCCGGTCACGCCGGCTGGGCAGGCGCCAGGCATCGGTGGTGTCAGTATATAATACCGGCCAGAAAACGATAAAGGCGACCCCGATCACCGGCACACGCAGCCCATGCGCCTTGGCCGTATAGGCATGCGAAAGCTCGTGAACCGATTTGACCGCCGTCACCGCCAGGCCATAGGCCATAATGCCTTCAAAGGATAAAAAACCGCGCAGGGTGTGCAAAAACACATCGGGCTGGCGCGATACCAGATAAATCCCGGCAAGGGCGGCACAGACATGCAAAAACACCATCGGCGATGATGCCAGCCAGCGCACATAGCCAATGGTCCGGTTTAAAAACAGATCGGGCGTTAGCAGCGGAATACGGAACGAAATATAGGATTTCACCAGTTTCGCAGCCAATCCCGGCTTCATCTTTAGCTGGGTTTTATGGCGGCTATGCTGGATATCATCACACAGCACCAGATTATGGGCGCGCAAAAAACCAAACAGCCGGGTGATTTCCTCGACCGAGACGGTATGACCCAGATATTTTTCCGCCAACTGCGAAATTTTATCTGCCGGGCGGCCATCAATCAGCGGCAATAAATCAACCGTTACCGGATCAAGCTGGAAATGGCGGCCAGCGGCGGCATCATGCAAAATATAAACAGGCCGCCCGTCACGTTCGGGTTCGCCCGGTACAATATCAAGGTCCCGGCGCAAAACAGGCGGCGGGTCCTGGCGCGGGCCGAGTTGGCCAAATGACATTGCCGGTGCCGCCATGCTGGCCCCTTACAGTTCCAGCCAGGGCCGCAAGGCAGCCCACGGCCGGCGAAACAGCATCACATAAAGCGGCACGTCATCGCCGTAAATTTTGGCAACACCCCTCAGGCCCACACGCGGGCGATCCGCCCCGACAAAGCTGGATCGTGCCCGGAAGGACAACACACCCGCGGGCGAATTTTTGGCCTGAAAATCCACCAGATGCATTTTGGCATCATAGGGGTGGTCAGGCTCGACATTCAAAAACAGGGTAACGCGGTTATTATCATGGAGCGGAATACGGTCATTAACCGGCAGCCACAATTCCATTTCCACCGATTTCGGGTCCGCCAGCACCATCAGGCGTTCGCCCTGCGACACCGGCAAACCTTCCATTTCGGTACGCCCCGGCAAAATCACGATGCCATCCTGTGGCGCCTTGATATCGGCGCGGTCAAGCTGACCGGTGATATATTCCAGTTCGGCATTTTTCTGATGCACGCGCGACAGCAAAACCTGCATCTGACTGGATGATTCCCGGTCCGAACTCGCCGCCTGCTGGGCACGGCGATATTCGGCAATCGCAATTTCATATTCCTGGCGGGCAACAGCAAGGTCGGTCTGAAGCTGGGTTGAATCCATATGCACAAGGCTATCCCCGGCCTTAACGGCCTGGTTTGCCTCGACATCAACGGTTTCCACAACCCCGCGCAATGGCGCACGCACCACATAGGGGTCCAGCGGCACCACTTCGGCGGGGACCAGAATGGTCAGCGGCACCTGGATAAACATCGCCGCAGCAATTGCCGCAATCCCCACGCCCGCCAGCAAAAACCGTTTGCGGTTACGCAACAGGTTTCGCCTGCGGCGACGGCGCATCAGAAATTCCAGCGAAAAGGCGGTGCTTTTTGCCAGGCGTTCAAGAACACGCAGTTCTTCGTCCTGCCAGGGTTTGGGCCGTGATAGAACCATCCCACCCAAATCATGCCCACCCGGCGCCCGCAAAGGCAGCCACAACGAATGGGCTGGCAAATAATGCGGCCAATCGACCTGCAGGCTTTTATCGATATCATCGACCTCCACCCGCACCGGATGGTCATGGCGTGCGCGCGACAAATGCGCACACAGCTTCTTGCTCCACAATGTAAAGGCTGACTGGCGTTCGGGTTCCGGCAGGTTTGATACCGCCAGCACATCGCCACGCCCGCGTTCCCCCTGCCAGCAAACGGCAATGTCATAGGGCACGATAATGCGGGTATCATTGACCACAACCGCACCCAGGGCCGCCCGGCTATCGGCATCGCGAATACGGTCCTGCAACAGCAAAAGATTGGCAAGGCCGCGTGCGCCTGCTGCGTTATCCTGACCTGACATTACTTTTTAACTGCCCCGGTTGGGGCTGTTGCCTGATTGCCGGAAAACTCAAAGCTGACATTGCCGCTCATGCCGGGCAAAAGGTCGGTATCGGCTTTTAACGGCGCGCCAATCACCCGCACGGTCTGGCTGACAGGGTCTACTTCGCGCACAACATATTTGATGGTCGATTCAATATCGCGATCAAGTTCATCGACATGCAGGTTGAAATGATCCCCGCCATGCAGCTTGCGCATCAGGCTGGAGGGCACAACCATTTCAATTTCCAGATCATCAATATTCACCAGCCGCAAAACCGGATCACCGGGATTGGTAAATTCCCGTGCCTGCACCAGTTGCTGGGTTACAACCCCGGAAAAGGGTGCTGAAACCGAACATTGCGCCAGTTGCGCCCGAATGCCTTTAATGTCGGCTTCCGTCAGTTCCACTTCGGAACGGCTAAGCGACAGTTCCAGCTTGCTGACATTGTGAATTTTCTCAAGGCGTTCATTGACATCAAGTTTGGTCAGAGCGGCCTTGCGGCGCGTTTGCGCAACAATAAGCTGGGCTTCAAGCGGGGTGCAGTCAAACTTCATCAAAAGGTCGCCCTTTTTCACCCGGCTGCCTTCGCGTGCCCCCAGTGTTAAAAGGGTGGCCGAAAGCGGGGCTGAAAGAACAGCATGCTGCACCGGGCGGATTTTGGCCCGGACCGATCCCTGAAACCGGTCATTTCCGGCATCGGTAACGGCAAAATTTCCGCTGGCATCAGGCATGGGAACCGGGGCCAGTGCCGGCAAATCCATTTTGCCGTTGCCCGTACCCGTTTCTGGCGCCTGCCCGTCGGCACCCTGCGCCCATACCGGTTGGTGCAGCGACATGGACGCTGCCAACACCATTGCGAAAATACCCGTCTTAAGCCTGATCACGCTGTCATCTCCGTCCGGTCATGCGGTGTTGTTTTACCGCATGACCAAACATTTCAAATGCTATTTTTCTTCAACAAAGTCGGGAATGGTCCCGATCGTATCGACCGCGGGCAAATCACCCACTTCCCATTTATCCAGGGCTTCCTTGATTTTGGCGGCAAGTTCTTCTTCCGGTGCATTCAGCGATGCGGTCACATCAGGCACCAAACCCAGGCTGAACAGGAAACGGCCATAGGAATCCTGCGCATCGGAATAGGCCAGCACCCTTGCCACAGCCGACCGCAAGGCACGAATTTCGCTGCGGATGCGTTCCATGCCGGTCGCGGCATCGGTGGCAACCGATTCATCGGTCAGCTTGGAAATTTCCTTGTCGATGTCATCAATGCGTTTGGCCTGATCAAGGCGGGCATTGGCATCGGCATATTCCTGCCAGGACACATGGACAGATGTAATAACCGCCATATTGGCTGCCATACGGCGCGCCACCGTCATATTGCGGCGGGCATCGTTGGTTTCGTTTACATCCCCCACACGCAACAGGTTAAACAGGTTCCACGAAACGCGCGCACCGGCCTCATACCATGAACGATCGGCAAGGAAGTGGTTGGTATCGGCATTAAGCGATGTGAACCCCTCAAGCGACGGGAACAGGCGGGCAATGGCCTTGCGCGATTCATTCTGGGCAATGCGCAGATTATAAATTTCGTCGGTATAATCGGCCGAATGCACCAGCGCATAAAGTTCCAGCTTTTCAAAATCGGGTTCACGTCGCGGCAGCGGCGGGAAATCGCTGGAAACTTTCAGCTTGAATTCGCTTTTTGTCGGCGCGTTGATCAACGATGCCAGATCAATGCGGGCCGCCCCGATTGATTGCTGCATGGTTTCAAGCTGCTGGATAATTTCGATCAGCGCACGCTTGTCTTCCAGAACAGCCAATGGCGGGCGCAGGCCCTCGTTCCGGGCGGTTTCCAAATCCTTCATCGCCCGGTCTGCACGTGCCAGCAGGTCATCAACATCGGGTGCGACACGTTCCAGCAACACCACACGCCAGAAGGCGGTGCGCACTTCCTGAATCAGCCGCGCCATCGATTTGGTGCGGGCATGCAGGGCAATCACCGCGCGGTCGGCTTCCTGTTTGGCCTGCAAATAGCTGATGCCAAAATCAAGAACGTTAAAGCTGAAACGAAGGTTACCGTCCCAGTGCTGCGGATCATCGGAATAGGAATAGGAAGATGATTCAACATCGGTGCGATAATCGCGGCTGTTGGTCGCGTTTTTGCCCGTTCGCGCGCTATAACCGCCATCCGCCTTGAAAAGCGGCATCATATCAAGCTTTGCCAGGTCAAAGTTCTTGGTGGCAAGTGCCGATTCCATGATCTTGACGCGGTTCGCCAGGTTGTATTTCAGCGCGCGTGCGATTGCTTCGGATAATGTCAGCGACCCGTTAATTGGCGGGACCGATGCCTGAATCATTTCCATGTCATGTTTGGCTGCTGCTGCAATGTCCGCATCACTGATCGGTTCCATTTTCACAGCACACCCACTCAAAAACAGGATGGCCGCCATAACCGGCAGGCTCTTGTTCATGAGTTTCTCGCCCAGAGATCTTTTTATCTTATGCATTTCCGTAACCATTTGCTTCTTTTCCCCCCTTAAAAGAAGCACGTCCCACAACACGTCTTCCGGCTGCCAGGGCAACCGGCCACACCTGTGTTGTGAACTCCCCCTTCTAAAGGTCGCGCCTTAGGCGGCCCGCTTTGTTCCACTCCAGTCCTGCCGAAAGCCGCGATGACGGCTTCCGGCATAAATCCGATTTTGGCTGTCCTGTTCCTTACCCCTTGAACAGGGCTGCAAAATCCGCCAGCAAGGCCTCGCGTTCGGCCAAAATGGCGTGGCGACCGTAATTCATCGCCTGGGCATCCACAGCAATACGGCTCAACATCCGTTCTTTTGCTGCCATGCCGGCCAATACGTCGCTATCTGTCATCGGTGCTTCGGCACGGTCGTTTCCGTCCGCGGCCGGCGCTTTCACGCTGTTGGCACCATTGGTGTTGTTGCCATTACCCTGATCGCCATTATCACCGTTGGCATCATTGCCATCTGGCGATTGCTGGCCATCCTGGTTGCCCTGTTCACCATCCCCATTTGCGTTGTCTGCCCCCGGTTCGGCCGGGGCGGCAACATTGCGGTCGGTAAACAGGATGGTGAAGGTCGTGGTTGCCTCGTTCCCCCGGGTGTCACGGCCCGTCACACGGATATCAACACTCTTGACCCCGGCCAGGCGTGCCGCGTCACCATCAACCACAAACACCATGTTCTGGGCGTTGAAATTGACAAAGGCGGGCAACGGCGAGCCATCAGGCTGCGATGCATCAATATCCAGCGTTTCCGTTGGGTCGGTATGCTGGAACGCGGTTGCCGGCAGCGGGAAAAGCTGGATACCGGTTGCCGTTGCAACGCGGTCCTGCAATTCCAGTGTCAGGCGTACCGGATTGATCAGCGGCGAATGGAAATCCACACCCGAACCAAAGGTATTCACAACCTTGGTATAGGGGTCATTGCCCGGTCCGGGCGTACCACCGGGGCCAGGATCCGGCGAACCTGGCGTTTCGCCCGGTCCCGGTGTTGGCGTCGGGGGTGTTGGCGGCGATGGCGGTTTGGATGCGTTCGGTCCCTCGATCGTGATGGTAACCGTTGCAACATCCGTATCGATGCCGTCCGACAGCGTATAGGTAAAGGTTTCCGTCAGGGTCTGACCAACCGGCAGGTTACGCACCGTGCTGTTGGCCGTGTTCAGCACATAGCTATATGTCCCGTTCGCATTGACCGTGATGGTGCCGTACGTTCCGGCAACCGGCGTACCGATATTACCGGTCGCCCCTTTGATCCCCACTACCGACAGGGTCTGGCTGACATTTTCGGTATTTTTATCAACGCCATCGCCATCATTATCGGAAATGACGTTGCCGCTTGCGGTTTCATTATTGCCGACCTTGACCGAATTGCTGTTATCGGTCGCTTCTGGCGGCAGGTTGGTCCCTACAATCTTGATATGGACGGTGGCCGTATCGGTCTGGCCGTCATTATCGGTAATCTGATAGGTAAAGCTTTCCGTCAGGTCGGCATCACCCGGCAATTGCTGGATCACGGCCTGATTGGTCGTATCAAGCTGATAGCTGTACGTACCATCGGAATTGATCGTGATCGTGCCGTAGGTGCCGGTAATGGTTTTACCCACATTCCCCGTCGCCCCATTCACCTTGGTCAGGGTGAAATCAGCTTCATGGGTCGGATCAGCCGTATGTTCGGGGTCATTGTCATTGGTTTTGACATTGCCCGTTCCCGTGGTGCTGGTTTTCGATACCGTCACCGTATCATCCGTTGCCGTTGGCGGATAACGGAAGGTAATGGTGCCCGTCAGCGCAACCGAATTCAGGCTGGTCGGCCCACCGGCATCATTGGTGCCATCAATCGTCCCGGCATCGGCATTGTTATCGCCATCATTCAGAACAATCGAATAGGCACGGGTGGTATCGGTTTTACCCGCTGTCGGGTCGGCATCAACGCTGCCATACCGAATGGCTTCGATAATCGACTTTACCTGTGCCGATGTCGCATCATTGGCAAGCGAAATCACCAGCGCCGAACCATTGCCGCCGCTAACACCCGTCATGCCAGCCAACAGACCACCATTCACAGTCAGGCGGTCACCAGACTGATAACCATCGGTAAAGGTTACGGTAATGGTACCGCCACCATAGCTGCTGACATCACCGTCCTTGGTAATGTCGATATCGGAAACCGCCACACCGCTGGCAAGGGCTGCCGTGCTGGTCGTGCCCGTTCCGTCATCCTTGATCACCATGGCCGGTGATTCACTCGTCCCGCTCAGGACGGGTGCGTCGTTTACCGCAATGACGCTGACATTCATGGTGCCAGTGGTTGATTCCGCAGCAACATTATTGCTCGCAGCATGGCCCTTGTCCCAGACGCTATAGGTAAAGCTGGTCTGGGCTTCCGGCCCGTTCAGGTTGGCGTCCGCACGGTAAATCAGCTTGCCTGCCGAAATATCCGCTGCCGAAATTTCCTGGCCCACGGCAACTTCGGTATAAACCGGGTTGCCACCACTGGTGCCAGTCTGCAGCAACAGCTTACCCTTGGCACTGTCAGGCAGGGTCTTGATCGTGATCTTGTTCAGATCCGTATCAACCGTGCTTTCCCCGCCCTGCTGGCTGTAATTGAAGTCCGATACCTTAAAGGCGTAATCCGTATCTTCCGTCGCGGTTACTGCAGGCGATCCGCTAATGACAGGCGGGTCGTTCTTTTCAACAACCGTGATCTTCGAGACCAGATCAACCGACAGCGCATTCGGACCACCGGCATCACCGCCAGCCTGAACGTTACCGTCATCGGTCGAGACCTTGCCATCGCTCAGCGTTGTCGTGATCGTGCGTTCACCACCGGTAAAGGTATCCGAAGTGGTGCTGTAACGGATCGCATCAAGGATCGCATTGACTTCGGCAATCGTCGTGTTTGCATCCAGCGTGATCACAAGGTTGGTGCCATTGGCCCCACCCGTCTGCGTCACACCGGCTGGCAGCGCCGAGCTGTCAATCGTCAGCTGTTCGCTGGCATCCGCACCGGTAATCGCAACCGTGATCGTGCCTTCACCATAAACCGTGCCCGACAGTGCGCCGGTCGTTGAAAGGTCGATATCACCGATATTCGCGCCGGTAATGATCGCCGTTGCCGGGACACCCTTATTGGCATCCGTGCTTTCATTCACGCTGGTGACAACACCAACCGTGTTGTTGAAGGTCGGCGCATCGTTCAGCGGCGTGATATTCACCGTCACCGTTTTCGGGGTGGTATCAAAACCATCACGGCTATCCTGCACCGAGAAGGTAAAGGTCGCAGCCGCATCACCGTTTACGTTGGCCGCCGGGCTGTAAACCAGCTTGCCCGATGTGATATCGGCAACCGACACCACCGTACCCGCCGTAATCGCAACACCATTCAGCTTCAGCGTGCCACTGGCTGGCAGGGTATCAATCCGCACCGCTTTAAGCGTATCGCTTTCACCGCCAGGCTGGCTGTAATTGAAGTCCGTTACCTTCAGGGCATAGTCGGTATCTTCCGGGGTCGTCACCGTCTGATCCGCACCCAGTGGCGGGTCGTTCTTTTCAACAACCGTGATCTTGGAGACCAGATCAACCGACAGCGCATTCGGACCACCGGCATCCCCGCCAGCCTGAACGTTGCCGTCATCGGTCGAGACCTTGCCATCGCTCAGCGTTGTCGTGATCGTGCGTTCACCACCGGTAAAGGTATCCGACGTGGTGCTGTAACGGATGGCATCAAGGATCGCATTGACTTCGGCAATCGTCGTGTTTGCATCCAGCGTGATCACAAGGTTGGTGCCATTGGCCCCACCCGTCTGCGTCACACCGGCTGGCAGCGCCGAGCTGTCAATCGTCAGCTGTTCGCTGGCATCCGCACCGGTAATCGCAACCGTGATCGTGCCTTCACCATAAACCGTGCCCGACAGTGCGCCGGTCGTTGAAAGGTCGATATCACCGATATTCGCACCGGTAATGATCGCCGTTGCCGGGACACCCTTATTGGCATCCGTGCTTTCATTCACGCTGGTGACAACACCAACCGTGTTGTTGAAGGTCGGTGCATCGTTCAGCGGGGTGATATTCACCGTCACCGTTTTCGGGGTGGTATCAAAACCATCACGGCTATCCTGCACCGAGAAGGTAAAGGTCGCAGCCGCATCACCGTTTACGTTGGCCGCCGGGCTGTAAACCAGCTTGCCCGATGTGATATCGGCAACCGACACCACCGTACCCGCCGTAATCGCAACACCATTCAGCTTCAGCATGCCACTGGCTGGCAGGGTATCAATCCGCACCGCCTTGAGCGTATCGCTTTCACCGCCAGGCTGGCTGTAATTGAAGTCCGTTACCTTCAGGGCATAGTCGGTATCTTCCGGCGTCGTCACCGTCTGATCCGCACCCAATGGCGGGTCGTTCTTCTCAACAACCGTGATCTTGGAGACCAGATCAACCGACAGCGCATTCGGGCCACCGGCATCCCCGCCAGCCTGAACGTTGCCGTCATCGGTCGAGGCCTTGCCATCGCTCAGCGTTGTCGTGATCGTGCGTTCACCACCGGTAAAGGTATCAGAAGTGGTGCTGTAACGGATCGCATCAAGGATCGCATTCACTTCGGCAATCGTCGTGTTTGCATCCAGCGTGATCACAAGGTTGGTGCCATTGGCCCCACCCGTCTGCGTCACACCGGCTGGCAGCGCCGAGCTGTCAATCGTCAGCTGTTCGCTGGCATCCGCACCGGTAATCGCAACCGTGATCGTGCCTTCACCATAAACCGTGCCCGACAGTGCACCGGTCGTTGAAAGGTCGATATCACCGATATTCGCACCGGTAATGATCGCCGTTGCCGGGACACCCTTATTGGCATCCGTGCTTTCATTCACGCTGGTAACAACACCAACCGTGTTGTTGAAGGTCGGCGCATCGTTCAGCGGGGTGATATTGACTGTCACCGTTTTCGGGGTGGTATCAAAACCATCACGGCTATCCTGCACCGAGAAGGTAAAGGTCGCAGCCGCATCACCGTTCACGTTGGCCGCCGGGCTGTAAACCAGCTTGCCCGATGTGATATCGGCAACCGACACCACCGTACCCGCGCTAATCGCAACACCATTCAGCTTCAGCGTGCCACTGGCCGGCAGGGTATCAATCCGCACCGCCTTGAGCGTATCGCTTTCACCGCCAGGCTGGCTGTAATTGAAGTCCGTTACCTTAAGGGCATAGTCGGTATCTTCCGGCGTCGTCACCGTCTGATCCGCACCCAATGGCGGGTCGTTCTTCTCAACAACCGTGATCTTGGAGACCAGATCAACCGACAGCGCATTCGGACCACCGGCATCCCCGCCAGCCTGAACGTTACCGTCATCGGTCGAGACCTTGCCATCGCTCAGCGTTGTCGTGATCGTGCGTTCACCACCGGTAAAGGTATCCGACGTGGTGCTGTAACGGATGGCATCAAGGATCGCATTGACTTCGGCAATCGTCGTGTTTGCATCCAGCGTGATCACAAGGTTGGTGCCATTGGCCCCACCCGTCTGCGTCACACCGGCTGGCAGCGCCGAGCTGTCAATCGTCAGCTGTTCGCTGGCATCCGCACCGGTAATCGCAACCGTGATCGTGCCTTCACCATAAACCGTGCCCGACAGTGCACCGGTCGTTGAAAGGTCGATATCACCGATATTCGCACCGGTAATGATCGCCGTTGCCGGGACACCCTTATTGGCATCCGTGCTTTCATTCACGCTGGTAACAACACCAACCGTGTTGTTGAAGGTCGGCGCATCGTTCAGCGGGGTGATATTGACTGTCACCGTTTTCGGGGTGGTATCAAAACCATCACGGCTATCCTGCACCGAGAAGGTAAAGGTCGCAGCCGCATCACCGTTCACGTTGGCCGCCGGGCTGTAAACCAGCTTGCCCGATGTGATATCGGCAACCGACACCACCGTACCCGCGCTAATCGCAACACCATTCAGCTTCAGCGTGCCACTGGCCGGCAGGGTATCAATCCGCACCGCCTTGAGCGTATCGCTTTCACCGCCAGGCTGGCTGTAATTGAAGTCCGTTACCTTAAGGGCATAGTCGGTATCTTCCGGCGTCGTCACCGTCTGATCCGCACCCAATGGCGGGTCGTTCTTCTCAACAACCGTGATCTTGGAGACCAGATCAACCGACAGCGCATTCGGACCACCGGCATCCCCGCCAGCCTGAACGTTACCGTCATCGGTCGAGACCTTGCCATCGCTCAGCGTTGTCGTGATCGTGCGTTCACCACCGGTAAAGGTATCCGAAGTGGTGCTGTAACGGATCGCATCAAGGATCGCATTCACCTCGGCAATCGTCGTGTTTGCATCCAGCGTGATCACAAGGTTGGTGCCATTGGCCCCACCCGTCTGCGTCACACCGGCTGGCAGCGCCGAGCTGTCAATCGTCAGCTGTTCGCTGGCATCCGCACCGGTAATCGCAACCGTGATCGTGCCTTCACCATAAACCGTGCCCGACAGTGCACCGGTCGTTGAAAGGTCGATATCACCGATATTCGCACCGGTAATGATCGCCGTTGCCGGGACACCCTTATTGGCATCCGTGCTTTCATTCACGCTGGTAACAACACCAACCGTGTTGTTGAAGGTCGGTGCATCGTTTTGCGGCGTGACATTGACTGTCAGATCGCTTGATGACGTTGCATCAAGCCCGCGGGAATCCTGGACCGTAAAGTTGATTTCCGCCCGGGCATCGCCGTTTTCATTGGCGACCGGTTCGTAAACCAGTTTGCCGGCATTGATTTCGGCGAAGGTTACAAATTTCGGTGCCGTGATGGCATTGCCATCGAGCTTGAACGTACCCGTGCCGGTAATGCTGTTGATGGTGACACCACCCAGCGTATCGTTTTCACCACCCGGCTGGGTGTAATTGAAGTCAGATACCTTGATGACATAGGTCGTATCTTCATTCGTCGTAACGGTATTATCAGACGATGCGGGCGGGTCGTTCTGTTCGACAACTGTGATCTTGGAAATCAGATCAACCGACAGGGCATCCGGGCCACCGGCATTACCGCCAGCCTGAACGTTACCGTCATCGGTCGAGACCTTGCCATCGCTCAGCGTCGTCGTGATCGTGCGTTCGCCGCCGGTAAAGGTATCCGAAGTGGTGCTATAACGGATCGCATTGAGAATTTCATTGACCTGGGCGATCGTGGTGTCGTTATCGAGTGTGATCACCAGATTGGCGCCATTAACGCCCCCTGTAACGACAACACCCGACGGCAACGCACTGCCCGTGAGCACTGAGGTATCAATCGTCAGCTGTTCGCTGGCATCGGCACTGGTAATGGCAACCGTAATCTTGCCTTCACCATAAACCGTGCCCGACAGTGCACCGGTCGTTGAAAGGTCGATATCACCGATATTCGCACCGGTAATGATCGCCGTTGCCGGGACACCCTTATTGGCATCCGTGCTTTCATTCACGCTGGTAACAACACCAACCGTGTTGTTGAAGGTCGGTGCATCGTTTTGCGGCGTGACATTGACTGTCAGATCGCTTGATGACGTTGCATCAAGCCCGCGGGAATCCTGGACCGTAAAGTTGATTTCCGCCCGGGCATCGCCGTTTTCATTGGCGACCGGTTCGTAAACCAGTTTGCCGGCATTGATTTCGGCGAAGGTTACAAATTTCGGTGCCGTGATGGCATTGCCATCGAGCTTGAACGTACCCGTGCCGGTGATGCTGTTGATGGTGACACCACCCAGCGTATCGTTTTCACCACCCGGCTGGGTGTAATTGAAGTCAGATACCTTGATGACATAGGTCGTATCTTCATTCGTCGTAACGGTATTGTCCGACGATGCAGGCGGGTCGTTCTGTTCGACGATGGTGATTTTCGACACCAGATCAACCGACAGCGCATCCGGACCACCGGCATTACCACCGCTTTGCACGTTGCCATCATCGCTGGTGGCATGCCCATCGCTTAAGGTTGTGGTAATTACGCGTTCGCCCGATGCCGTATCCGAAGTGCTGGCATATTTGATGGCATTCAGGATCGCATTGACTTCGCTTACCGTGGTATCGGCATCCAGGGTAATAACCAGTGCAGCGCCATTATTGCCACCCGTTACGGTAACGCCGCTTGGCCGGTCGCCACTGGCCAGTGTCAGTTGATCTGCGCTGGTGGCACCGGTCACAGCAACGGTGATTTTACCCGCACCGTAAACCGTGCTGGAAAGCGCACCGGTTGTCGAAAGGTCGATATCGCCAATATTGGCACCGGTAATGATCGCAACCGGGCTGGTGCCGGTATTGGCAGCGGTGCTTTCATTGACGCTGGTAACAACGCCAACCGTATCATTGAAGGTCGGTGCGTCGTTTTGCGGGGTGATATCAACGGTAATGGTATTGGGCGAGGTATCAAACCCGTCGCGGCTATCCTGGACCGAGAAGGTAAAGGTCGCAGCCGCATCGCCGTTCACATTTTCAGCCGGGCTGTAAACCAGATTGCCCGATGTGATATCGGCTATCGAAACCACCGTACCCGCCGTAATCGCAACACCGTTCAGCTTCAGCGTGCCACTACCCGGCAGGGTATCAATGCGGACAGCCTTGAAGGTATCGGTTTCATCACCGGGCTGGGTGTAATTGAAATCCGAAACTTTCAGCGCATAATCGGTGTCTTCAAGGGTAACAACCGTCTGATCCCCACCTGCTGGCGGGTCGTTGACTTCGGTAATGGTAACTGTGGCGTTCAGCGTTGCTTCAAGGCTGGTCGGGCCACCGGCTGTATTGCCGTTTGTCTGTTCGTTATTGCCATCATTGATGGTGAATTTAACGGTACGTGCCCCGTCAAGAACGTCCGATTCCGTATGATAGCGCAGGCTTTCCATCAGGCTTTGGACTTCGGCAGCCGTGGTATCGGCATCCAGGCTGAAGACCAGTTTGTTATCACCAACCGTGCTGGAAAGCGAAATGGGATTGCCCTGGGAATCAACCACCGTCACACCAGCAGGCAGGCTGCCCGAAAGCGTCAGATATTCCTTGGTGGCAGTCGTTGCACCGACAATTTCAACCGTCAGCGTGCCTTTACCAAAAACACTCAGGCCATCGGTTGTGGAAAGGTCGATATCGCTAAGCGAAACACCCGAAACAATCTGAACCGGGTCAGTACCCGTTGCACTGGTAGCACTTTCGGTTGCACTTGCCGTTTTATTGGTCGCATCAAGAACCGGGGCATCGTTTTGCTGATCAACATTGATCTGCATGGTGCCATCAGCAGATTCCCGAATGGTGGTATCGCTGGCATGCCCTTTGTCCCAGACGCTATAGGTAAAGCTGTTATCCGCCTGCGACTGGTTCAGGTTGAGATCGGAACGATAGATCAGCTTACCATCGGCAATATCCTGTGCCGAAATGGTCTGATTGGCTGTAACCGCACTATAGACCGGGTCGCCATTACCATCTGTTCCCGTCTGCAACAACAGATCGCCCTTTGCCCCGTCGGGCAAAGATTTGACAGTGATCTGACCCAGTTCGGTATCAAGCGCGCTTTCACCACCGGTTTGGGTGAAGTTGAAATCACTGACCTGGAAGACATAATCGATATCTTCCTTGGCCGTAATGGACGGAGAACCGGAAATGCTGGGCGGGTCGTTCTGTTCGGTAACGGTTACCGTAGCAGCAATCGACGCGCTCAGGCGTGATGCACCGGCATCACCGCCACTTTGAATGTTGCCATCCTGGCTGCTGCCCTGCGCGTCATACAGATTAACCGTAATATTGCGCGTGCCGGTCACGATATCGCCGGTGGACTGATATTTGATGGCCTCAACAATGGCCTTCACTTCGGCCAGGGTCGCCGTATCGGTCAGATTGATCGTAAGGGCGCTACCGCCTGTACCACCCGTAACACTGTCAATACCGGCAAGCGATCCACTAACGGAAAGAACTTCACCTGCCTGAGCACCCGTCAGCGAAACAACGATCTGGCCTTTACCAAAGGTATTGGCATCAAGCCCGCCCGTTGTTGCAAGGTCAACATCGCCGATGGTGACGTTATCAAGAATGGTGGTTTCCGGCGTACCCTGCCCCACCACATTGCTTTCCGTGACATTGTGCGACGTGGTGCCGGCACTGATTGTTGGTGCATCGTTGGTGGGGTTGACTGTGATCGTGATAGTACGGGTCGTAACCAGTTCCGCAGACGAACCATCCGCATAAGCATAATCACCGGGATTGGCCGCCGCATCATTGGTGTCGCCAGTCAGGCTATCCGGACGCAAGCCGGTGTTACCAAGGTCGTTGACCGCAACCGTCAGGGTAATATCGCCGTTGAAATTGGAATTGCTGCCCGCATCACCGGTTTCAGTCGGGACCTTGACGACAATGGTTTTCAGAATGGCATTAAGTTCGGCTTCGTTAAAACCGGAAAGCGTCACGCTCGTACCGCCCAGCCCGGTAATCCCGGCGCCATCGGCCGTCTGGTTGTTCAGGCCCGTAATGGTGCTGCCCGCCGAAACCGTCAGCGTTACCGACATGTCCTGACCAAGATCATCAACGTCATCGATGGTCAGATTGGCATTGCTGCCATTAACGTTAATAACGCCATTGCTTTCATCAACGCTGAAATTATTGCCCGTGACCTTGGCTGGGGTGTTATAGGCCGTCAGGAACACATCGCGGGTGACAGCCGCCACGTTATACTGGAAATTCGATGCCGAAACATCGGTCGTATAGGGATCAATCGGTGTGGCATCAATATTTGGTGCCGAGTCATAAGGCGTCTGGTCCGGGTTGGGGCCGCCATTGGCCATGTCTGATGATTCAAGCGCGTTATTATCCGAGCCTTCCGGTGAAGCGGGCATACGGTCATCAACGATAACCTGGACCTTATAGGTCTGGTTCTGTTCACCAAAATCACCAAAATTAACCTGAAGCCCCTTCAGGTAATTATTGATATCGGCTTCCGAACCGGAAATGCGCAGGGCAGCACCATCCCCGTTATAGGTACCATCCACCGTAACGGCACCACTGCTGTCCGTGCTGCTGATGACGATATTGTTTGAACCGGTGGTGTAGGAGGCCGCCGAAACCGGATTGCCATTCGGATCAAGAATACGAACCGTAACCACAAAGGCATCATCACCCGCACCGCCATCAAGGTCGATGTCATCAATGATGAAACCATTGCTGCTATCGCCAAAGGTGTAGGTGTTGTTATTCACAACATCAATGCGACCCGTTGTGCCATTGGTAATGGTCGGCGCATCGTTGACGGACTTAACGGTAATATTAACCGTGGTCGTTGCCGTTTCAGCCGGACCACCGGAATTGCCAAGGTCGTTAACCGTAATGTTCAGGACATCGGCACCAACATAATCCTGGTTCCCGGCATAGGTCAGCTGATCCATGATCGCGTTGATCTCGGTCACAGAACCGGTCAGCGTAACGGTGCCGCTGTCATTGCCCGAAATCGTCACATCGCCCGGTGCCGAAAATTCAAGACGGCCATTGCTGACCGACAGGGTTACCTTAACGTCTTTGCCAAAGGCATCGGTATCGTCAATGCGAATACCGGAAATGGTTTTGGTCGTATCTTCGTATGTAACGCGGGCATCACCGGGATTGGGAACATCAATCGTCGGCGGGGTATTGGTGCGTGATGCGCGCAACAGCACCGATGTTTTGGCGATATTATTGGCATCATTGATCGTCGAACCATCCTGGTTGATGGTCGCATTTTCCGAACCATTGGCACCGGCAGTCAAATTACCGCTGCTATCACGTAAGCGGTCATCAACGCTGACTTCAACCGTGTAGGTCGTGTCATGGTCGCCATCGGGCAGAACAACATTCATACTATTAAGGGCGGCCTGCACGTCGGCAAGTGAACCCTGGAAGGTAATTGAACCGCTGCTGGCAACATCGGACGTTACGGTAATGCCTGTGAGGGTCCCCAGCGCCAGATCACCTGATGAGCTTAGATCAACCGCATTGCCGTCCTTGTCCTTAAGAACAACCGTTACGGAAACGAAATCAGTTTCACCCGGGCTGTCAACCACAACAAGGTCAGGGTCGCTCAGGGTGAATTTGCCATCCATATCAAAGGTGTTGGTGCCATACACATCATAGTCGGCACCCGCACGGGTGATTTTGGGCACATCGTTGGCATAGCCCGACGCAGGCACGATAATGTCAAACTGCGAGGCAGCCTTGGTGCCATCAACCGTCCAGGTGTGGTCGTTGACACTGTCAGAAACGATATACTGGAAATTATCGGACCGGACTTCCGAACCATCATGGATATAGGTCAGACGGCCGGCATCAATGTCGGCCTGGGTAAAGACCGAGCCAACCCCCAAACGCTTGCCATCAAGATAAAGAACACCTGACGTCACATTTTGCGTAATGCGATACTGCAAGGTTTCCGGGGCGTTATCGGGATCAACCGAAACAAGATAGCTATCCGAAATTGTGCCGGTGCCACCTTCGGAAACTTCCAGCACTTCGTTAACCGTGGTCCGGCCATTTTCCGTTGTTGCGCTGTCTGCTGCCGCATTCTGATCGGAAATCGGCGCATCGTTAAGCGGGGCAATGGTGAAATTGACCGTCGCATTATTGGAGGTATTGATGGTCGCTGGGTCCGTTGCCGTCTGGCGCAAACCATCGCTGCTATGCAGGTCATCGCGCACCCGGAACTGGAAGCTGTCCGTAAAGTTTTCCGTACCATCATGGATGTAGCGCAGGCCGGTCGTGTTTTTATCGCCGGTCAACAGGCTGGCAGACAGCCAGTCACCAGCCTGAACATCAACCCAGTTTCCACCTGCATCCTTATATTGCAGCGTGCCGGTATCGGGCAGGTCAACAATCTGGAAATACAGATCATCAATAACCGCTTCGCCGTACGGTTCGTCTGCTTCGGCCTGGTTATCGACATCACCGATCTTCATGGTGCCCGTCGTGATGGTAACCGTCGCGCCTTCGCCAATGGTCGGAACAGAGCCGCCATCTGCTGTGGGGGCATCATTGACCGGAATGGCGGTAATGGTGAAGGTGCCCTGGGCGCGGTCATCGGCCAGCTGGCCCGTCCCGATCGAGATCGAGAAATTGAAGCTGCCATGATGGGTTTCGCCCCCGTCATGGGTAAATTTCAAAAGCCCGTTATTGATATCGGCCTGGGTGAAGGAATCATAAATCCCCAGTGCCTTGCCATTCAGATACAGGGTGCCGTTTTGCGGCAGCGTGGTCAGACGGTAAACCGTGCCTTCGGTCGGAATGGTATATTCCGACGTTCCCTGTGTCGCCTTTAGCGTATAGGACAAATTCTGGCTGGTAATGGTAACGGTATCATTGTCCGTACCGCCAAACTGACCATCACCTTCATACACTTCAATGCCGGTATTGACCGAGCTTTGGTCAATGACAACCGGGTCACCGGTTGGGGCTGCATCCGGGTCATAGCTGCCCTGGATTTGCAGATTGAAGGTATTGGTGGCAATGGTGCCATCGGCACTGTTAACCACACCGCCAGCCTGACCGGCATTGTTAAATACGCGGCTGTGCGAATCCCTGACCTCGAAATTGAAGCTGTCAGAGGTATAGGACGTGCCTGCCGTTGAATTGTCGGAATCAGTAACGGCCTTGGTCTGAACATAGGTCAGGCGCCCGGCATCGATATCGGCCTGGGTAAAGGTGCTGTTCACCGTCAGCAAATTGCCATTCAGGCGCAATTCACCATAGGTCGGCAGCGACGTCAGACGATAGACGATTTCGGTGCCATTGCTGGTGTCATCGACATCGGAAACATGCAGGAAATTGCGGGTAATAACCGTCGAAACACCAGCCTGAACCGTTGTGGGTTTGTTGGTATCAAGAACCGAGTGGTCATCATTGGCAATCACATCGATCTGGATGGTTTTTGCCGTGGTCAATTCATGGCCAGCGCCCGGTTCACCGCCCGCATCGGTAACGGTCAGCTTGAATTCGGGTTTGGTGGTGCCGTCCGGTTCGGTGCCATTATGGGCAAATTTCAGGGTTTTGAATTCCGCCATGGTAAGCGTGGCCGTTGTGCCGGTGATGGCTTCACCGCTATCAACCTGGCCATTGCCATTGGCATCAAGGAACAGGGTGCCCAGACCATAGGTATCGATATCGGAAATCACGATCCCCAGATTGCCGCTATCGCTGGTATCAACATCACCAATGGTAATCTGGCCGCCAATATCGGCTGCCGATGTTTTGGTGCCGGGATTGTTATATACATCCTCGGTGCCCTGGCCTTCATAGACGCTGGGCGTGCCATCAATGGTCGGTGCATGATTGACCGACGCCACGATATTCCAGCTAACCTGCTTTTCTGCCGATACATTGCCGGTTGCCGGGTCTGCTGCGGTTTGCTTGGCACCGTCCACCGTGCTGAGGTCATCACGGACGATAAATTTGAAATTATCCGCCGACAGGGCGATGCCGCTGTCATTAACGTAACGCAGCTTGGTTGTGGCGCTATCCCCTGTCAGCAACCCGGCCGACAGCCAGTCATTTGCGCCAACATCCACCCAGCTTGATGTTCCATCATCGTAATATTGCAGCTTACCGCCATCGGGCAGATCGGTCACCTTGAAGAACAGATCATCGCTGGAGGCTTCGGGGTTGCTGCCCGGTTCGCCAGTTTCATTGGCAACGTCCACATCGGACATGCCCAGGGCGCCGGTGGTAATGCCAACCGTCGCCCCCTGCGTAACATCGGCCAGGGTGCCGCCAGTTGCTGTTGGTGCGTCATTGGTTGCGGTCGCCCGCAGCGCAAATGTGCCCGCAACCGCCTCGGACGTCCCGACCGAGATGGTGAAACCAAAGCTGCCCTGATGGATTTCGCCACCGTCATGAACAAAAACCACCCGGCCATTATCGATATCGTCCTGGGTGAAGGAATCATACAGGCTGTCAATGGCCTTGCCATCGACATACAGGGTGCCATTGGTTGGCAGGCTGCTGATACGGTAAACCGTGGCATCGGCAGGAACAGTATATTCCGACCCGCCCTGGGTGTATTTCAATTCATAATTCAGTTCGGACGATGAAATGGTGTGGGTATCGCTGCCACCCGAAACACCATCACCTTCAACAACGTCGATGCCGTTATTGGTTGAATCAACAATCGTAACCGGGTCGCTGGATGTTGCCGTGCCACCGTCACCTGCGAAATCGCCCTGGATTTCGATATTGAAGGTATTTGTCGCAATTTCATGGTTGTTGTTGGGGTCAACCACGCCACCATCGGCACCATCATTATTAAAGGCACGCTGCTGGGAATCGTAAACCTTGAAATCAAAGCTATCAGCGGTAAAGGCGGTTCCACTGGCTTTGGCATCCGGGTCATCAACGGCACCATTCTGCACATAAACCAGCTTGCCAGCGGCCACATCAGCCTGACTGAACCGGTCACCCAGTGTCAGACGCACCCCGTTCAGGCGCAATTCACCATGATCGGGCAGATCGGTCACTTCATAAACAAGCTGGGTGCCATTGCTGGTGTCATCGACGTCAGAAACGCTAAGATAGGATGTATCAATGACAAAAGACTGACCTGCATCAATCTGGGCGGTGTTATTGGTATCAAGCGATGAATAATCATCGTTTGCCAAAATATCTATCACGATATTTTTGCTGGTCGAAAGTGCCTCGCCAACCCCAAAACCGCCACCGCTGTCGGTTACGGTCAGGGTAAAGGACGGGTCCGTCGCATCCGAGGGTTCCGCCCCGTCATGAATGAATTTCAGGGTTTTAAGCTGCGCAATCGTCAGATTGGCCGTGTCGCCGGTAATTTGCGTATCACCCGCGCCAAAATAACCATCGCCATCTACATCCAGAAACAGCGTGCCAACACCGTGGGTATCGACATTGGTGATCGAAACCGTCAGGCGCGTATCATCATCATAGCTGTCAAAATCGGCAATGGTGATCTGTCCGCCAATATCGGCGGCCTGGGTCTTGGTGGAATTATCGTTATAAAGGTTTTCGCTGCCCTGGCCTTCATAGGCTTTCGGGTTGCCGTTAATGGTCGGCGCGTGGTTATCAACCGATGTGATCGTCAGGTTAACGGTGCCATTGCCCGAAACATGGTTGGCATCCGGGTCGGCCACACTGCTGCGGACATTGTCGGTGTCGTTGTCACTATTATCCTTGAAATCATCGCGCACGCGATATTCAAAACTGTCGCTGGCAACGGCATCCACGGTTTGCAAATAACGAATTCCGGTGGTGTTTTCATCGCCGGTCAGAAGCTTGGCCGAAATCCAGTCACCCGCCTGAATATCAATCCAGGTTCCATTGCTAAGATATTGCAGGGTGCCATTTTGCGGCAATGTCGTGATCTGGATATACAGATCATCTGCCTGGGCTTCATCATTGGCATCCGACGGTTCACCGGGTTCGTTGGAAGTATCGGCATCCGCCATGCCCAGCGATGACGTGGTCAGCCCAACCGCACTGCCTTCTGCAACAGTTGCGGTGCCGCCCGAAACGGTCGGCGCATCATTTGTCGCGGTTGCGCGCAGCGAAAAAGTCGTCTTGACGACTTCATTCACACCAACCGACAGCGAGAACCCGAAGCTGCTTTGATGGTCTTCGCTGCCATCATGCACAAAGGTTACATTATTGGCGTCGATATCTGCCTGGGTAAAGGAATCGAACACATGCAGTTCAACACCGTTCAGATACAGCTTGCCATTGGTCGGAAGGTCCGTCAGACGGTAAATCGTGTCGCTGGAGGCAATGTCATAGGTATTGCCACCGCTGGTCGCCTGTAAAATGTAATTCAGCATCGAAGACGTGATGGTGCCGGTATCCGCACCCCCAACAATGCCGTCTTCCTCGGTTACCTGCAGGCCGCTATTGACCGGGGTTCCCTTGATGGTCACCGATCCATCAGGGGTTTCACCGCCGTCACCGGTCCAATCGCCATTAATGCGCAGCTCGAAGCTGTTGGTTTTGATGTTGCCCGTCGTCGGGTCGACCACGCCACCTTCGGCACCAGCCTGGTTATAGGACCGCAATTGTGAATCGCGAACTTCAAAGCTGAAGCCATCCGCGACATAGTTTTCACCCGATACACGGTCGGCTGCAGTAACCTTTGCCGTCTGGAAATAGGTCACCCGGCCGTTATCAAGGTCGTCCTGGCTGAAACGGTCACCCACGCTCAGGATCACGCCATTCAGGCGCAATTCGCCATAGGTCGGCAGTGACGTAATCTTGTAAACCAGCTGCTTGCCGCCACTGGTATCGTCAATATCGGTAACTTTCAGGTTTGCCGAAGACAATACAGTAACAACACCAGCATCCACGGTTTGGGGGCTGTTGGTATCAATTTCGGGGTTATCATCATTGCCGATCACGCCAATGGTGATGGTTTTGGAAACACTGGCCTTTGCCGCATCACCCGCACCACCGCCGCCATCGGTTACGGTGATTTTAAAACTGGGGCTGTTGCCATCGGGCTCCGTGCCATTATGGGCAAATTTCAGCTTGCCAATATCCGCACCCGAAATCGTAACCGAACCGGTAATAATCTGGTCGATGCCGGAATTGAAAATGCCATCGCCATCCGTATCGATAAACAGGGTGCCATGCCCCTGATTATCAACTTCGGAAATGGTGATGGTCATATTTGCCAGATCATCGGCGCTGTCAGCATCACCACCGGAAATGTTCAAAAGCGATCCGATCTCGGCCGCCTGCGTCACCGTGCCGGGTGAATTATAAACATCCTCGGTTCCCTCGCCTTCATGAACCGTCGGGCTGCCATCCACGGTGGGGGCCTGGTTGACCGGGGCGATATTGATGGCAACGTCAAACGGGCCGACATTGCCGCTACCGCCACCGTCATTCACGGTAACCTTGAAGCCGTCAACGTCGTTGCTGCCAACGATAATGTCGGTTCCGTCATGCTTATAGGTCAGCTTGCCACTGATCACATCCTGCAGCGAGAAGGTACTGCCCACCAGCAGGTTGTTGCCATTAAGTTTAAGCACACCTTCGGTCGGCAGTGCCGTAACCTGGAAAACTTCCTGGCTTGCCGTCTGGGTGATGCCAAGTTCCGGGTCGGTCAGATTGAAAATATCGGTCCCGATGGTAACCGAGCCACCTTCATCAACCGAAACCGGTGACGGGCTCATATCCGGGGCATCGTTCACCGGTGACAGATTGACCGTGATGGTATCGGTAACATCACCCGTGGTGCCGTCATTCACCGTCAGATGAACATTTACAGTACCGTTATAGTTTTCCGACGGGGTCAGAACCATGTTGTTCAGGGCAGCATTGATCGCATCCTGCTTGCCCACAAGCGTAATGGTATTGCCGTTATCGCCCGTGACGCTATCAAGACCGGCCGTCCCGTTTAACGCAATCGAACCCGTCGGATTTGACGAACCGTCAACAACCGTAATCGTCACAGTCAGCGTTTCGCCAACATTGCTGGCATCATGGTCGATATCACCAACAGAAATACCGCCAAGGGTGACGGCGGTATCTTCAACACCGTTTTGCGAAACACCCATGCCCGAAATGGTGGGCTGGTGTCCCGTAACCGGGTCAACCGGGTCGGCCAGCAATTGCGAAATGGAATGCAGGGCAGATGAATCAGCGGGCAGGGTGGCCGTAATCTGGCCGGTGGCATATTCCAGGTCCCAGTCGCCGCCAAGATCGGTATTGCCCGTTACGTCATCGGATGCCGCAATATCGGCACCGGTCAGGCTTGAAAATGTATCAACAAACTGTTTGCCGGTTTCGTCTTTGGCAATGTTACACCCATAAAGCAAAATATCGGCACCTGCCGATAAATGACTGCTCCAGGATGAAATTTCGCTGCCGACCTCGCTGGCAAGTGCGGCACTGTCAATATGGTCGGAGCCCAGCTCGAAGCTGCCATCGCCCCCGTGCGAGATAATATGCAGACCGGAAACATCGGTGCCCGATGCCAGGGCATCGGCGATGGCCTTGGCACCGGACTGGTCACTATCAACAATCAGGACATCGGCTTTGCCTTCCAGGCTGGCGGCAAATTCCTCGGCACCTTCAACGCGGCTGTCGATCACAACAAGCACGCGGCCGGTGGCTGTTTCGGGGTTCAGATTGGCAACAACCGCATCAAATTGCGACGACACATCCGATGACGCATCGCTGGTCTTCTGGGCGTCGGCCTGATGTTTGGTTTCAGCCTGATCATGATGGGTGACTTCTGAAGCAACTGTCGCAACGGCGGCCGCATCAAGAAGAACGCGCGGTTCCAATGCCGAAAAATACAGCTTAGTCATGATTTCCTACCCCGAGACCCCGAAATATATACGCAAGTATATATTGACTGTGATATTAAGTTTACTGTCCGGGTACGGTTATTCGGGAAAGCCTATCCAGTAGCAAGGCAATTTTTGAGGCACTAAAAACAGAAATCAGTCAATATTTAAAGGTTAACAGAATCTTATTTTATACTTGCGTATTATTTTTACGACATAATCTAATATACAAATCAGCCAATATTGGCCGGATATCAGTACCTTCGGCTTATGCACTTTATCTATTCTCAAGGATAATGTGGCACATCGGGGAATATTGAGATCCCCTAATAACCGAAATCTGACATTTTCTGACCTGTAGATAAAGCACGTCAGATTTCGTTAAATATTCGCAGAATTTCATCTCAAAATAGACGAGTCAGTTTCCATTTGGAAATTTTATTACCCGGACTCAAACAGATTCCGTTTTAGTTGAGTATTTCTGCCAATACTCTAGTGCAATCTAAATAGCCGAAAACAAAACTTTCAAATCTTTGTTTTGGTCATTCAGACTCAACCAAATTTCGATTTTTGGTTGTGAATTCCTATATCAAAATTTACTTGAAACTTTATGCATATACCTGCTCTTCATGCCATAAAATACATAAACAACATCGCCCTGAAAATCGGGGTAAAACCTACCCTTGTCTATGATGTGCTATACCTTGCAACGGGCGAAAACCGGGCATTCCAGCAAGGCACGTGCAAATATTACGGGGTTTGTCACCGGCCCGTCTTTAACGCCCGATCACCCCATTAAATGCAGCCTGTGCCACCCGGGACAATCGCCCGGCAAGACATGCCGAAAATGGCGGACGATATCCGTTACGACCCCACCTGTAATTGCTGGCGATCCGGCCACCAGGCACGACCATTTCCCGGTCAATCGGCAGCAACCCTCACTTGTAAGAAAGGGCAGACCTCCCCCACCATCTGCCCCGCCATCTCACCCGCCATCCCGCAGGGACCGAACAAAACTGCATGGCGGCCCTGCCGATCACTTTTTTGTTCGCCACTTGACCCTGCCCCTTGATCAGGCGTATGAGAGTCACGCAATCGCAAGTCAGTTGCAATTGCGCCCTTCTTTCGGCTGTTCAGCCCGTCCTGCACCTAGTCCCTGCAAGTTTCATCAGGTTCTGCCATGACCAAATTCCTTGCCGTCTTTTCCGTTCTGCTGCTTGGCGGTGTTGTATCTGCCACGGCCCATGCCGAAACCCAGACCATCGACATGGTGATCAAGGATCACAAATTTTCGCCCGCAGAAATCACCATTCCGGCCAATACGCCAGTGATCCTGCAGGTTAAAAATGCCGATAGCGCAGTCGAGGAATTTGACAGCCATGACCTGCGCCGCGAAAAAATCATCGCGCCGGGCATGACGGCAAAAATCAAACTCGATGGCCTCGCTGCCGGTGATTACAGCTTTATGGGTGAATTTCATTCAAAAACGGCCCAGGGCAAAGTCCACGTCCAGTAATACTGCCTGGTAAAGGCTGCTATGGTGGCCTTTATCTTACTGTTTTACCCGTACTGCCCACCAATTTGCGGTCAAACGCAATACTTCCGGTTCCTACCCCCTGCCTTTTCTGGCACGCCCGTAAAACAAACCCACCTGCCTGCCGATATCTTCGTCATTTCCAATGCCACAACCGGGATTGATCCCATGACCGCAGCCCTGATCATTGTATTTCGTGAAGTTCTGGAAGCCGCGCTGATCGTCGGCATTGTACTGGCTGCCGTAAATGGTGTGCGCGGTGCCAAGGCATGGATTGCTGCCGGTATTGCCGGGGGTGTTGCCGGGGCCGCCATTGTCGCCTATTTCGCGGGCGCCATTGCCGGGGCACTGGCCGGATACGGGCAGGAAATTTTCAATGCCGCCATCCTGATGGTCGCCGTTTTGATGCTGGGCTGGCACAACGCCTGGATGTCGGTGCATGGCCGCGAAATGGCAATGGAAATGCGCGATGCCGGCAATGCCGTGCGCGATGGTCAAAAATCGCTTTCAGCACTGGCCATTGTGGTGGGTGTTGCCGTTCTGCGTGAAGGATCGGAAATCGTGCTGTTTCTATACGGGCTGGCAACCGCCGAAGGCGGCCTGTCCGATACCGTGATTGGCGGTGCAATCGGCCTTGGTGCCGGTGTCCTTGTGGGTGCGGGCATGTATCTGGGCCTGCTGCGCATTCCCACCCGTTACCTGTTTTCCGTTACCAGCCTCATGATCACGCTTTTGGCGGCAGGCATGGCCGCACAGGCAATGAACTTCCTGTCCGCTGCCGATATCGTCAATCTTGGCCCCGTCCTGTGGGACAGTTCATGGCTGCTCAGCCAGGACAGCCTGCTAGGCAAAGCCCTGCATACCCTGGTGGGATATATGGACCGGCCAACATTGCTGCAGATCGTGGTTTATATTGTCGCAGTACTGGCAATCACCCTTGCCAGCAAGGCCACCCGCCGCGCCGCAAACCGCCCGGCACGCCAAAGCCAGCCCAGCGCAGCCGAATAATTAGGGCTTGCCACATCATTCATGCAAAAAGGCGGGGCATCTGGTGCCACCGCCTTTTTCTTTATCTGCTCGTATCCGATTAATTCGGAACATTGATTATTGTATTACCGGTGTCAAACAGGCGGGAAATTGCCGCCCTTTATCAGTGCAGCAATACCGAAACCCCGATGCCCGCTTCGGCATCTGTTGCCAGCGATGGCGTACCGGCAAGGTCAACCAGGCCAGAAAGCACCGGTGCAGACCGCGCCACAACAATGCGCCCCATAACCGACACACCCTTTTCCTGGCGCAGCACACCCTGCTGGTTTGACACCACTTCCAGCCCGGCCTTTTTCAGCCAGTCAAAAATGATATCGGGATGATGGCGGAACCGCTGCCCCGGCCCCAAATCGAACGGGTAAATATCGCCTTCTTCCAGCGACATCACCAAAATGCCACCCGCCACCAGCCGGGAACGGATCATGGCCAGAACGCCTTCCAGATCACCCAGATAGTTCAAAACATCTGCTGCAATGACCATACCATACTGCGCCGTTGCCATATCGGGCATTGCAGTAATATCGGCTTCGCGCAGGTCACGATACATGCCCTTGGCCCGTGCGCGGTTCAACATGCGCGGTGACAGGTCGACACCATCAAGCACATCAACCTGCCCGGCAAAAACATCGGCGACAAGGCCGGTCCCACAGCCAAGGTCTAGCACCTCAAGCGGGCGCGGCAGATCGGCCAGCAGTGTGCGAACCGCTTCATACATCAGTTCCGGCGCACGATAGATCAGCTTATCGCGCAGGGACCGTTCAAACCGCGGGGCGTAATCATCAAACAGGGCGCGCACATATTCCGGCGGCAGGCGATCGCGCATTGCAACAGCCCCCAACAGCATCAAACGGACTTCCGCCCCCATGCGATCAGTTTCATCACGCATCAGATACTGGCGATAGGCTTCAACCGCCTGTTCACCCTGACCGGCCTTTTCGTGCATTTCGCCCAGCGCAAAATAGGCTTCATCCCATTCGGAATCCGCCTCGATCGCTGCTGTTGCTACTTCAATCGCCGCCTCAATATCACCGCGTGCTGCCATGGCCAGCGCAACATCAAGGCGCCGACTGGCTGAAAGCCGATCGTTACTCATGGGTGTAAAGTCCCGGAAAATCATCCCGCAGGATGCAATCAAAACCAGACGCTATATCTGCCTGTTTCCCGATTTTGGCAAGTCAGATTAAATCGTTGTTTTACAATGGATTAGCATAAACGCTTATCGCAATTTCCATCCACAGCCTTCATAAAGGGCGCATTCCCGCCACTTGTTGGCGCACACACCCATGCCAACATGAATGACAAACCAGCCATGTGAATTTGGTCGGGGTGGAAACGCAAATGCCCAACCATCATCCAATCAGCCAACACAGGCCACCTTCACGGGTGCCCTGCACCCTGAAAACACGCATCATTTGGGAAACGGGCGAGCGGTCAGGGTGGGCAAAACCCTGCGCATCGGCCAAAACCGTGATATCAAAAGGTGACATTTTTTCGGGTCTCCCACACAGGGCGACCTTGCATTAAATTATTTCATTATAATATACGTATTAAATAATTTTGATAAGGAACACGGAATGGAAAATTTCACGCCATTCACCTCCCTTGCCGGGGGGGCGCTTATCGGCCTTTCCGCCGGGTTATATATCGTCCTTAACGGTCGAATCGCCGGCATCAGCGGCGTAATTGGCGGGCTGATTAATGGTACGGCAAAACAAAAGGCCGAACGCCTTGCCTTCATTGCCGGTCTGGTCATTGGTCCGGTCATTCTTGCGCTGGTGTCGGGTTACCGCCCGCCCATTACGGTCGATGCCAATTTGCCGGTGCTTGTGCTGGCTGGTTTGCTGGTCGGTTATGGCACCAACCTGGGCAGCGGCTGCACCAGCGGGCACGGCATTTGCGGGCTGGCCCGGTTTTCCCCACGTTCGCTGGCCGCAACCCTTGCCTTTATGGGTACGGGTTTGCTGACCACCTTTGTCATGCGTCATCTGATCGGGTTTTAACATGCGTATTTTCGGTGCCCTGTTATGTGGCAGCCTGTTTGGGGCCGGACTGGCCCTATCGGGCATGATCAACCCGCAAAAGGTTCTGGGTTTTCTTGATATCGCCGCCATCATCAACAATGGCTGGGACCCCAGCCTGATTTTTGTCATGGCAGGCGGGCTGGTTGTGGCAATGCCGTTTTTCTTCTGGGCCAAATCCCATGACACGGCCCTGCTGGGTGGCTCCATAACCCTGCCAACAAAAAGAACAATTGACCGCCCGCTGATCATCGGCAGCCTGATCTTCGGGGGCGGCTGGGGCCTTGCCGGTTTGTGTCCGGGCCCGGCCATTTCGGCACTATCCTATATGCAGGCCAAACCGTTGTTATTTGTTGCCGCCATGCTGGCGGGCATGGCCCTGCAGCGGGTTTTTGCCCGGTCCTGAATTAACCGCACCCTGCCACAGGCAATGCAACATACCGGCCCGAAATAACCGCCGGGGGCGTCCCCGTCCCCGGCTATCAATTTTCGGGCCAATCGGGAACATGGCAGGTATTCCCGCTGGCGCATGGCATAAATCTTGTCTTTGGAATCCGTCTAGCCTACCTGTGACAGGCAAATTCACCAGCCTTTAAAGGTAGATTATGAAGATCGGCATTTTTGAAACTGGTTTCGTTCCCGAAGAAATGCAGGACGAATTCAAAAGCTATCCCGCCATGTTTGAAAAGATGCTCGGTTCGGTTGACCCGTCGCTTGAATTTCAAAGCTGGTCTGTTCTGATCGACCAGTTCCCGGCCAGCATCCACGATGCCGATGCCTGGATCATTACCGGCTCAAAACACGGTGTTTATGAAAACCTGCCCTGGATGATCCGCCTGCAGGCAATGCTGCGCGACATTGTTGCGGCTGGCATTCCGGTTTTTGGGGTGTGTTTCGGCCATCAGATTCTGGCTGCGGCCATGGGTGGCACCGTTGTCAAATCCGACAAGGGCTGGGGCATTGGCGTTCATGAATATGACGTGGCAAAAGATGCGCCGAAATGGGTTGAAAACGCCCCGGCAGCCATGAAGCTGAATGCGTTTCACCAGGACCAAGTCGTCAAACTGCCGGAAACTGCATCGGTCTGGGCCAGCTCGGATTTCTGTCCCTATGCCGGCCTGAATTATGGCGACAAAGCCGCATCGATCCAGCCGCACCCGGAATTTTCCCGTGCCTATGAAAACGCCCTGCTGCAATCGCGCCGTGGCGAACTGATCGAGGAAGACCTCGCTGTTATCGCGGAAAAGTCGCTTGATAACCCGGTTGATGGCGGAAGCTTCGCCCACTGGCTTCTGGCCTTCCTGAAAGGCGAACAGAACCGCCAGGCTGCCTGATTACAACCGGCAGACCAAAACACCGATAAACGGCGACCGCCCCCCGGTCGCCGTAAATTTTATGTGTTTCAATCATTCACATCTTTGGGTCCGGCCCAACCCCCGATACAGTATTGCAAAATGTATCAGCAACAGGCCGCCCGATGACCACAGAACGACCTGCCCGCCATCCGATCATCGCCAATCTGGCCATCCAGGTTCCCGCACTGCGGCTTTATGCCGGGCTGGTGCTGTTGACCTATGTGCTGATGCACCTGACCAACCATATCTTTGGCCTGATTTCACCCGAAGCCATGGAACAGGCCAATAATTATCTGACCTCGCCCTGGAAATCAGCACCGCTGGAATATTTGCTGATAACCGCGCTCGTCACGCATTTCCTGCTGGCAACCGGGCGTTTGGCACGCCGCCGCAGCCTGCGCCTGAAACCCAAGGAATGGCTGCAAATCACGCTGGGGCTTTTAATTCCCATTTTGCTGTTCCAACATATTCTGGGCACCCGCGTTGCCGAAACCGTTTGGGGGGTTAAACCACCCTATGAACGGGTTTTGGCCGATCTTGCTGTTTTCCGCCCCGACATTGGCCTGCTTCAGGCCGTCGCCCTGATGGTAATCTGGACTCATGGCTGTATTGGCATTCATTACTGGTTGTCGGTAAAACCGTTTTACGGGCGTATCCGGTCGCTTTTGGGGTTTCTGGCCATTGTCATCCCCACCCTGTCACTGGCGGGTTATATGTCGGCGGCCAATACAGTGATTGAACGTGCCGCACAGGGCGGCACGCCCTATCTTGCCAAACTGATCAATGATGCCGGGCGCACGGCCGAATCCTTCGGGTTCTATACCCGCATGTCGGAATACCTGCTGTTTGTGACCATCGCCCTTGCCGCCAGCCCGTTTATCGTGCGTCAGTTGCGCAAGGTGCTTGAACGGGTCCGCACCGCCCCCAGCCTGAAACTGCCCGGCGGGCGCATCGTGCGCCTTACCCCGGGTGCCACCGCACTTGAGGCCCTGCGCGAGGCAAAGGTGCCCATCGCATCGGTTTGTGGCGGGCGCGGCCGGTGCACCACCTGCCGCCTGCATTGCCGCGATGGCCTGGGCGACCTTCCTGCCCCCAACGCCATTGAAAGTGCCGCCCTGCGCAGCATCAACGCGCCCGAAGAATGGCGCCTTGCCTGCCAGATCCGCCCACGGGCCGACCTGGCCATTACCCCGCTTCTGCCTGCCAATGCCACGGCAAGCGATGGCAGGCGCCCCGGCGGGCTTAGCGGCAGTGAAAGGCAGGTCGTGGTTATTTTCACCGACCTTCGGGATTCGACCAAACTGGGCGAAACCAAAATGCCCTATGATGTGCTGTTCATTTTAAACCAGTTTTTCGCCGAAATGACCGAAGCCCTGCGCACCACCGGCGGCCATTATGCCCAGTTTACCGGCGATGGCCTGATGGCGCTTTACGGGCTGGAAGACCGCAATATCCGCCGGGCCATTGAAAATGCCATTCGCGGGGCGGGTGAGATGCTGGCACGAATCGACAAGCTCAATAACCAGCTTAGATCCGAACTTCCCTTTGAATTGCGCATTGGTTTGGGCATTCATGTTGGTGATGCCATTGTCGGGGAAATGGGCCCGCCGCGCCGCGAACAGATCAGCGCGATTGGCGATAGCATCAACACCACCGCGCGCCTTGAATCCAAATGCAAGGAACATGGCGTGCCCCTGATCATTTCCGAGGATGTTGTGCTGCGGGGGAAATTACAAATCCCCGAAGGAACAAACCTGCACCGGGAATCGTTACGCGGTAAAGACCGCGAAGTTGCCTATTACGCCCTGAGCAGTCTGCCCGCGATCACCGCACGCCACGAAAAACAGCTGGCAAATGCCCCCGCCGAATAATCCCTGATCATAACTTTGCCAGGGCCGGGCACAGGGGAATCGTCTGATCTGCCCCATCGTGGCTTTGCAGGGGCGTGATATGCATGCACATCCGGGCTGCCTGTTAAATGGTGCACTGCGGATGGGGCTTGACTATCACGCCCAAAATAACATGTAATTATAAGGAAAGTGCGTCTTTGGTGCCGGTCGACCGGGCCAGGGCAGACAGATGCCGAAAGGATCTGATCGGTTGCACGCTCGCTCAGTCAGAGGAGGTGAAAGTCATCGCCATGTCGCGTATTTCAATGTTTAACAGCCCTCTCCTTCTTGGTTTTGATCAGATCGAACGCGTTCTTGATCAGGTTTCGAAAACCAAGGCCGAAGGCTACCCGCCCTACAATATCGAACAGATCGGTGACAACCATATCCGTATCACCGTTGCCGTTGCCGGGTTCTCCGACGATGACCTGTCGGTAACGACCGAGGATAACCAGCTGATCATTCGTGGCAAACACCAGGAAGATGAAAGCAACCGCGTCTATATCCATCGCGGCATCGCTTCCCGGCAGTTCCAGCGCTCCTTCGTTCTTGCCGAAGGCATCGAAGTGGTTGGCGCCCATCTTGATAACGGTTTGTTGCATATTGACCTGAACCGTCCGGTGCCTGAACCGGTTGTTCGTGAAATTGCCATCAATTCGAACCGCAAAAAAAGCGTGCCGTCGCGTACCATCGACATGCGGATGGATGACGACGCAAATGATACAAATATCTAAGGAGCCGCAAGGCCAGTACAAGGAGTGGTTCAAATGAGCAATCGCATCACAGACCATGAAGACGCAGAAGGCGTCATCCCGGCCGAGCAGGACCTGCATATGCTGTCATCGGGTGATTTTGCCATGCTGGGCATTCAGGATTTTGCCTATGTCCGCAAAATGGACAACCCGGAAGACAGCGATGCCGCCCGCATCTATGCGGTCTTTACCGCCGATGGCACCCATATCGCATCGTTTGAAAGCTATGCCGTTGCCTATGCCGCGATCCGTCAGCACGATATGGAACCGCGCTCGGTCCATTAAGGCCAATTAACGTTAGCCATCACATCAGATGTGATCGGTTTTCGGCCCCTTATGCCAGCAGCATTGCGTGCCGCCGGACAGGAACAGGCATTCGGGTAAAATACCCTCAAATCAAAAGGCAGCCCAAAACCGGGGCTGCCTTTTTTGATGTATGCAAGCATTCAAACATGTCTGACCAAAACGGGTCATAAACGAAAAACAAAGAAAGGGCCGCTTGATGGCCCTTTCCTGTGTAATTCTGACCGTGCCAGCCAACCGGTCAAACCGGGTTAACGGGCCAAAATCTCGGCGGCTTCGCGGGTACGGTTTACCGATGTTGCCACCGAACCGGCCGATTTCTGAATATCGCCAATATTGCGCGAAACGGCTTCGACCGTGTGGCGCATCGACTGGATATTTTGCGAAACACCGTCAGTCACTGCACTTTGTTCTTCAACGGCGGACGAAATATTGGTCACGCTATCACGCACCATTTCAACCGAATTGCGGATCGTCCCCAGCGCATCCACCACTTCGGTCGTGATCGACTGAATACCGGAAATTTCCTCGGCAATCTGGTCGGTCGCGCGGGCGGCCTGGTTGGCAAGGTTTTTAACCTCGTTGGCAACCACGGCAAAACCCTTGCCCGCATCACCGGCACGGGCCGATTCAATGGTGGCGTTCAGGGCCAGCAGGTTGATCTGCCCGGCAATATCCTGAATCACCTCAACGATATTGCCCATCGCGGCGACCACTTCGGACATGCGCTGGGTCGATGAATCCGCAGCGACCGTCTGTTCAAACACCCGTTCGGTCGCGCTGCGCGATTGCGCCATGCTGCGTGAAATTTCTGCAATCGATGCGGCAAGCTGTTCGGCACTGGTTGCCACCGTATGCACGGTTTCCGAGGTATCGGTTGCGGCTGTCACGGCATCGGTCGCGGTATTGCCCAAAATCTCGATATTCACATCAATATCCGAGAAATTGTTATCAATCATGGACTTAAGCTCGATCAACAGATTGACCTGTTCGGTCACATCGGTTGCAAACTTGATTACCTTGAAAGGCTTGCCCATCGGGTCCAGCACGGGGTTATAGGATGCCTCGATCCAGACAACCTGCCCGTTTTTGGCAACACGTTTATATTGGCCCTGCTGGAATTCACCCTGCTTAAGGGCCCGCCAGAAATCGGAATATTCCCGGGTGCCTTTAACACCGGCTTCCACAAACATGCTGTGATGTTTGCCCTCGATATCGTTTAAACGATAGCCAAACAGGGCAAGGAATTTCTGGTTGGCCGTCAGGATCTTGCCATCAAGGTCAAATTCAATAACCGCCTGCGCCTTGTTGATTGCATTATAAACACTTTGCAAAACAGCGCGTTCCTGGCGGCGTTCGGTAATGTCGGTAGCAAATTTGATCACCTTTACCGGCACACCACGGCCATCAAGCACCGGGTTATAGCTGGCTTCCATCCAGACATCCTGGCCCTTTTTATTCACGCGGCGAAACGCGGCACTCTGAAATTCGCCAGAACGCAGCTTTTTCCAGAAGGCATGATATTCCGGGGTATCGCGTTCTTCGACCGGGACAAAAATGCTGTGTTGCTTGCCCACAATTTCCGACAGCGTATAGCCCGTAAGTGCCAGAAAATTCTCATTCGCGCTCAGAATGCGTCCATCCATCGAAAACTCGATTGATGCCATAGAAAGGTTCAGTGCATCCAGAACCTGCGTGGCATCCTGGGTCTTGCCCGACTGGAAAATCCGCGAAAACACCATAACCGTTCCACCTTAAAGAATACCGGGTCCATGCCCATAACGGGCAACGAAACAACTTTAGAATAGCTATACTATATATTAGTATATGCTGCGAGTCAGAAAAAGAACTAACGGTTGTTTTTTTCTGCCCGGAAATCCGCAGAAACTCAGGACGGCCAGTCAACGATATAGCGTTCAAGGTCCGGATGGGCATCCAGCTCGGACACTACCCTTCCAGATACAGACATGCCCGCCCTGATCGTTGATTGCCGATCCCCCGTCACCAGCGGGTGCCATTCGGGCAAATCTTCACCATCTCGTAACAACCGGTATGCACAGGTCGATGGCATCCAGTCGATCTCGTCAATATTGTCTTTTGAAAGCTGCACACAGTCTGGTACATGCTGTTTGCGATCGGGGTAATCACTGCATTGGCAACTGTTGCAATCAAGCAAACGACAGGCGACCGATGTGTAAAAAAGCGTATCGGTGTCTTCGTCCTGCAATTTGTGCAAACAGCATTTGCCGCAGCCATCGCAAACCGATTCCCATTCGTCCCGGGTCATTTCTTCAAGACGTTTGGTTTTCCAGAAAGGCAAAGTCATTTCAATATCCACTATCAGGCCGCCAGCAAAAGCGCCTGTGCATTTAGGTGTTTACGATCCGATATGGAAAACAGATCGGGCTTCTAACAGATCAGATGAAAAAAAGATCCAAAGACCGAGCCTTTTTGCAATCCGCATGGGCCAAGATCACGATTATCAGCCGTGCGCGCATTTAGCCAGCCTTCGCCATCGGCGCGAATGGTACTGGCATAATGAAATTCATGCCCCCGCAAAACGGCCCCCACATTCCCCAACGGGCATTGCTGGCGAATATCAACCAGCCGGTAGCCCAGATGCAAACGGCGCTGGTGAAAACTGGTTTCCAATGGCAACAACCCCGCCATTTTATGGGAAATGCCATCGCCATCGACCAGACAATCGCCCAGCACCATATAGCCACCGCATTCGCCATAAACGGGCAGGTTCCGCCGGGCCGCATCGTGCAACCCGTCCAGGAAACAGTCCGCCGCGGCCAATACCGCCCCATGCAGTTCAGGATACCCCCCTGGCAAATAAACCGCATCGCAGCCCTGCGGTGGTGCCTCGTTTGCCAGCGGTGAAAAAAAGCTGATTTTCACCCCCACAGCCTGCCACCCGGCAATCAGATGCGGGTAACAAAAGGCAAAGGCATCGTCACGTGCCACGGCAATATGCTGGCCCAGCGGCGCAATCGTTACCGGGGCGGCATATTTCGCATCATTTTGCGCGGACCGTGCCACATCACCGGGAACAGCCGCACCGTTATCCTTGGGCGCAACGGCCTGGTCCTGCACCTGCGATCCTGCCTCAGGCAGGTGATCCCTGCCGTCATCACCATCCGTATCATTCGTGCCATCATTGCCATTCGTGCCCACTGCGCCAGCTACGCGGCCATGGTCTATACCTTGCGTACGCACCAGCCCCAGCAACGCGTCAAAGTCAATATCCCGTGCCATAATCGCACCGGCACGTTCCAGAAACACTTCCAGTTCGGGGTGTTCACCGGCCTGCACCAGTCCCAGATGCCGTTCGGGCAGGGCAAGGTCATTGCTGCGCATCACCGCACCGATAATGGGAATATCAGGCACCGCGCGCGCGCAGGCATCCATGATCATATCCCGGTGGCGGGGGCTGCCCACGCGGTTCAAAATAACCCCGGCAATTTGCACATCGGGGCGGAAATTGGCAAAGCCCTGAATAATCGCCGCTGCCGATGCCGCCTGTCCGCGCACATCAACCACCAAAACCACCGGCCAGTCCATCATGGCGGCAAGGTCCGCCGACGAACCACCCCCGCCTGCCGCCCCGTCAAACAGGCCCATGACCCCTTCACACAGCACAAACCGCCCATCGGCAGATGCGCCAACATGCCAGCGGGCAAGATCGCGGATGGCATCCTGCGTCATCGCCCAAGGGTCAAGATTGATGCAGCGTCGCCGGCTTGCCGCATGCTGAAAGGCCGGGTCGATATAATCCGGCCCGGCCTTGGCAGCAGCAATGGCAATATTCCGGTTGGCAAGGGCGCGCAAAATCCCCAGCGTCACAACGGTTTTGCCGCTATTGGATGCCGGGGCCGCGATCAGCAGGCCGGGAATATGGTCAGCCCTGGGTTTCGACAACTTTTGCAATGCCTTCGGCAATTTTTTCGGGCGGTTCGCCATAATTGAAATGGCGAACATAGGCACCGTTTTTACCCATCAGATAAATAAAGGACGAATGATCAACCAGATAGGTATCCGAATCCTTCGGTTCACCATCGGCAAAGGCCTTGGCGTAATAAACGCGATAGGCTTTTGCCGCTGCACTGGTTTGCTCCAGCGTACCGGTCAGGCCAATCAGGCGCGGGTGGAAATGCGGGACATAATCGGCCATGGCCGCAACCGTATCGCGTTCCGGGTCAACCGAAATGAAAATCGGCTGGACCTGCTTGGCAATATCGGCGGGCAACTGGTCCATCGCATTGGACATGGCCTGCAATTCGGTCGGGCACACATCGGGGCAATAGGTATAGCCAAAATAGATCAGCATATACTGGCCGCGAAAATCCTGTTCGGTTCGCGCCTTGCCATTCTGATCAACCAGATTGAACGGCCCGCCAATAGTGGCAACACCCGATGAACTGGTCTGGCCGCCATTTTCTGCGTTAATGTCGCGCCCCATATTATAAAGGCGAAAGCCAAAACCAAATGTCAGTACGACAATAATGGCAATGATAATCAGCCAGGTTTTTCTATCCACGTCTTGCCCGTCCTTGCATTTGGGGTCGTACCACCTGGCACTATAAAATGCCTGCCCGTGGTTTCAAGGTTTTGGCCGACCCGTTTCTGTTATTCCAATTCTCAAATCCTGCGCGGAATCCGGCCTGTCTGGCACCTATTCCCGCAAATCTTGTCATCCTGCCCTTGGCCGCGTATCTGTGCGGCAAACCCACAAACACGGCTGGCAATACCAATCGCAGCCCCACCGCCACACTGCCACACCATAAAGCACTGGCCTGTCAGGCGATCTGATGCCAGGCCAGCATGGCCAGCACCACCGCATTTGCCACCATCAGCCCCCGGCCGACCGGGGCCATAACACCGCGAAATTTCCGCGTGGCATACTGGCCGATCCAGCCTGTTGCAAACAGCATCGGTACGGTGCCAAGGCCAAAGGCCGCCATAACCATGCCGCCCGAAAGTGCTGAACCACCTGCCGCCGCCAGCACCAGCGCCCCATATATCAGGCCACAGGGAATAAAACCCAGCAACACACCCAGCACATAGCCCCGCAAACCGAAAGGCGCACTAAAAAACGGCCCCAGCCGCGCGGTAACCTTGTGGTTCCACCATTGCGCCAGCCCCGATGATGCACCTGCTGTGCGCGCCGCCGCACCAGGCAACAGGCCCCCAATATGGGGCACCAGCCCGGAAATGCCATAAATCAGGAAAAATACCGCCGCCACCGATAATAAAACCGGGCCAATCCACCATACACGCGCCAGCGCCGAAATACTGTCGGTAAAAAATCCGGCCAGAACACCCAGGAAAATATATGTCGTTAACCGACCGAAATGATACGGAAACAGGGCCGCCCCCGTCAGGCGGCGAAATTCCGACATTTTATCCAGCGGCATTTTTTCCATGCGTGCCGTCACCTGGCTGACAACAAATGGCCCGCACATACCCACACAATGGGTGGCACTGCCCACCAGCCCGGCCAGCAAAGCCGTCACCATTACGCCGCCATCCTGGCGCACAGCACTACTGCACTGTGCCCAGCCACTTTCAATAATGCGGATCAGAATTTGCTGTTCGTCCATTGGTCTACCTGCTACCGGGGCATTGCCCAAACTTGCGGCGATTTTGCCGGGCGCATGACCAAAGAACAACGATATATATCAATCCCCACCCAATGAAATTGAATGGTTCAACACTTTATCAGGATACGGGCACTTAGGCCGGTTTATCATCCCCTGCCGGTGTCGTGATCAGTTCCAAAATCTGGTCAAAGGCAACATGGCGCACCTCCGATACATCATCCTGCGGCGACAGCCAGTTTAACCGGTCACGCAAATCAACCACCTTGCCAACAATGCAAATTGCCGGGGGTTCAAGTTGCGCGCGTGCAATGTCGGCGGCGGCATCTTTCAGGGTGGTAATCAGCAATTGCTGATGGGGCGTTGTGGCCCGGCTGATAATGGCAACCGGTTCATCTGCCGGGCGGCCATGATCCATCAGGCGGGTGGCAATACGGTCCAGATGCTTCATTGCCATATACATCACCAGCACCTGTGACCCTTCGGCCAGCGACGCCCAGTTAATGTTATCAGGCACATCACCGCTGGCCCCATGGCCGGTAACAAAGGTTACCGCCGAATTGCAATCGCGGTGCGTGGCCGGAATCCCGGCATAGGCCGCCCCGGCAATCCCGGCTGTAATGCCCGGCACCACCCGGAACGGAATGCCATGTTCCACCAGTGTCAGGCCTTCCTCGCCGCCACGGCCAAACACAAACGGGTCCCCGCCCTTCAGGCGCAAAACGCGTAAACCCTGCTGGGCCAGCGCCACCAGTTCCAGGGAAATATCGGTTTGTTTGGCCGACGGGCGCCCGCCGCGCTTGCCGGCATATACCCGTTTGGTATCCGGGCGCAGCAGGTTTAAAATCCGGTCATCGACCAGCGCATCATAAACAACAATGTCAGCCTGCTGCATGGCGTTAACGGCATGAAGGGTCAGCAATCCGGGGTCGCCCGGCCCGGCACCTACCAGCCAGACCCAGCCTGCTTCAAATACCGGAAAATCAATACCAAGTGCTGTCATGCGCCAAACTTACCCGCGTTTCAGGGACATATCGCCCGCCCAGGCCCGTTGCAATTGCAGGCCGTGGCAAACATCTTACACAGGAATAGTCATCGCAAGGCAACAGATAAATCCAATTTTTTATGGTATTATAAAAAATACAACATTCCGATTGTGTTTTAATATCTTGCGATTGCGCAATGGCAGCCCATTGGTGAAAAGGCTAGCATAGGCAAAGCGAAGGATTGATCCTTGCGCCGCGCCAGCCCATAACTTGGCCGAATGCATTTTACAGGAACCCTGCCCGCCCCATGACCCGCAAACCCGACGGCCCGCTTCGCAAAGGATGGACAACCGGGGCCTGTGCCACGGCGGCCACCCGTGCGGCCTGGCAGGCAATATTGTCAGGGGCGTTTCCCGACCCGGTTGGCATTACCCTGCCGCGTGGCGAAACACCGCAATTTGCCCTGGTCAAAAAGGAAACCGGGCCGGGTTGGGCACGTGCCAGCATCATCAAGGATGCCGGCGATGACCCCGATGTTACCCATCAGGCCGAAATCATCGCCACGGTGCGCCAGGCATCCACGGGGGCCGGTATTTCATTTCATGCTGGCGCTGGGGTTGGCACGATCACCAAGCCCGGCCTGCCTTTGCCGGTGGGGGAACCGGCCATCAACCCCAAACCCCGCGAAATGATGACGGTGCAAATCCTGGAACTGGCCGCCGAATTTGGCGTGCGCCCGGATGTTGAAATTGAAATTTCCATTCCCGGCGGCGCGGAAATCGCCCAAAAAACCTGGAATCCGCGCCTGGGCATCATTGGCGGGCTTTCGGTGCTGGGCACAACGGGCGTTGTTATACCCTTTAGCTGTTCGGCCTGGATCCATTCCATCCATCGCGGGGTGGATGTTGCGCGTGCCACCGGCCGCCATCATGTTGCCGGGGCCACGGGCAAAACATCGGAAAGCGCGATCAAGGCGATATATGGCCTGCCAGACGAAGCCCTGCTTGATATGGGCGATTTTGTCGGCGGCATGCTGAAATATCTGCGGCGCAACCCGGTGCCCAATGTCACCATTGCTGGCGGTTTTGGCAAACTGGTCAAACTGGCACAGGGCCACCTGGACCTGCATAGCAGCCGTTCACAGGTGGATATGGAAAAACTGGCCCACACCGCCGCCGCAATTGGTGCCGATACTGCCCTGTGCGATGCCATCCGCACCGCCAATACCGCCCGCCATGTATTGGAACTTTGTGCTGCGCAAAGCGTTGATATAGGTAACATAATCGCCAGACAGGCACGCGAGACCGCCATGGCAACCATTGATGGTGCCTGTGCGATCGAAATTGTTATTTTTGACAGGCAAGGCGGCATGGTGGGGCGCGCCGGGCGGCTTGAAACCCCGTCTTCCCCCTGACAGCCCCGTTCCGGGGCTGATTTGGCATCATTAATTGCCATTGCGCGTTCCGTTCTCACCCGCCTGCCATTCCGGCCTGTTTGGCGCGCCAAAAACAAAGGATACCGTTTGCCAATGCCCGATCCCGACCTGCGCCTGAAAAACCACCTTTCCCCGTTGAATGTTCTGGTCTTTGGGGGAACCGGTGATGCCAACCGCATCACAAGCGAACTTCTTGTCAGGTTTGGATCACATATCCGTTTGCAGCTATCCCTTGCCGGGCGCACCAGCGCACCCAACCTGCCCGATGGCGTGCCAGTGCGTATTGGTGGCTTTGGCGGGCCGGAAGGCATTGTCAAAAGCCTGCAAAGCGATGGTATCGACCTGGTGATTGATGCCACCCACCCCTTTGCCACGCAAATTTCCGCCCATATTGCCGATGCCTGCAAACAGGCTGGTACGCCCTGCATCCAGTATCACCGTGCGCCCTGGATCGCACAGCAAGGCGATCACTGGATCAATGTGCCCGACATTCAAACCGCGGCAGCAAAACTGCCGTCCATTGGCAAACGCGCGCTGATCGCCATTGGCCGCCGCCACCTGCACTGCTTTAACGACCTGCATGATTGCTGGTTGCTGGTCCGCACGGTCGAGGCCCCCAATCACCCGTTTGACCTTGCCAATGGCGAATGGCTGTCGGCACGCGGGCCTTTTTCGCCCGAACTGGAACGCGAACTGCTGGAACGCCACGAAATTGATGTTGTCGTCACCAAAAACAGCGGCGGCGACGCCAGCGAAGGCAAACTGATTGCCGCACGCGAACTGGGCATTCCCGTTATCATGATCGATCGCCCGCCATTGCAGGCCGTTGATTACGCCACCAGCACCGAAGAGGTCGTGCAAAAAGTCGCCCAGCAGCACACCGCACAATAACGGCCGGGCAGGGTTAGACACAACCCACCCCCCATTACGATATCGCAACAAACAGGCTGGCAGGGTCAATACAGGGCAATTACCCCATGACCCCCAGATGAATAAACAGGGCCGAATCCCCGTATGGGTGGATTCGGCCCTTGTGTATTTTACATGTCGAATATGTGACATTTTCTGCGGCAAACCCGCAGATTCCTGCAGTTTCTGCGACAGTTATTATACCTTAAATTGTGATATACCCGCCAAAAACCGCCCCAGCGTGAATTTTGGTTAAACTCCTTGCATGGCCGCATCCGAGACGGAATATATCAAAAGCCATGATTGGCATGCATGCGTTCGACGGGGGATGTATCGGGGGCCGCACCCTGCCACATATGCCGGACGACACTGCAGAAGGGGGATTACATCCATGTCGCTAGAATGGCGCCAATCGCCGCACGACGACATAAACATGTAAATGGGGATCTTGGAATGACGGGTCGTCTTGGTCTGCGCGGGCGTCTGATGCTTGCCATCGTGCCGATTGCGCTGCTGGCTGCAAGTGCAGCAGGGATTGGTATTTTTTCGTTTGAAGCCACGCGGCAACAACAAAACACGGTTTCAGAAGAGGCAATTCCCGCCC
The DNA here is from genome assembly GCF_002844375.1 of Thalassospira marina. NCBI lineage: Bacteria > Pseudomonadati > Pseudomonadota > Alphaproteobacteria > Rhodospirillales > Thalassospiraceae > Thalassospira > Thalassospira marina. Next base: position 4,469,762 of record NZ_CP024199.1, on the reverse strand, counting down.
TGATAACCGCCCAGCAGCTTTATGCCAAAACCGATTCCCTTACCGCGATCGGCCGCATGGTCGCCGCCGCCGAGAACCAGGATTCCGTCAATAGTGCATCGGCCAACCTTGAATCCGTGGAAAACGCGATCAGCGACGATATCGCACGCCTCGGCCAGCTTGGCGTTGATGCCGAAATCCTCAACAGCTTTTCAAGCAAGACAGGCCAGCTTGGCAGCAATATCCGCCTGCTCAGCGATACGCGCATGTCCCTGTTTTCCCTGGGCGCAACACTTGGCGAACGGGTTGAACAAAATGCCAAGGCCGCAGCCGATATCGAACTGCTGGCCAATGATCTGGGCATGAATGCCTCGATGGATCTGACCGACAATGCCAGCTCGCTTTATTCCCTGATCGGCAGCCCCGATCAGACATCGGCGGCCTTTGAAACCCTCAATACCCTGCTTGATGTCAATGCCGTCAATGTCCAGAATATGGGTGATCTGCGCGCCAATGCCTTTCAAATCCCCGCAACCGGCGACCAGGTCGTGGCGGCCAACAGTTTTGAAGCCCTTGATCGCGTCAAGTTCCGCGCCGATCCGCTGCTGACCCAGTTGCAAAAAGGCGTTGAACGCATCGCCGATGACGATGAAAAGGCCCACGGGCAAAAACAGTTCGACATCATCCATGCCAATCTGAACCCCAATGCCGATCAGAACCTGTTTGATCTGCAACGCAAACGGCTGGAAACCATTGATACCGTCGAAGATATCCTAAGCCAGAATAACAGCATCTCGGCCGATATTGCGCAAAGCGCGCAACAGGTCCTCGAACAGATGCAAAACAAAATCGACAATGCCAACCGCGCGGTCGAGGAAACCATCGAAGCCTCGAAAACCGTGATGATTGCGGTGATCCTGGCCGTCATCGTCATTTCCGGGCTGATCCTGTGGCTATATGTCCAGCGCAACCTGCTGCGCCGCCTGATTGGCCTTAACCGCGCCATGGCCCGCCTTGCCGGGGGTGATTTGAACACACCTGTCATCGATAAGGGCCGCGACGAAATTGCCGATATGGCCGTGGCGGTTGAAACCTTCCGCGAAAACGGGCTGGAAGCGCAGCGCCTGCGCACCGAAAACGAAGCCGCCGAAGAACGCGCCGAACAACTCCGCCGCCAGACCCTGCTGGAAATGGCAGACGGTTTTGAAACCACCGTCAATACCCTGGTGTCCGAACTGGTCGAAGCCGCAGGCGACATGGGCAACACCATGAGCAAGATGGCCGATAATGCGGGCAATAACGTTGCGCGTGCCATGGAAGTCACCAATGCATCCCAGGATGCATCGCGCAATGTCAGCTCGGTTTCATCCGCGACCGAGGAACTTTCCGCCTCCGTCCGGGAAATTGAACGCCAGATCAGCAAGGCCGAGGAAATTTCGCAAAATGCTGTTGATCAGGCCCGCCGGTCGGATGAAACCGTGCGGCAAATGTCGGAAACCGCATCGCGCATTGGCGAAGTCATCGACCTGATCACCAATATCGCCGATCAGACCAACCTTCTCGCCCTGAATGCCACCATCGAAGCCGCCCGTGCGGGTGATGCCGGCAAGGGATTTGCCGTTGTGGCGGGCGAAGTCAAAAACCTTGCCACCCAAACGCAGCGCGCGACCGACGATATTGGCCGCCAGATCGAAGAAATGCGCACCGTAAGCAACGATGCCGTTGAAATGATCTCTGCAATCGCCCATACCATTGGCGAAATGGATGTGATTTCGGCTTCTATCGGGGCGGCAATGCGCCAGCAGGGCGCGGCCACCGGTGAAATCGCCAGTGGCTCCGAAGAGGCGGCAAATGGCGTGCGCCATGTGTCGGACAATATGGAAAGTGTTTCGCACACGGCCAATATGGTTCAGGACCTTGCCAGCCATGCCCGCGAAGTTGCAGGCGAACTGCTGCGCAAAACGCAGAACCTGCAGCTAGAGGCCAACAATTTCGTCAGTCGCGTTCGCGCCGACTGACAACCGGCAAGAAGCCGGACTGGTTTGCATTATATGCCTGGTTTGCCCCAGCCCGGTTCGGCTTTGCCCTTTGGAGAGCCTCCAAAGGGCGCCAAGACAAAACCCCCGCAGATCACTGCGGGGGTTTTGTTATTCAGTCTCGCATATTAAGGGCAATGGGCTTTAAGGCGGAATAATTACCCGCCATAGCCAAACATGCGTGGCAACCACAATACGATGGACGGGATCAATGTCATCGCCAGCAGGGCCAGCAACAGCACAAAGATAAACGGCCAGATTTCGCGAATGATATCGCGCAGCGGAATACCGGTAACGCCATTCAGAACAAACAGCACCACACCATAAGGCGGTGTCACCAGCCCGATCATGATATTGACCGTAATCACGACGCCAAAATGCACCAGGTCAATGCCCAGCATCTTGGCAGCAGGCAGGAACAGCGGCACCACAATCAAAAGCAGGGTCGTGGCATCAAACAGGCACCCCAAAAGCAGGATCAGCACGTTAACGCCAAGCAAAAACACCAGCGGCGACATTTCCAGCCCGGCAAGCTGACCGGCCACCATCGAAGGCACATTTTCACTGGCAACCAGGTAATTCAGCACCAGTGCAGATGCGATGATCAAGCCCACGACCGAGGTCGAACGCGCCCCATCAAGCACCAGTTTGTAAAATTCCTTCCAGCTCAGCGAACGATAGAACACCACCGACAGCACCAGGGCATAAACTGCCGCAACGGCGGCGGCCTCGGTCGGGGTAGTCACACCACCGTAAATGCCATACAGCAGGATCACCGGTAACATCAGGGCCGGGAAGGCCCGCATGGTCAGGCGCGGAATATCGCGAACCGGCACCGCTTCGTCACGGGCAAAATTGCGCCGGCGTGCGGTGATGGCATTCAAAATCATCAGAACAAGCGCCAGCAGCAACCCCGGTACGATCCCGCCCAAAAACAGATACCCGATAGAGGTATCGGAAATCAGCGCATAAAGGATCATGGGAATGGACGGCGGAATGATCGGGCCAATCACGCTGGAAGCAGCGGTCAGGGCAGCGGCATATCCCGGCGGATAGCGGTTATTGCGGCACATCAGATCAATGATCACGCGGCCAATGCCCGCTGCATCGGCAATCGCCGAGCCCGACATGCCCGAAAAAATCAGGCTGGCCAGCACGTTCACATGGGCAAGGCCCCCGCGCATACGCCCGACAATCGCCACGCAAAAATTCAGCAGCCGGTCGCTGATCGTACCGGCATTCATGAAATTCGCCGCCAGAATAAACAGCGGCACCGCCAGCAGGACATAACTGTTAAACAGGCCATTCAGTGCCTGTTCGGCCACCAGCCCCACATCCTGCCCGGTCATGAAAAGATAGGCGATCGAACTGGCAAAGGCCGCCAGCGAAATGGGCATGCCAATCGCGCCCAGCAGCAAAAATCCGCCAAGGCTAAACATAAAGGCCAGGCTCATGGCAGGTCCCTTTGTTCTTCTTCATCCCCGGCAATGGCGGCTACTTCATCCTGCCAGCGGCGGGTAAACAGCCGATACAGCGACATCGCGGATCGGATGACCACCGCAATGATAAAGACCGGGAAGATCGCATAAATGTAATTCAGTGGAATGCGCGTGACCGGGGCTTTTTCGATATGCATGAACTGCACATAATCGACAATCACCGGCAGGCCCGCGGCCATGGCAACACCGATGCATAAAATGCCCAATATCGCCATCACCCGCTTCTGGCGCGGGTTTGCCATTAAAAACAGCATGTTGAACGATACATGTTCGCTATCGCGCAACAGAAAGGCCGACGTCCAGAACACCAGCCAGATATATAGAATAACGCAGACTTCCACCGTCCAGCCAAGCGGCGCATTCAGGACATAGCGTGAAAAGATCTGCAAAAGAAAGGTCGCGAACATCACGATGAACAATGTCACCGCGATGCCCTCGCAACCTTTTTTCATTATGGATCGAAATGATCGCACAACCAGGCTCACTTAACTGCGTTGATGCGCTCGACAATGCCTTCCGGCCAGTCTTTGGCAAATTCGGAATCCAGGTAGTCCTGCTGCACTTTCTTGCGGAAAGCATCAACATCGGGTTTGTAAACCTTCAGGCCCTGTTCCTTGAAGAAATCCAGAAGCTTGGCTTCGTCAGCAATACGGTTTTCATTGTTATAGGCCGTCGCTTTCTCGGCAGCTTCATGCACCAGCTTTTGCTGGTCTTCGCTCAGCTCGTCATAGGTGCTTTTGGCCATCGACAGGAAAACTGCGTCCACCAGATGGTCGGTCAGAACAATCTGGTTGGTGACTTCATAGAATTTCGCGGCTTTGACGGTCGGCAGCGGGTTGTCCTGGGCGTCGATCGTGCCGGTCTGAAGGCCGGTATAAACTTCGCCAAATGCCAGCGGGGTTGCATTGGCGCCAAGGGCATTGCCCAAAAACAGCCACGCATCCGAACCGGGCATACGCAGTTTCACACCGGCAAGGTCCGCCGGGGTTTCGATTTTCTTGTCACCGCGAATGTCAAGTTCACGGGTGCCAAGGTAACCCACATCAAGAATCTCGATATTCATGTCATCGGCGACCATCTGGTAAAATTCCTTACCGATGTCGCTGTGGAAGACGGCGCGCTGATGCTGCGGATCGCGGATCAGATAACCTGCCGTAAACACGGACCATGCCGGAATCTGCTTGGCAATGTCCTGTGCCGAAATCATCGCCATATCCAGGTTGCCGCGCTGCATCGCTGCGGGTTCCGTGCCCTGTTTGAACAGGCTGGCATTCAGGTGGATTTCAACATCGAACTGGCCCGGCGCCTGCTTTTCCAGCTCGTCTTTGAAAACGGTCAGCATTTTGGCATGCCAGTCGCTGTCAACCGCCGGGGTCGAAATGCGCAATTTGACCGGATCAGCCATCGCCGAGGTCGCCGCACCGGAAAATGCAAGAATCGCTGCTGCCGCGATACCGGCTGTGTATTTGGGTAGATGTTTAAGCATTTAAGGTCCTCCCGTGGACTAATTACCTGATGTTTCTCGTTTATTATTCTTTTTGGATGGCTACCGGCGGAAAATCAACCAGGTTTATAGCGCCAACAAACATATTGTATAACTAACATGTTAGTGCTACACAACACTTAATCCACCAACAACAAACACTATTTCGGGCTATTGCCTGACTGGAACGCTCCATGACTTTTGACAAGACCCGCCCCTTTGGCATTTCCGCCGCACTGACCACCCCGTTCAATGCGGCTGGCAATGTCGATATCGCCCTTCTGGTAAGCCATGTGCAGGATGCCCTGGCAAAGGGCTGCACTTCGGTAACGCTGGGCGGTACCACCGGCGAAGGCCCGTCGCTTTCACAGGAAGAAAAGGTTGCCGCGCATAATGCCATGACGGCAGCCGGCGTTCCGGCCGACAAAATTGTTTTTGCCATTATCGAATCATCGCTGCCCAATGCCGTGGCATTTGCCCGCCAGGCCGCCGAACTTGACAGCGCGCATATCCTTCTTGCGCCGCCTTATTATTTCAAGGGCGTTGCCGATAGTGGCCAGCTTGCCTGGTTCCGCGCCTTTCTGACCGAAATTGCCCCCACCGGCCTTAAGGTGATTCTCTATCATATCCCGCAGGTTACCGCCGCCGCCGTTACCCCCGATATGGTTGCCGAACTGAAAAAGGACTTCCCGGCCCTGATTACCGGCGTCAAGGATTCCGCTGGCAACTGGGACAACACCGAAGAACTGTTAAAACGCTTCCCCGATCTTGATATTCTGATCGGCGACGAACGCCTGCTGGCCAAGGGTGTGGCCCTGGGTGCTGCCGGTTCGATCAGCGGTGTTGCCAATTTCCGCCCGGACCTTCTGACGGCGATTCTGGCAGGTAAACCGGCCGATCCGCGCCTGCCCGAACTGGTCGAAGCCCTGCTGCAATACCCGGTAACACCAGCAGTAAAGGCACTGGTCGGGCATTTGGGTGGCCAACAATCCTGGCTGGCCGCACGCGCGCCCCTTGCCCGCTTAAGCCCGGCACAGTATCAAGCCCTTGCAAAACGTTACGACGAACTGTTCGCATCGCCAACGAGGTAAGAAAAATGACAGAAGCCGCCCGGCCCAGAGGAGAACGCAGCCTTCGCAGCCGCGCCTATGACAGCTTTACCGAGCGGCTTCTGGCCCGCGACATTTTGCCCGGGCAATTTCTGTCGCAGCGCGAACTGGTCGAAATTACCGGCATGCCGCTGGGCGCGATCCGCGAACTGGTCCCGCGCCTGGAGGCGGATGGCCTGATCACCACCGTTCCCCAGCGCGGCATGCAGGTCGCCCATATCGACCTGGATCTGGTGCGAAACGCCTTTCAGCTTCGCATGTTTCTGGAGCTGGAAGCCGCTGCCCTTTTCACCATCAATGCCACCGATGACATGATTGGTGAAATCCGCCAGGCCCACGAAACCGTTTTGCGCGATGCCGAAAAAGGCATCACCCCGGACCTTCTGGAACGCGCACAGGCCGTCGACTGGTCCCTGCATGACTGCATTATCGATTCGCTCAATAACGCCATCATTTCCAATGTCTATCGGGTCAATTCGGTTAAAATCCGCCTGATCCGGCAGGAACGGTTCCGTCTGAACGAAAAACTTCTGACCACCGTGATGAATGACCATCTCGAAATCATTTCCGGCTTTGAATCCCGCGACCCTGATCGCGCCGTCAATGCCCTGCGCAGCCATCTCGACAATGCCCGTGGCCGTGCCCTTGGTCTGGGCGAGATGTAAGGTCAAATTACCCCGCCGCCCCATGCCGTTGAATATCAACGCCCTATTGCAGATAGGGCGTCATCACCCCTTCCACCCAGTTCATAAAGGCCCGAACACGGCGTGATAAATTGCGCCGATGCGCCACAACAAGGGCCACATCTAACGGCGATGGTCGCAAATCTGGCAGGATTTCAACCAGCTCGCCACTTTCAAGATGCGGCCTTATCCCCGCATAAGCCGCCTGCATCACCCCCAGCCCGGCCAGACCGGCGGCCTCATATGTCTGCACGCTATTGACATGCAGCGCACCGGCCAATGGCATGGATGCATAGCCTGAACCATCTTCTAACGGATATTCCCAGCCATAGGGTTTTGCCCCCAAATTCTGGCTGTAATGGATGGCCCGGTGCCCCTGACTGCGCAAATCATCAAGGGTTCGGGGGGTGCCCATCCGTGCAAGGTAAGCCGGGCTGGCCGCATTGATCATGCGCATTTGCCCCAATGGCCGGGCAACCAGGCTGTCATCCCCAATCGGGCCAATGCGCAGCACACAATCAAACCCTTCCTGCACAAGGTCCACCTTACGATCCGTGCTCGACAGTTCCAGTTCCAGTTCCGGGTAGCGTGCCATGAAATCGGGCAAGGTGGGGATAATCGCCTTCCAGGCCACCCCTGTTGGCACATCAACCCGCAGCCTGCCACGCAAGGCAACATGTTCACCCGAAAACATCGTTTCCAGATCATCCATATCGGCCAGCAACGCACAGGCGCGTTCATAAAATGCTTTGCCATCTTCGGATAATTGCACACTGCGCGTTGTCCGGTGCAAAAGCCGCGCGCCAACATCTTCTTCCAGCTTGCGAATAACGGTTGATGCCCGCCCTTTTTGAATCCCCAAAAAGTCCGCAGCCTGGGTAAAACTGCCCATTTCCGCAACCCGAACAAAAATCAGGATCGGCTCCAGGTTATGCATCCGGCACCACCATTGTTTATCATTGAAATAACAATGCGTTCATTTTTGCATAATTTATTGCATTCATAAAACACTATACCGTCGCACCCAAATTGAAGCATTCTTCAAGGAGGGTTCATGCCCGACATTTCCCAAACACCCCGTACCCTATGGATTGGCCGGGCCGCCAGTGGGCTGGTGGTGATCGCGCTGCTCCTCGATGGCGCATCACAGTTCCTTGCCCCGGCAAGCATCGCCGCCATGATGCAGGAAACCGGCTTTGACATGGCTTTAACCCCGGCATTGGGCAGCATCATGCTGGGATGCGCCATTTTATACGCCCTGCCTGCCACACGTTTTCTCGGTGCCATTCTGGTCACCGGGTTTCTGGGCGGGGCAATTTGCGCCCATTTCCGGCTGGGCGAAATCGGGTCCGCCCCGCAAATCGCCTCGCTTTTGCTGGGGGCCTTAACCTGGGGTGGCCTTTACCTGCGCGATCCCCGCCTGCATCCGCTTCTGCCCCTTACCCGCTAGCACCTTTCATGCGCTTCCCAACGACAGGGCTGTTTCATAGCGAACACCAATGCTGGCACCCCGCCCTATCGCATTTCCCCCACCCCCCGCTTTTCCGTCGCGTTACGCGGCCCATAACAGGAAATCACAATGACCCATCCCCAAATCACCACCGCCATTGTCTATCATTCAGGGTATGGCCACACACAACGGCTGGCCGAGGCCGCCGCCCAAGGGGCCGAATCGCAAGGCACTGCCGCCCTGATCGCGATTGATGCCGACGGCAATATCCCTGACGATGCCTGGACCATTCTTGACCGTGCAAACGCCATCATTTTCGGTTCGCCAACCTATATGGGCGGGCCAAGCTGGCAGTTTAAAAAATTCGCCGATGCGTCTTCAAAACCGTGGTTTGAAGAAAAATGGAAAGACAAAATCTTTGGCGGCTTCACCAACAGCGCCAGCATCAATGGCGACAAGCTTAACACCCTGCAATATTTTGCCCTTCTGGCCGGGCAGCATGGCGGCATCTGGGTCAGTCTGGCAATCAAACCGGCCAATCTGAAATCATCCAAACGCGATGACCCCAACCGGATGGGGTCCTATATCGGGCCAATGGCACAATCCGATGCCGATGCCGCCCCCGATGAAATGTCCAAGGGCGATCTGGAAACCGCGCAAAGCTATGGCGCGCGCGTCGCCCACATCGCCAGCCGGTTTACCAAGCCATAAGACCCGCATGCATCCCGCAAGCGCAAACAAGGCAAAGAAGACAAAACCCACGCCCGTTTAACGGCAAAGCCTGACAAAAACACCCCGCCACATTTCTATGGCGGGGTGCTTCATTTTGTATCACGGCATTTTGTCAGTCAGCACCAAATCAGAAAGGTGCCGCCATCAAACCCGCCCAACCGGTTTAGGTGAAACGGCGGAACTCGCCACTTTTGCGCGGCGGGCGGAAGCGTTTCAGATAGGCCGGGGCAACGGTTTCAATGCAGTTCGGCACGATTCCCAGATCGGCAAAGGTTTTTGCATCGTCAGACACGACATTGTCGGTCTTGAGCATACGGACCTGATCAGGGGTCAGCGGCGGTTTGGGCAGGAACTGCAGGAAAAACGCCTTGATCGATGCCAGCCAGAACGGCACCGGCAGCAGGCAGACGCGCTGGCGGGTCAGTTCGCGCATATCTTCAAGGATCTGCAGGAAGCTGTATTTTTCCGGTCCACCCAGTTCAAAGGTTTCACCAGCCAGGGTTTTGTCTTCGACAGCCTTGAAAAAGGCATCGGCAACATCGCCAACATAAACCGGCTGGAATTTCGGGCCACCTTCGCCAAAGAAATCGATCGACCCTTTACCAAGGTCAACCTGCGGCAGGGCCGGGGTGCCAACAACCGGAATAAACGGCAGAACACGTGCCATGGCGGCAAATTTGTTCAGGAAGTTGTCTTCCGGGCCGAAAATAACCGACGGGCGGAAAATAACAGCTTCGGGGAATGCCGAACGAACGGCCTTTTCACCGGCCAGCTTCGAGGTAGCATAAAGCGAATGCGGGTTCTTGTTCGCGCCCAGGGCGGACATGTGAACAAGGGTTTTCACACCGGCGGCCTTTGCGGCCTCGGCAATGTTTTTCGCAGCAACAACATGCATGTTCATGAAGCTGCGCGAACCGCGTTCATACAGAACACCAACCAGATTGATCACCGCATCGGCACCGTCAACAGCACGACGGATCGCTTCCGGGTCGCTCACATCGCAATGAACCGGAACCATCTGTCCCAGATAGCCCATCGGCTTGAGTTTTTTGGTGCGTTCAAAAAAGCGGGTCGGGACACGTACATTGTACCCGGCTTCCAGCAGGCGCTTGACGATATAGCGCCCGACAAAGCCGCTGCCGCCAAATACGGTGATGATACGACGATCCATTGTAAATTCTCTCCTCGTCGGCCTCTCGGGTCCGCGCTGATGGCGCGCCAGGGGATGGCTGCCCAGTCAGGGGGGTGGGAACCGTCACGGGTATGCGGTTCCCTTTGATACATCTGTCAAAGGGTTATATACGACGCAAAAGCCCCGTCAACAATGTGGTTTTGTCAATTTTCGCCGACATCGCCTGTGCTTTTGCGCAAAATGTCGTCCAAAAGCGCCTGCAACCCGGCCTGATAATCCGCATAACGCAGGTTTACACCCAGTTCCCGCTTGATCCGGCCATTATCCACCCGCTTGTTATCTTCATAAAAACTGGCTGCCATCGGGCTAAGCGATGCGGTTTCAAAGGTTTCTTCGGCAGGCGGGTCCATGCCCAGAAGGCCGCAGGCATAGGCAATCACATCCTGCGGCGGGGCGGCATCGTCATCGCACACATTATAGGCCGCACCTGCATGGGGCCTCTCAATAGCCGCCAGAACAGTCCGGGCGATATCCTCGACATGGATGCGCGAAAAAACCTGCCCTTCCTTGACAATGCGCCGTGCCCGGCCCGAACGCACCGTTTCCAGCGCATTGCGCCCCGGCCCGTAAATACCCGCCAGCCGAAAGGACTGCACACACAAATCATGGCGCAGCCCCAGGTCAAACCAGGCCTTTTCCGCTGCCACCCGCCGACGCCCGCGCTTGCCACTCGGCAGAAGCTCGCTTTCTTCGGTCACGACATCGCCATTGCGATCACCATAAACCCCGGTGGTCGACAAATAGCCAATCCATGTTTGTGCAGGCAATGCTGCCAGATCGGCACGGTGATGGTTCAAAACCGGGTCGCCATTACCGCCCGGCGGGGTGGACACCAGCACATGGGTTACGCCTTCAAGCGCATTTGCAATATCGCCCACCGGCAGGCCATCATCAAACTGCCAGGGGGTAATGCCTTCGGCCTTCAGGGCATCAAATTTTTCCGTGCTGCGGGTGGTTCCAGCAACCTCCCAGCCTTCGGCCCGCAATTTACGTGCGACCAGCCGGGCGCTAAAGCCGGTGCCAAAACAGAAAAGCTTGTTGGACATATAAGGGGCCTTGTTGCTTGCGGGCAGGAATAAACCTGATTTTCCCGCACAGTAGGGTTTTTCAATGGCGATTAGAAGGAGTCTCTTCGGTCCCCTGCCATGAAATCCATCGCCATCCCCCTGCTGCCTGCCCCTTAAAAACTGTTTTAAAAATCAAAATATGGGCAAAAGGCCGGGTTTTCGGGAACACAATCATCTTGTTGCCGTTTTCATCGCATGGGATGCAGGCAAATCGGCTATCATTGCGCCGACCAGCGGCCCCTTAATGCCATGACACATAATGAGGAATCCATGCCCGGACGTAACGTTTCATCTTTTTCCGGTCTTCGCCGACTGTCCATGCTTACAGCCGTTAGTGCCGGAATGATCGGGGCATTTACCGGAAGCCTTGTTTTGGCACCCAGTCTGGCCATGGCGCAAAGCCAGCCAGCCGTAAACGCCCAAACCGATGCCGCACACCAATATGCCGCCTGCCTGAAACTTGCGCGCCTGAAACCGCAGGACGGTTATGACAGCGCCAGCCAGTGGGCCGATATGGGCGGCGGCGAACCTGCCGAACATTGCGCCGCTGTCGCGCTGATCGGGCTGGGCGACTACACCCAGGCCGCCACCAAGCTTGATACCCTCGCCGATAAAAGTTCATCAAGTGCCGACATCGTTGCCGGTTTTCTGGGCCAGGCAGCCCAGGCCTGGACAATGGTCAATAACCTGCAATTTGCCTGGCGTGACCAGACCCGCGCGCTCAAGCTGATCGACAAGGACCCGACCCTGTGGGTGGACCGCGCCGTAACGCTGGGTATGGCCGGGCAATATTGGGAAGCAATCGACGATCTGAACAAGGCGCTGGACCTTGACCCCAATAATGTCGAGGCACTGGTGTACCGTGGCAGCGCCTGGCGCGCCCTTGAAACCTATGACCTTGCACGGGCCGATATTGACCGCGCCCTTGAATTGCAGCCCGACCATTTGCAGGCCCGCCTTGAGCGCGGCAACCTGAACCGCATTGCCGGCAACAAAAAAGCCGCCCGTGAAGACTGGCTGGCCGTGATCGAACAGGCCGATGGCACCCCTGCTGCCAAGGCCGCGCGCGACAATATCGAAAAGATGGATGTCGATTCAGAAAACGGTAACGCCAAGATGATGGAAGAAAACGCCAAGAAGAACTAGTCTCTCAGGACTTTCACCTTGTGATATTCAGGGCTGCATGTGGCAAAACCGGCGCAAGACATTTGCATCTTGGCGCATTTTGCGGCAAAGCAGCCCTTTGAATTGAAAATCCTGTGACTGCATCGGGGGAAAAGATGCGCCGTTCTGTCTGTTCTGCTGTTATTGCCCTGGCCTTCGGGGCGGCGTTTAGTGCTGGCACTGCCCAGGCCCGCGACCAGATTCGCATTGTCGGGTCATCCACACTGTATCCTTTGACTGCCAAGGTCGCCGAACATTACGGCAAAACCACCGGCAAACCGGCCCCCGTTGTCGAAAGCACGGGTTCAGGTGGTGGTTTCAAGCTGTTTTGCGGCGGTATTGGCGAAGAATTCCCCGATATTGTCGATGCATCCCGCCCGATCACCGGCAGCGAACGCGCCGTATGTGCGGCCAATTCGGTGCGCAATATCTCCGAAATCCGCATTGGTTATGATGGCATTGTTCTGATCGGCTCGCGCGAAGCACCATCCATGAAGCTAAGCCCGCGCCAGCTTTATCTGGCATTGGCGCGGACAGTGCCGGTTCAGGGTGCCAGCGTTCCCAACCCCTATCAGAAATGGTCGGATATCGATGCCGACCTGCCCGATCTGCCCATCCGTGTTTACGGCCCGCCGCCCACATCGGGCACACGTGACCTTTTGGGTCAGCTTTTGATGGATCGGGGCTGCAAGACCTTTGCCGATATTGCCGCGATGGAAAGCACCGAACCCGATAGCTTCCGCCTGCTATGCCGCACCATGCGCGAAGATGGCGCCTATATCGAAGCCGGTGAAAACGACCGCCTTCTGATCAGCAAGCTTGAAAAAGACCCCACATCCTATGCCGTGATGGGTTTCAACAACCTTGAACGCAATTCAAATTCGCTGCAGGGCATTCCCATTGCCGGTATCATGCCGGAATATGAAACCATCCTTGATGGCAGCTATCCCGGTTCGCGCCCGTTATTTTTATATATCAAGGACGACCACCGCCAGCTTGTCCCCGAACTTTCAGCCTTTGTTGCCAGCTATGTATCCGATGGCATTATCGGTGAAGAAGGCCTTCTGGTGAATAACGGCCTGGTCCCCCTGCCCGAAAGCGAACGCGCAGAAGCCCTGGCCGAAGCCCAGAAATTCATTGCACAATAACCACAAAATGGCCTGACGCCAAAGCGTGCCAGGCGGTAATGCCCGATAGCCTTGGATAGAAAAAACAGGCCCCGCCAACCCGGCTGGGCCTGTTTTTATATGGAAAACCGGTATTCATGACCGCTTTTAAAGCCCTTTGCCCTTAATCAGGCTTACGCCGGGCGTGTTGCCACCCAAACCTGATTGGCGGCATAACAGGGGGCTTCCTGGTTAAACCCTGAATATTCCGAAATCGAAACAAACCCGCAAATTTCCAGCATCAATGCCATTTCCGCCCGATGGACCCAGCGCATATGATGCCAGTTATCCTCACGCCGCAGGATTTTTCCTTCGGGGGATAATTCCTCGAACCGCCAATGTTCGCAAAACTGCTGGGTTAGCGGGGTATTGCTGCGTTCCATGGCGGTAATGCGCAACCGGCTGTCAGGTTCGCCAACACCGGCAGGCATGGGAAATAGCGGCAATTGCACAATTTCCGCATCGCCTTCGGGCAGGCAATAGCGCAAATCAGGGTCGATCAGGTCAAACACCAGCCTGCCACCGGGTTTTAAATGGGCAAAGGCCCGCGACAGCGCGGCACGCTGCCCGGCGGCCGTGGTTACTTCCTGTAATCCGCGAAAGGGAATAATCACCAGGGCAAAACGGCACCCCAGATCAAAATCGCACATATCGGCCTGATGCCATGTCAGATCGGGATAATGACGGCGCGCCTGTGCCAGCATCGCACCGGAAAGATCCAACCCTTCAACATCAATACCATGGCGCGCAATTTCACCGGCAATGCGGCCGGTGCCACAACCCAGTTCCAACACCGGGCCACCCGCCCTGATCGCCCAGTCACGGTAAAAGGGCAGCGGGTCATCAAACAGTTTGCGGTCCAGTTCGGCCCGCAAATCATAACTGGCAACATTCAGCCCGCCATCAGGGTAAAAACCGTTTTGCGAGGGCGGGATGGATGATGTCATTCAAAATCCAGGTCGGCGTAATGGGATGCCGGTGGGAAAACGGCCTGTTTATCGGCCAGAATATCGCGCATCGACGGGCGGCTTTTGATGCGCATATACCATTCCTTCGCCCGTTCATGGCGCGACCATTTAATATCGCCCATATAATCAATCACCGAGATTTGGGCAGCAGCGGCAATATCAGCCATCGTCAAATGGTCACCCGCCAGCCATTTACGCCGTTCAAACAGCCATCCCAGATAATCCAGATGATGGGCAACATTCACCCGGCCCGCCCGCAGGCAGCCGGTATCAGGCGTGGAGCCGGGCGTGAAATAGCGTTTCAGGAATTTTTCACCCAAAAGGTTTTCCGTGACTTCCTGATTGAACTTGCCATCAAACCACGCGACCAGACGGCGGATTTCGGCCCGTTCAACCGGGGTTTTGCCCATCAGCGGTTCGTCGGTGTAAACTTCGTCGATATATTCGCAAATCACGGTCGAGTCTGAAATGACGGTGCCATCTTCTTCCTGCAAAACCGGGACGGTGCCCGCCGGATTCATGCGCAGGAATTCTTCACGCCGTTCCCACACCGGTTCTGCAACCAGTTGAAAATCCAGTTTCTTTTCCGCAAGAACCAGCCGGACCTTGCGGGAAAACGGGGACAGCCAGAAGTGATATAATTGACGCATGGTCAGAAGTTTACCGATCAGGAATGAAGATGTGACGATTTCACGGTGTTTGACCCGGTTTGGGACCGATTTGCAATGGTTTTAAAAAACATGTGTCAGGGGGTGATGTAAAGACATCGATCCCGCCAGAGGCCATGCGGTTTAAACATGGCATCATTATGAGACAAAACCGTTAACAAAACGAATTAAATCATCGGATTATTACGTGTTTTTGCCAGCGCCCACAGGGCGTCCAGATCAAGGCACTGTTCAAGATGGGCCGCCAGCCCGTCCAGCGTTGCATCAATGCCGGCCTCAAAGGCAACATTCTGGTCCCACGGCCCCTGCCCGCTGATCGCCGCAAGATAGGCCCGGCGAAAATCATCGCTGGTAAACAGGCCATGCAAATAGCATCCCATCACCCGGCCCTGCCCGCCAATGGCACCATCCGCATCTTCATTTTCCGGGGTGGCAACCCAGCCAGCCTTGCGGTCCGGCCCGGTGGTTTGCCCCATATGGATTTCATAACCGCCAAGGGCCGTGCCATCGGCCACCGGGCACAGGGCGTTGCCCGCCACATGGGCCTGGCTTTGGCGCAGGGTTTTGCGCCCTTCCATCACGGTTTGCACATCCAGCAGGCCAAGCCCGGCTTCATCACCCGGCTCCCCCTCAACCCCGTTGGGGTCAGAAACACAGGTACCCAGCATCTGATAGCCACCGCAAATGCCCATCACATGGCCGCCATTGCGCCAGTGGGCGATAATGTCGCTATCCCAGCCCTGCGCCTTTAAAAACCGCAAATCCGACAGGGTCGATTTGCTGCCGGGCAACACCACCAAATCACATCCCGCCGGTATGACCTCGCCGGGTTTAACCAGCATCAAATCAATGCCCGGTTCGGCCAGCAGGGGGTCAAGGTCATCAAAATTGGCAATCTGCGGATAATGCGGCACCGCCACGCGAAGCAGGGGTTGCGCTGGTGCCCCTTCCGGCTTGCTTCCCTCAACATCGCCCGTATCCCCAACATTCCTGCCCGTTACCGGGCGCCGCAGGGATTTACGGTAACGTTCCGCCTGGCCCAATGCCACGCCATCTTCGGGCGGCAGCTTTGCCGCATCCGGCCAAAACGTTGCGATACCAAAACTTTTAAGGCCGGTATGATCTTCGATAATCTCCAACGCCGATTCAAACAGCGATACATCACCGCGAAACTTGTTGATCACATAGCCCTTCAGCCACTGCCGGTCGCTTTCAGACAGCAGGTTATGTGTCCCCACGATCGAGGCAATCACCCCGCCCCGGTCAATATCGCCAACCAGCACAACCGGCATTTGGGTGGCTTCGGCAAAGCCCATATTGGCAATGTCGGCAGCCCGCAAATTCACTTCTGCCGGTGACCCCGCCCCTTCGACGATAACAAGGTCGGCATCCGCCGCAATGATCTCAAAACTTTCAATCACGCGCGGCAGAAGGTCGCGTTTCAGGCGGTAATAATCGCGCGCTTTGGCACTGGTCAGGACCTGGCCCTGCACCACCACCTGCGCACCAATTTCGCTTTGCGGCTTTAACAGAACCGGGTTCATATGCACCGTGGTTTCCACCCCAGCGGCCCGCGCCTGCAAGGCCTGCGCCCGGCCAATTTCGCCGCCATCGGCCGTGACGGCGGCGTTATTGGACATATTTTGCGGTTTAAACGGGCGCACCCGCAGGCCACGGTGGGCAAATGCCCGGCACAGGCCCGCCACCAGAAGCGATTTCCCCACATCCGACCCGGTGCCCTGCAACATCAGGGCCGGGGTGCTATTGCCCGCCGGTTTATTCATTATAAAACCGAAACTTTCCTTGCCTGCCGGGCCTTACACCCGAAAATCAAAATTCAACGCCGATCTGCGCCTTGATCCCCTGCTCACGGAACGGGTGCTTCACCAGCGTCATTTCCGTCACCAGATCGGCCGCTTCAATCAGTTTATCAGGCGCATTGCGGCCGGTAATCACCACATGCTGATCGGGCAGTTTTTCCACTAGCGCTGCCAGCACATCATCAAGCGGCAAAAAATCATAGCGCAAAACGATGTTCAGTTCGTCGAGAATAATCATCGAATAGGACGGATCGCGCATCATTTCGCAGGCTTTTTCCCAGGCCTGACGGGCCAGGGCAATATCCTGGGCGCGATTTTGTGTTTCCCAGGTGAAGCCTGCCCCCATCGCGTGGAAATCGCACAGGTCGGGAAATTTCGCCAGTAATTTGGCCTCGCCGGTTTCCCAGCCGCCCTTGATAAACTGGACCACGCCCACCTTCATGTCATGGCCAACACAGCGCATCGCCATGCCAAAGGCCGAGGATGATTTGCCTTTGCCCTTGCCGGTATGAACAATAACCAGACCTTTTTTGTCGATCTTTGCCGCCATCATTTTGTCGCGCGCCGCCTTGATTTTCTTCATTTTTTCATCATGGCGGGCATTTTGCGCATCAAGTTCGCTGGTCGTGGCCGGGCTTTCGGTCTGATCGGTCATTGGTTTCCCATCCTTGCTAAGCTTCGGGCTTTAGTGCCGCATTGAAGGGTGCCAAACTCGGCCAAAGCCCGGTGACAATCAAGAAGGATTGTCAATTTTCAGGGCCGATGCCGGCAATAATTTCAACACCATGTCTCTGCCCATATCCACACTATCCCCCGTCCCCACCAAAATAAAAATGGTGCGCCACACCATATGGCACACCATTTTTCAAATCCGGTTTCATGGCCTTTAAGGCCAAGCCTGCGCAAAGACCGACGGTTGCCTAAAACACCCATCAAAACCTTTGGCCTGTCACAGTACCGGGAGGATGAACCATGACAGATTACCAAAAGGCCACCAAACGCGCGTCGCCGTACCCATCACCGTAAACCCAATGCAAAAGCCCCGGTGCGAAACACCCAACCCGGCATTGCCTAGCGCGAGGCAACACCAAGGTCGGAAACCACCAGATCAGCCCATTTGGCGGGTTCGCGCATGTCGGTGTTGGCCAATTCGGGGCGGCGCATGCGGGCCTTGTTAAACAGTTGCAACCGATCACCCGGCGACATTTGCCGCAACCGAACCAGCGCCTTTGCCATCACTGCATTTGGCGTATTGGCAGGCATGGAAAAGCTGTGTTCAACCAGTTCAAGCCGCCGTTCGGCCCAGTTGCGGCTGGCAACCACATCATCGATCAATGCCCGCAGGTCGCGCACCACGGGGAATGTTTTTTGCCGGATATGGGCCAGCGATACTGTCGCCTGCCAGACGGGTGTTTCCACCCCCTGCAAATAGCGCCAGTAAATCCGTTCACGGGATTTGATATGCTGGTTATCAGGAAGGGGAAAATGGCGGCCCAGCTCGTTCAGGCCATCGCGGAACTGTTTCTGGCTGACCGGTTCGTGGCATTTGCCAAAATGTTCACGCAGGGCCAGCACGGCCCCAATCGCACCGCGTGCCGGGCGCATGGTGCCCTTGCCGTGCAAATCATCGCGCAGCCATTGGGGCACATCCTGCCCGGTTAAAAGGAAATCGATAATATCCGCATGTCCGCCATGTGCGGGGGGCGGTGTTTGCGCATAATGGGGCAAACGAACCTGTTTCAAAGTCTCCATCGCGGCCTCCTGCCTTGGGCCTGGCGCATTTTAACCGGCTGTGTTCGCCGCTGCGTCCTGGCCCCTAATGGGGTGACTCTTCGCCCAACCAAGGGTTAATAAACTATTAACGCATAAATCACCCATTTCGGAAACGTTAAAGTTTACCGAAAGGTTCCGAAAAACCACTTTTTGTGATCAGCACTCCACGCGCCACAACATAAAGTATTTCAGGATTGTTTCTAAATCGATCCGATTTGACAGTCCCCACACCCATTATTGCGCTGTGGTTGACATGGGGCCTGCAAAGACAGGCAAATGACCTGCCCATAGGTGTCTTTCGCGCGGGCAAATGCAGGGCAACGCCATCCCCTGCCGACCGATACATGGGAAGCCAGCGGCGCAAGGCAGCAGGCAGCAGGCAGGCCACGTATTCTCAAAAAACGCAGCCGTGCCCCTCGCCCGTCTCACATGGGGTCATCAGGTATGGAGGTTTACCGGCAATTCTCGATATGGCCCGACAGGTCATAATCGGCCAGAACACCAATAAATCCCTGCTGGCTGATATCGCCGCACATCTTTTTCAGGCTGGCCCCATCTTCGCGATATTCCACGGCAAAGACAGGTTTGTTCTGGTTTCGATACGGGCTGAAATCTTCAAGAAATCCGTCGCGCCAAGCGGATTCCAGCAGGGCGAAATCCATCTCATCCACCAGGTCACCAATCAGGTCAGGGGCGTTTTTCTGGCCAATGGCAAGTCCGCGCTGATGGGCCTGTTCGGTTAACCAGCGCAGATAGGCAAGCTGATCATCGCGCGAAATATCAAACCCGGTTTCATTGTCATAACCATCAATATTATCAGGCTCCACGGCCAAAAATCCCTTGCTGGCACACAAATCCAGCCGGGCTTCAATGATCTGGTTAAACGCCCAATACTGGCTGATATCCAGCCAGCGTTCCCCGTCCCAGCCATCATAGGCCGCACCGATCACGTCTTCGGGGAAATCCGATGCATCATCGCGCCAGTCTTCAAACGCCCCGACATTGACATAACAAACCGGGTAAAGCCCCTGTTTGCGCCATTTTACAACCTGACTTGCCGGGGTATCAAACAGGTCGCTATCAACCACCCGGCTGCCTTTGGCCGGGGTCACATTGCCCTGCAACTGCCAGAAAAACGCCCAATCGGGCACAGCCTGCCATTTCGCAGCAGCCTTTGTGTCACTAGCCTTTGTCTCACCGGCCTGTGCCCCATTGGCATTCAGGCACAACAGCATCGCCGCCGATGCCATAATCCCGGTATTGATCGCGGTCCGGGTCCAGATGCGCAGCAAATTCTGGCGCTGATCATGGTCCGATTTGGCGGTTTTAGTTCTGCGCATCGATCTTCTCCATCAAATCGGCAGTCACGGTGTTGCGCCGTGGTTGCCACAGGCCGCGTTCAATGGCCTCGGCAAGGCGGTCGCGGATATCATTCAAAGCATCGGGGTTATGGTCTGCGATAAAATCGCGCACGATTTCATCGCCCAGATAGGCATCATAAACCAGGTCAAAATGATGGCCGGCAACGCAACGCGCTGTCGCGGCAAAGGCAAACAGGTAATCAACCGTTGCCGCCATTTCAAATGCGCCCTTATAGCCATGCCGCATCACACCGCTAATCCATTTCGGGTTCACCACGCGGGCACGCACCACACGGGCGATTTCTTCGTTCAGGGTACGGATTTTCGGGCTTTCGGGCCGGGAATGGTCATTATGGTAAATCACCGGCTGCTGCCCGGAAAGATGACGCACCGCCGATGTCATTCCACCTTCGAACTGATAATAGTCATCGGAATCCAGCAGGTCATGTTCGCGGTTATCCTGGTTATGGACAATCGCATCCACCGCACCCAACCGCGTTTCAAAAACCCGGCGCGCCTGTGTACCGCTGGCCCCATTACCATAGGCATAACTGCCCCAGGCAAGGTAGGCATTGGCAAGGTCGGCTTCATCTTCCCACAATTTTTCATCAATCATGGCCTGCAACCCGGCCCCATAGGCGCCGGGTTTGGAACCAAACACACGGTAAGCCGCCATTTGCCCGGCCTGTTCGCTTTCCATGCCATCGGCACACAGGCGCACGGTTTCATCGCGCACCCGCGCCGCAATCAGGTTCATGTGGGCAGGTTCATCTTCCAGCGCGGCCACCGCACGCACGGCACTGTCAAACAAATCAATCAGGCCGGGAAAGGCATCGCGGAAGAAACCGGAAATGCGCAGGGTAATATCAATGCGTGGCCGCGCCAACAGCGACAGGGGCAAAACCTCAAACCCCGTCACCCGGCGCGAGGCGGAATCCCATGTTGGCTTAACCCCCATCAGGGCCATGGCCTGGGCTATATCATCGCCGCCGGTGCGCATATTACTGGTTCCCCAAACCGAAAGCCCAAGGGCCGACGGCCATTCGCCATGTTCCTGCACATGGCGTTCAAGCAGCAATTCCGCCGATTTCCAGCCAAGATGCCAGGCCGCCGGTGTCGGCACGGTGCGGGTATCGACCGAATAAAAATTACGCCCGGTTGGCAATACATCGGGCCGCCCCCGGGTTGGTGCGCCCGATGGACCCGGTTCAACAAACTTGCCGGCAAGGCCACGTAAAATGCCCGCAAGCTCCGCCGTACCACATTGCGTTATCGCCGGGCGCAGGGATGTTTCGATATCGCAAAGAACATCCTGTGTATGGTGCCAGCTTGCATCCGCCTGCTTTTCACCCGCCACCAGATCATGGGCCAGCAATTCAAGGCGTTCCACCGTATCGCCCAATGTCCGCCAGGGGCCACATTGCCCGTCATAGGTACAAAGGGCGGCGGGTTTGGGCCCGTACCAAACATCGCCCATGATGCAATCCAGCGGGTCAAACGCCATCTCACCGGTTAGTTCCGGCATCAGGTCGCGCACCAGCGCACGATGCAGGGAGGCGGTTTTGCCGCGATCAACCCCACGGGGCAACCGCGCCAGTGCCACCAAAAGGTCGGTCAACAGGCGACCTTCGGGGGCCTCGCCAAAAATATGCAAACCATCGCGGATCTGAAGTTCCTTCAGCTCGCACAGGTAATTATCCAGTTTTGCCAGCGCGCTTTCTTCATCTTCGCCGGTTTCAATACCGCAATCGCGGTCCAGCCCAATGCGTACCGCCAGTTCCAGAATATCGCGTTTCAGCAGGGCCAAACGGCGCGGGTCAACGGCGGCGGCATCGTAATATTCATCTACCAGGGCCTCCATATCCTTTAGCGGACCATAGCTTTCGGCACGGGTTAAAGGGGGCGTCAGATGGTCAATAATCACGGCCTGCGCCCGGCGTTTGGCCTGGGTACCTTCGCCGGGGTCATTGACGATAAAGGGGTAAAGATGCGGGGTCGGGCCAAAAACGGCTTCGGGAAAGCAGGCATCGGACAAAGCCAATGACTTGCCCGGCAGCCATTCCATATTGCCATGTTTGCCAAAATGGATAATCGCATGGGCATCAAAGCTGTGACGCAGCCAGATATAAAAGGCGAAATAATTATGCGGCGGCACCAGATCGGGCGAATGATAGCTTTCAAGCGGATCAATATTATAACCGCGCGCGGGCTGCAAACCGACCACGACATTGCCCATTGGCACAATCGACAGGGCAAATCCGCCTTTATCGGCGCGATAAAACGGGTCGCTTTCCGGCGTGCCCCAGCGATCCATCACCTGATCCCGAATGGCAGCGGGCAGGGCGTCAAA
The DNA here is from genome assembly GCF_002844375.1 of Thalassospira marina. Taxonomy (NCBI): domain Bacteria; kingdom Pseudomonadati; phylum Pseudomonadota; class Alphaproteobacteria; order Rhodospirillales; family Thalassospiraceae; genus Thalassospira; species Thalassospira marina. The sequence continues at coordinate 4,447,262 of NZ_CP024199.1, read as the reverse complement.
GGCCGCCTTATAATCCGCCAATGGCAGGATGATGCGAATATCGCGCTGATCAAGGGCGGTAAAATCATTGGTCGGGCCGGATTTGACCTGATCAATCAGGGCATCGCCATTTGCGGGCAGGCTGGCAATGTCATAGCCCGCCGCCTGCATGGCCTTTAGCGTGGTGATCATGCCTGCCGGGGTATCCAGGCCAACACCATTGCCCAAACGCGCATCGCGGTTGGGATAGTTCGCCATCACCATCGCCACCCGTTTTTGCGGGGCCGGGGTTTGGCGCAGGCGCACCCAGTTTGCCGCCAGTTGCCCAACAAAATCCACCCGGTCCAGGACCGGGATATATTTGACCAGATCAATCTCGGTCAGCACATCCCGCCCGGCGGAACCCTTAAAGGATATCGCGCGCGAAAAGATGCGGCCATCAACCTCGGGCAGGGCGACATTCATGGCGATATCACGCGCGGCAAGGCCATTTACGCCATCGCGCCAGGCGCTCTCGCTGCCGCCCGACAATACCACCTGCATCACCGGGGCATCCACGGCATCAAACGGGCTTTCGCCGCGCAGGGCACCGGGCACAGCCAGGGCAAAGCCGGTGGTATTTAAAATCAAATCACACTTTGTTTCCGCCAGCCAGTCTGCCACCAGGGCAGCGGCCACCGGGTCCTTCAGGCTGGAAACAAAAACGGGCAGGGCGTTAAGACCGGACCGTGCCAGCGACGTGATCACGGCATCAATCACATCAAGATTACCCGCCTGGATCAGCGCCCGGTAAAAAACCACCGCCACCACCGGCTTGCCAGCCTGCCAAACACCGGCAAGGTCGGACAGGGCCGCATTGCTTTTACCCGGCCAATAAAGCCCGGCCTTTACCAGCGGGGCAGGCGGTTGCCAATGCCATTGGATGGCGGGATCAGCATTATCCGTTTTCGCCGTGATACATTCATAAACATATCGCAACAAATTTTCGGCATTGCCCGGCCCGCCTTCAACCAGATAGCGCCAAACCTGTTGCCATGCCTGGCCTTTGACGGTCGACAGCGACAGCAATTCGGCATCGGGCTGGTCATCGCCGGGAAGCAGCAGTAACGGAATGTAGCGTTCGCGCGCCAGTGCGACGAATTGTTCAATGCCATATTCCCAATAGCCGCGCCCGCCCAGCACCCGCACAATGATGAAACGGGCATGGGACACCACATCATCGATATAAAGATCGACCGACATGTTATGCCCCAGCTGCAACAGACTGGCGAGGCGCAGCGACGGTACCTTGCCGGGAAATTCGGCATTCAGGTGCCCCTGTGCCGTTGCCAGACAGGCCAGTTCGGATTCCGCCGCCGAAAGGATAACCACATCACCGGGGCGTTGGCCCAGATCAACGGCCTCGCTGCCATCGGTGATCATTCCCGGCTGTGCGGCAAGTAAGTGCATGAATAAGGCCTGTCTGCAAAGGGATGGGCATTAAATTATCTGGCCCAAAAACAGCGGCAGCGCATGATCACTGCCGCAATTTTCGGGCACAAAGGGAGCATGCCTGAAGCATTAAGGCTGCTGCCTTTCAGGGTTTAAAGTGGATCAGGCCGCCAGAATGGCGCTGGTAATTGCCTGCTGGTCCATATCATGCAGGCCAATCACCACCAGACGCGACTGGCGGGTTTCGTTTTCCTGCCAGGGGCGGTCAAAATAGCGCTGGAAGCGTTCACCAACACCCTGCACCACATGGCGCATCGGCTTGCCCGGCACATGGACAAACCCCTTGATGCGCAAAACGTCAAATTCCCGCACCACATTGATCAGGCGCTTTTCAAGGGCAGCAGGGTCCGTGACATCATCAAGCGTGACGACAAAGCTTTCAAAATCGTCGTGGTCATGCTCATGGCCGTCATCATGATGGGACGGGCGGCTATCAAGGTCATCCTCGGCGGCGGCCCCCAGGCCGAGCAGCACGGCATTTTCAATGCGCGCATGTTCGGTCGCAATGATTTTGACCGACGGGCGTTTCAGCTCGGCCCGAATATCGGCCTCGACCCTGCTTTTTTCATCGCCGGTCAGAAGGTCGGTTTTGTTTAAAACCACCATATCGGCGCAATGAAGCTGTTCTTCAAACAGTTCTTCAAGCGGGCTTTCGTGATCCAGGTTTTCATCGGCCTCGCGCAGGGCCTGGACTGCGTCGTGATCATGGGCAAACAGGCCATCGCGCAGGGCGGCGGCATCAAGCACGGCAACAACGCCATCGACCGTCACACGCGAACGGATTTCCGGCCAGTTAAAGGCCTTTACCAGCGGCTTGGGTAGGGCAAGACCAGATGTTTCGATAACGATATGATCAGGCGGGGTATCGCGATCCAGCAGCTTTTGCATGGTCGGTACAAAGTCATCGGCCACGGTGCAACAGATGCAGCCATTGGCAAGTTCCAGAACGTCTTCTTCGGCACAGCCTTCAATGCCGCAGCCATTGATGACTTCCATATCCACGCCAACATCACCAAATTCATTGATAATCAGGGCGATACGCTTGCCACCGGCATTTTCCAGCATATTGCGGATCATGGTGGTTTTGCCGGCCCCCAAAAAGCCGGTAATCACGGTTGCGGGAATTTTACCCAAATGCGCCATTATCTTTAAATCCTTGAAAAACCGGGTATCACATACCGGATTGAAATTATTTAACACTCATTGGAATGCCCGCAACCACCAGCGTCACCTGACGCGAAAGTGCGGCAATGCGCTGATGCAGGCGCCCGGCATGGTCGCGAAAGGCACGCGCCATTGCGTTTTCCGGTACAATGCCAAAGCCAACCTCGTTTGAGACCAGCAAAACCGGCAAAGCCAGCCGGGGCAAAAGCGCGCAAAGGCGCTCGATCTCGGCCTCGATATCGTGCTCGCCAATCATAAGGTTGGTCAGCCACAGGGTCAGGCAATCCACCAGAACCGGACCTTCGCTTTGCTGATCAAGGCGTTCAAGCACACCGCACAAATCATGCGGTTCCTCGATCGTGGCCCAAAGCGGGCCGCGGCGCTGTTTATGATGGGCAATACGATCGGCCATTTCATCGTCCCAGGCGCGTCCGGTGGCAATATAGGTGCCCCCGCCTGCCGCAATGACCATATCCTCGGCAAATTTGCTTTTGCCGGAACGTGCGCCACCCAATATCAGGTGAACGCCATTTTCAATAACCTTTGGGGCCATGGCCCGTTCCTTGCGCTATGGTCTCCACCCGAGACCCGGTTGCAGTTGATGCCCAATGATCGGGCATCACCACTGGCAGGTTTCCTGGCTTCGGGCATGTCGGTCATTTCCCTTCCCAAAGGGGGTTATCCCATCCTTCAGTGGGTGGCAGGTTTTTCTGCCGCAAATGACCCATCCCGTTACAGTTGCGGGGGCAGCATCGGTCTTGCACCGATTTCCCGTTACCAGTCGGCGCGGCGACACTAGCCCAAAAGACTCTCGATTAGAAGGCCCCGCGTCGCATTGGCGTTTTTCTCCCAATAGGAGAACAGGCGAGTCCCGCCAACCGCACCGGTTGTTAAACACATTAAATTCAGTGTGTTAGGGGGTTTCCTGCGAAATAAAAAATTGGCCCGTCACAAACGCGAAAATTTTGGTGCATCCGCCAGACCAAAAACCCCTGATCACCGCAGATATCAAGGACCGGTGCAGAACCGGACCTATATCCAACCCGCACGGGGTAAGCCCCGGCAACTTAAAGAATAAGTCCGCCCTAGACGAAAGGTCAGTATTTGTAAGAATTGATATGTTGAGGCCATTTTGTCTTTGAGGGAACATCGGAGCCATAAAAAGGAATGTAAACACACCGGGAAAACCCGGGTGTAGGGGACCCGAGCGCTGTCTGCATACCGTCATTCCAGATAACTTTAAAATTGTTTGTCCCGATGGCTTTAGAACACTATGTCGAAAAGATTCGCGCTCAGGAAATATTGATCTGGCAGACCACGTCACGCCGTGACATGTGGACCAAGCTGCTTGACCGGCTTCAAAACGATGCGCCGCATTTCTCCAGCTTTCTGGAGCAACATGCCGACGACAATGAAGTAGTGCTGCGCCGCCGCCAGGTGCGCGCGCTTTACAAGGCTGACCCCGAACTGGGAATGGTTGCGGCCATTATCTGGACGCATGCCCGTGGTATCCGCGTTAACGCTCTTTCGCTGCTGGTGCGCGACCTGCCAACCCTGGTCGAGCTGTTTGACCGCGACGATTTCAGTGATGAATCGCTCAACCATTTGCTGGGCCAGCCGGGTATTTCCGTCCCCACCGCCAGCAAAATGCTGTCAGCCTGCGGTAAAAACTTTGATGGCATTCCCGCTGCCATCCTTGATGATTCAATTTCAGCCGCAATTGAAAGCTCTGAATTCGCCGAAGATTTCCCGCGCACCAACCTGTTGCGCGGCAAAGCCCGCAGCCGCCCGCTTGATTATTACAAAGCCTATCTTGCCGATCTGAACGATCTTGCGATCAAACACGATATCTCGCATGACAATCTTGATCGCTTCCTTGCCGAATTCACCGGCAATGGCGAAACCATCGCCAGCCGCAAATCGGCCTGATTGTTTACAATCACCGCATGTTTCACAGGCCCAACCGGCCATTGTTTACCAAAGCGACAATGGCCGGGCCTGAATGCGCGACAAACCTGCCACAACAATTCGATATCGATATAAAATCGGCGGCGGGTCAGCCCGTAACGCGATTATACAGGAAGCACCGGAAAAACCAGTTAATCCTGGCAAAGCTGCAAATTCACCCCGCCAATCCGCCAACCGGGGTTTTCCGGCGCATCAAGGTAATCAATGCGCGTCAGTCCCAGCGGGGAAATATCAAACGACAAGGCAGCCGACGGTTTAAGCCCCAGAACTTGGGCAAGAATGGCGCGTATTGTCCCGCCATGTAAAACAGCCACAATATCGCATCCCACATGGTTCTGGTTAAGCCTGCCAAAGGCCTTTACCGCCCGCTCTGCCAACTGGTTAAAACTTTCACCATTTGGCGGGATGGCATTGGCATAATCATCCCAAAACTGGCGGGCTTGATCTGTCGGGATATCCGCCCATCGAAGCCCTTCCCAGTCACCGAAATTCTGTTCACCCAATTCGGGCACCTGAATTGGGTCATCAGCTGCCCGCGCCGTATCTTCGCCGGATTGTTTTGAACCACGCAAATCCTGCACCTGATTTAGGGTATCGATGCTTCTGGAAAGCGTGCTGGTGATATAAACCGGGTTACGGGGCAGAGTTGCGGCCAAAAATTCCAGTGCGGGGCGGTTATGAAAAACCGCCTTAAGGTCGGTCGCGCCATAAATCACACCTGCCGGGTTTTCCACCGGGGCATGGCGGATCAACCACCAGCGGGTAATGGCAAAGCTGCTCATACCAGGCCCTTTGCCAGCAATGACAATAACGATATCGCAACGAAAATTTCAGCCACGATCTGGCTACACCCCAGAACATCGCCACTTTGCCCGCCAATTTGCCAATATGCAACCAGCCCAACCACCCCGCAGGCCAACCCCATGGCGAGCAATGCGCCCAGCATCAAAACCGGGCCTGCCACCAGCATGGTGATGATAACAGTAAACAATAATGCCACCATCAAGGGCACAAGGCCGGGCCGCCCCGCACCACGCCCCAAACCATCGGGCCGGGCAGGGGGCAAGATGGCCATCATGGCGGGCATGGCAAGGCGCGAAAACATGGCAGTAACGATCATGACCATCATGAACACACCCTGTTCAATCGCCTGTTCCAGCACAAAAAACCGCGCGGCAAAGGCAAGGATCAGGGCAACAACGCCGTAACTGCCAATCCGGCTGTCACGCATGATTTCAAGTTTGCGTTCGCGCGTGGCCCCGCCACCAAAACCATCCCCGCAATCGGCAAGGCCATCTTCATGCAGGGCACCGGTCAGGCCGACCATTGCCAGCAAGGCAAAAACCGCCGCCAGCCCGGCATTGCCGGTTAACCACAACAGGGCCTGTGCCGGTAAAACCGCAATACCGGCCAAAAACACCCCAACCAGCGGCCAACACCAGACAGACCGGGCAATAAGGCCAGATTGAAAATCAAGCCGGGCGGGCCAGGGAATACGCGAAAGCAACATCAGGGCACGGCCAAAATCGGCGACAATCCATTCAGCAGGCCCATTTGCATCATGCCCGGCAGCACCCGTATTCACAGGCCTTTCCGCCGGTTCATCGCCCCCCAGATCATGATCAACCCCCGACGCGTCCCCAACGTCACCTTCCTGTGCATCTGCGCGATCAGCAGGGGATGGTGTTGCCTTCGCGCTGGCTTTTTTGCCATCGCGGGCAGAATGGGGGGATAGGGGCTGATCTGGGGACACCGGCATTTTCCGATTTTCAAACTGGCAATTTCGCTGGGGGAAGACTAATCATGGTGCGCAACAAAGCCAAGCACCATTGCCCACCATTGGCGCTTCCTGCCGCCCGGAGACTTTTTTTCATGTTCGATCCCAAACACCCGCCGCAAAATCTGGACGATATCCGTGCCCTGATGGCCGACCTGCCCGCCGCCGACGAGGCCGCGCGCGACGCCGTTATCGCCCGGGAACCCCAATTGACCAAACCGGAAGGGTCGCTGGGCCGGCTTGAGGAAATCAGCCTGTGGCTGGCAAGCTGGCAGGGTAATGCCCGGCCACGCGCCAACCGCCCGCGCGTAACCATTTTTGCGGGCAGCCACGGTGTTTGCGAACAGGGCGTTTCGGCCTTCCCCGCCAGTGTGAACCAGCAAATGGTGGAAAATTTCATTAATGGCGGTGCCGCCATCAACCAGATTTGCAAGGCCGTTGACGCCGAATTGCGGGTGATGGAAGTTGCCCTTGAAATTCCCACCAATGATTTCAGCCGCGAAGCCGCCATGCTGGATGAAGACTGCGCCGAAGCCATGGCCTTTGGCATGAGCGCGGTTGAAACCGGACTGGATGTTTTTGTGCCCGGTGAAATGGGCATTGGCAATACCACGGCTGCGGCGGCCATTTCCCACGCCCTGTTTGGTGGCGCCCCGGAAGACTGGACCGGCCGTGGAACCGGCATTGATGACAGCACCCTTGCGCGCAAAACCCACGTGGTAGGTGATGCAGTGATTTTACATCGCAACCAGATGCGCGACGGGCTGGAAGTGCTGCGCTGTGTTGGCGGGCGTGAAATTGCCGCCATGGCCGGTGCCATCCTTGCGGCACGCCTGCAGCGCGTGCCGGTCGTGCTGGATGGTTATGTTTCCTGTGCGGCGGCTGCCGTGCTTTACAATATCCGCCAGGATGCGCTTGATCATTGCCTGGTCGGCCATTTGTCAGTTGAACCGGGCCATCGCAACCTGGTGGAAAAACTGGGTAAAAAGCCACTTCTGGAATTCAATATGCGCCTTGGCGAAGGGTCTGGTGCTGCCTTGACGCTGCCTTTGCTGCGCGCCGCGGCTGATTGTCATAACGGTATGGCAACGTTTGAAACAGCCCATGTCAGCAATCGCGACGAAAACTGATATCAGGCCTTCCGTGGCCATATCCGGCCGCATCCGGCCGTTATAAACAAAAACACCGTCAGATCGGATCTGGCGGTGTTTTTTAATCTGATATTGGCAGAATATCCCTGCCCCGGCCGGTCAGCTGTTATTTTTTCGCCCGGGCATATTCGTTTAAAAGCTGTTCGACATAACGCCCCTGGAACATGGTGATATTGACGGAATGGCCAAAATCAATGGCGTTCTGGTCATCGCAGCGGCACATGATCACGCGGGTATCGCCCGCGGCATTAATCGCCTCGCGAATTTCATTCACCTTTTCTTCCGGCAGGTCCTTCATTTCCGGCGACCACATCATTTTGATCGTATCAACGCCCAGCTTGTTGCGGTTGATATAGGGAAGCGACAGGTGACTGATGCCATCGATGCTGATGCGATAACCGCGATCCCGGCAAAAATCGCGGGCAAAAAAGAACGCGCCCAGATCGGCAAAAATATCGATCTTTTGCAGTTCCAGCACAATCGTCCCGCGCTGCCCGGCTTTGACATTGCTGTCAAAGGTCAGGAAATCCGGCGATAGCAGGGTTGATACATTCAGATTGATACTGACCGACCCCGAAACGCTGGTGTCGTTGGTCCGCGACAGCAAAGCCAGCATACGACGGTCGAGAATTTCGGTCAGATGCTGAAACAGCCAGCGATTGGACGTCACATTGATGTCGGGCAGCAGGGTGTGCTGCAAATCGCGGATCGAAATAAACAGTTCATGAAAAACCGGCGTTGGCTGCGCCCCGCCAACCACGGCACAAATCGCCTGACGGCGCATCAGGTTCGACAGATCCGCACGGCGCAGGGCCTCGTCAATCCGACCGAGAATTTTTGGTGTTAGGGGGGCGCCATCCTGGTTCTGGTCCGGGGCATCGTTATGGCGCTGGGCTGCCTGGCTTACGGCCTTTTCACGGCCGGCATTGCTGCGCACCAGGCGCTGGGTCAGATGCAGGAAGTCCTTGTATTCCTTATCGACATCAAAAAAGTCGGTAAAGCTGGCTGGCATGCCATCGGGGTCAACACCATCGGCCAGCAGCGGGTCATCATTGAACAGGAATTTCAGGCGGAAAATAGCCGCATTGACCTCATCAAGGTACTTCTGTTCATAGATGAAAATGATGTCCTGATTGGTCAGAAAAAACAGGCGGCCTGTTACCACCGGCACCAGTTCCTCGAACGCGGTCAGGCAGGTGCGGATATGGTGTTCACGGCGATTATAGTTCTGCAATTTCGAAATATGCACATGCACGGCACCCACGCCCTGTCGCCGGCGTTCCAGACGCCGGACATAATCAACCAGAAACGCCTCGGGTGAGGGCAGTGAATTATCAGACATGTTTACCCGGTTGTTTGCACATTCGATCCGAAAACACGGATTCCGAAACAATATAAAGTGTTATCCTTAACAGCATATGTATCCGACCCCTGAAAATTGTCGAATAATTTCTTAAAATCTTCCGCATGTGATGGCCCGATAAGCAATAGCCACAGTGAAACCAAAGTGCTAGTTTCGCCGCGATCATGATCCTTTGACCACGGTTAAGGTCTGACATATGGCGATGCCAGCGCATCCTGATAACCGGCCATGCCAAATTTCATGGTCTGTCATGGGGCCAAACCGGCTAAAAGCGGGGCCATATGGCAGAAATAACCGCAATGGACATGATGACGCCGTGACCTGCGCACGCAACCTGGCTGCCACCTGACAATTTCAAGATATGAGCCGAAAATGGACATTAACACCTTTTTTGATGCCGAATTTGACGAGCATTTCGATCTGGTCAACAAAACGCGCGAAGCCACGCGCGCGCCGTTTATCAAGCTGGTTGACCTGTGTGAAAATGCGCTGAATGCCGGTAACAAACTGCTGTTTTTCGGCAATGGCGGCTCTGCCGGGGATGCCCAGCATATCGCAACCGAATTTACCGTCCGCTATGTTCATAACCGTCGCGCCCTGCCAGCCATCGCGCTGACCACCGACAGCTCGGCGCTGACCGCGATTGGCAATGATTTCGGGTTTGATCATCTGTTTGAACGCCAGGTCGAAGCCCTTGGCAAACCCGGCGACATTGCCATTGGCATTTCCACATCGGGAAACAGCAAAAACGTCAATCTTGCCCTGCAAAAGGCCAGCGAAATGGGGCTGATTGCTACCGGCTGGACCGGTCGTTCGGGCGGCGATATGGCAGCACTTTGTGACCCGGTCATGATCGTTCCCAGCCAGACGACGGCGCGCATTCAGGAAATGCATATCATGCTGGGCCAAATGCTGGTCGGTATGCTGGAATACCGGCTTGGCCTGCGCGATTGATACCTGGCCTGCGCTGCTTGCCCCTGCCTTTCTGGCGGGGCTGGCGCGCAGCCATTAATCGCCTGTGCTGCCTGCCAAATTTTGCCATCAACCTGCCTATTGCTTGCGATAACCGATACCGAAAGTAGCGTTCATGACCGATTTAAGCCATCTTGCCCGTCTGGTTGAAGACCTGGGAAATGCCAAAATCCTGTGCATTGGCGATGTCATGCTTGATCGCTTTGTTTACGGATCGGTCACACGCATTTCACCCGAAGCCCCCATTCCCGTTATTCGCGTACAGCGTGAAAGTGCGATGCTGGGCGGGGCGGGCAATGTGGTGCGCAATGCCACGGCACTGGGTGCTTCGGTCAAATTCCTGTCGATGGTGGGAGATGACCTGCCGGGTCGCGAAGTGATGGAATATGTCGCCGGTGACAAGCTGGTTGAACCCTATATCCAGATCGAACGTAATCGCCCCACCACCATCAAAACCCGTTTTATCGCTGGTGGGCAGCAATTGTTGCGGTCTGATAACGAAACCACATCACCGCCTGCCGACACCACACTGACCCATGTTGGCGACCTTGCCGCGCAGCTAACCCCGGATGTCAATGCCGTGGTCCTTTCCGATTACGGCAAGGGGCTGGTGGACAGCCATTTGATCCGCGCGACGATTGCTGCGGCCCGTGCCGCTGGCAAAACCGTGATTGTCGACCCGAAAGGCAACGATTACAGCCGTTATCGCGGGGCAACCCTGGTAACCCCCAACCGGGCCGAGGCCGAAGCCGCGACCGGCATTGCGGTGAATAACGACGAGGATGCCATCCGCGCCGCCCGGCACATTATTGATAATTGCGGTATTGAAAATGTCCTTCTAACGCGCAGCCAGGATGGCATGACGCTTGTCCCGGCAAAAGGCGACGCCATCCACCTGCCGACCGAAGCCCGCGAAGTTTATGACGTATCGGGTGCCGGGGATACGGTGGTGGCCTGCCTGGCTGCCAGCATTGCCGCAGGCAGCAACATTGCCGATGCCGCGCGCATTGCCAATGTCGCGGCGGGCATTGTTGTGGGTAAAATCGGCACTGCTGTTGTTTACCCCGACGAATTGATTACGCTGTTGCATCATCATGACCTGATGATTGGCGAAGCCAAGCTGATGAAGCTTGATCGCATGGTTGACCGCGTCGAACGCTGGCGACGCAAGGGATACAAGGTTGGCTTTACCAATGGCTGTTTTGATTTGCTTCATCCTGGCCATATCAGCCTGTTACAACAGGCCCGTTCGCAATGCGACCGGCTGGTGATCGGCCTTAATTCCGATGCATCGGTCAAACGGCTGAAGGGCGAAACCCGCCCGGTTCAGTCCGAAGCGGCCCGTGCAGCCGTTCTTGGATCGCTTGAAACCGTTAGCGGCGTTGTGATTTTCGATGAAGATACGCCGATTGATGTGATCTCGGCCCTGAAACCCGATATTCTGGTCAAGGGTGCGGATTACACCATTGAAACCGTGGTCGGCGCCGATATCGTGCAGGGATATGGCGGCAAAGTGTTTCTTGCCCAATTGGCGGATGGTTTTTCAACCACCTCGACCATTGCGCGGATGAATAAAAAACCCGAATAACCGACGTTATTTCGATATCAAATCAAAATTCAAACCGGGTCATCCCGCCACGGCAGGATGGTCAGATGCGGCCAGATTTTACCCCAGCGTTCAGTTTTTTGCCGATAAACCGCTGCCACCGGCAAGGCCCGGTTGGGCACCACATGCCCGGCCAGCACATTTTCAAGGCCGAACGGGGCATAGATTGCAAAATCCCCGTCTTTGCCCTGCCGTAAGCCAATCGCAGTTGTCTGATAGGCGAAACGGTCAATCCCGTCGCTGGCGCGGTGAACATCCCCATAGGCAAAGCCAAATTTCGGTTCATACCAGATCGGCACCCGCGCCTGGTTGCGGGTTTCGATGCGCACCGGTATGTCAGCACACAGGGTGGCAACCTGTTTGATCACGCGGTCTTCGGCATCAAATCCCGTATCGGGATCGAAATAAAACAGGTCGTAATCATCGATATGGGCAACCAGATCGTACCCCGCCTGAATATTCCAGATGGTTTGCGCCAGGCACCCGGCTGTTAACCACCAGTCCTGCAGGCCGAAATGCGCCATGCGGCTTAAAATCGCCTGAACATGGGGGTTCTGACAGACCAGCGAAACGAAAGTGCGGGCATCACTGTCGATTGCCGCATTTTCAGGGCTGATCACAATGTCATGTAAACCGGGTTTCATCACAACGGCGTCCCAATGTGCTTGGGTTTAATGGTTCAGGGCCATCCAGATCACGACTGGCCACAGCCCGTTTAAAATACAGGCCAGCACAAAAACCCGCAAAGCCGCCCGGATATCATCGGGTGTCGCATCACGCCGACCATCCCCAATATACGGGTCCTGGACAATTTCGCTGCCATATTGGCGCGGCCCGGCCAGGGACAAATCCAGCCCGCCTGCCATTGCCGCCTCCTGCCAGCCAGCATTGGGCGATTTATGTTTGCGCGCATCGCGCCACATAGTTGCCCATGCCCGGCGCCCGGCAGCAAAGCCCAGCGATATCAACACCGCCAGGCATACCAGCCCCCCAGCCAAACGGGCAGGAATAAAATTGGCAACATCATCCAGCCGCGCGGCAAACCGCCCGAAATAAAGATAACGCCGGTTGCGATGGCCAATCATGGAATCAAGGGTATTGATCGCCTTATATAGGCACAGGCCAATCGGCCCGCCCAGCGCAAACCAGAAAAGCGGGGCAACAACCCCGTCGGAAAAATTCTCAGAACAGCTTTCAATCGCCGCCCGGCTGACCCCGGCGTGATCCAGACTGGCCGGGTCCCGCCCGACAATCATGGAAACGGCACTGCGCCCTGCGGCAAGGCCATCGTGCTCCAGACGATCAGCAACGATCTGCACATGCTGATACAGCCCCTTTTGCGCGATCAGCACACCGAGCAGGAAAATCTCGGCGGCAATGCCCGACGGGGCCTTCATGGCCCAGAACTGAACAAGCCCACCCACAGTACCGGCAACCAAAAGCACGATCAGCACGGTTAACGCACCACGCAGCAGGCGGTCGCCATCGCTGCGATCAACGCGGTTCAAGCGTTTTTCAAAAAATGAAATCAGCCGACCAATCCAGACAACAGGATGGGCAATGCGTGAAAACAGCCACGGCATATCCCCCACTGCCGCATCAAGGGCCAAACCCAAAATGATGACAGCAACGCCAAAGCCATAAATGCCCGGTATCGGGACAAAAAAATCGAAAAATGCCTGTTCCATCGCCGCAAGATGCGGCGATGGCGCGATTGCGTCAATATGACTTTACAGATCAGGCCATTAACCATTTTCATAATTTTTCAATATTCTTCATAACTTAGCCGGCATCCTGTAACAAACCTGCACAGTCAAAAGTACAATTCCCGAAGCTGCTGCTTGCAATCGGGTGTTCAATCAGGGAAAACGTGGGGGACATCGGGCGGCAGCAGGTGCCATTTGGCACTGCTGGACCGCATGGCGAGAGAGAGAAAAAGGAGCAGCCTTTATGTCCCCCAAAGGTGCCATCATGATCTGCGGTCACGGTTCCCGTGATGACCGCGCGGTTTCACAGTTCAACAATATGGTTGAACAAATGAAACAGACCCATTTCGCCGATTACGATGTTGAAAGCGGCTTTCTGGAATTCGCCCATCCCATTTTGCGCGATGGTTTTGAAAAGCTGAAAGCACGCGGCCATAAAAAGATTTACGCCCTGCCGGGCATGCTGTTTGCCGCAGGACACGTCAAAAACGACCTGCCAAGCGAAGTAAACAATTTTGACCACGAAAACCCCGATATCACGGTAAAATTTGGCCGCGACCTGGCAATTGACCCGAAATTGCTGCGCGCCAGTGCCGACCGCATCGAAGAAGCCCTGGCAACCGCCGATAACAGCATTGATCGCAAGGACACCCTGCTGATGGTGGTGGGGCGTGGCACCAACGACCCCGATGCCAATTCCAATGTCTATAAGGTTGCGCGCATGCTTCAGGAAGGCATGGGTTTTGGCCGGGTTGAAATCAGCTATTCGGGTGTGGCGCATCCGCGCGTAAATGCGGGCCTGCGCGAAGCCATGAAAATGGGCTATAAACGGGTTGTCGTTTTTCCCTATTTTCTGTTTGTCGGCATTTTGATCGACCGCATCTATACCCATACCGACGAGGTTGCGGCAGAATTCCCCGATGTCGAATTCATCAAGGCGTCGTACCTGGCCGATCATCCGCTGGTTCTTGAAAGCTTTGCCGAACGCCTGGCCGAAATTGATACCGGCGATAACAATATGAACTGCCAGCTTTGCAAATATCGCGAGCAGATCATTGGTTATGAAGGCGATGTTGCCACACCGCAGGTCGGCCATCATCACCATGTGATGGGCATTGGCACCGATGGTCACAGCCATTCACACGGGCATAGCCACGGGCACGGGCACAGCCATGGTCATTCGCACGGGCATTCTCATGGCCATTCCCATGATCACAACCACGATCACAGCCACGATCACGGCCATTCGCACAGCCACAGCCATGCGCACAGTCACGACCATGATCATGCCCATAACCACGATCATGATCACAGCCATAATGCAGATGGCGCGCACGACACTGTGGAAAAAACCGGCAACTAACCAGACCGGGACCAGGCTCGAAGGGCGGGGTTATGTTTGAATATCTGCGTGATCCGCAGGCCATATATCGGCAAAGCTTCGCAACCATCGAAGCCGAAGCCGACCTCGCCCGTTTTTCCGACGAATTGCGGCCCGTTGCCATACGCATCATCCATGCCTGTGGCATGGTTGAAATGGCCGAAAACATTGCCTTTGGCGGCGATGTTATCGCTGCGGCGACAACGGCCCTTCTGGCGGGAAAGCCGGTTTTAACCGATGCGGAAATGGTTAAAAACGGCATCATTTCACGCCTGCTTCCGGCTGATAACGCCGTAATCTGCCGCCTGAATGACGAGAACATCCCCGCCCTTGCTGCCATGATCGGCACCACCCGGTCGGCCGCAGCGGTTGAAACCTGGACCAATGATATCGACGGGGCCATTGTTGCCATTGGCAATGCACCTACCGCCCTTTTTCACCTGCTTGATGCGGTTTTAAACGGCCATTTGCCCAAACCCGCCCTGATCATTGGCATGCCGGTCGGCTTTGTGGGTGCGGCCGAAAGCAAGGAAGCATTGATCGAACATGCAGGCAAAGCCGGTATTCCCTTTGCCACCCTGCGCGGGCGATTTGGCGGCAGTGCTGTAACCGCCGCCACGGTAAATGCCCTGGCCCGCATTGCCAAACCTGCCGAAAATGCCGATGGTACGCCCCCGTCATCGCCCGGGACGAAGGGATAGACACACCATGCCAAATACCGACATCACCACGCAGAATGACGACACGCCTGCAACAAATGGCAAAATCACGGTTATTGGCATTGGCGAAGATGGTTTTGCCGGCCTTTCGCCCGCGGCCACCCGGGAAATAAAACAGGCAAAAGTCATTTTTGGTGGCAAACGCCACCTTACCATGCTGCCAGACGACATTGCCGGGCAACAAATAGCCTGGCTAAGCCCGTTTGGCGATAACATGGCCGAAATTGCCCGTTACCAGGCCCAAAACCCGGTCATTCTGGCCAGCGGTGACCCGATGTTTTACGGGGTTGGCAACACCCTGGTCAATCATTTCGGGTACGAAAATATATCTGTTTTTCCGGCACCATCCTCCATCAGCCTCGCCTGTGCGCGCACCGGCTGGGCATTGGCGGAATGTGATGTGATCACCCTTCATGGCCGCAAACCCGAAAATTTGCGTGCCTGCCTGCGCCCGCGCGGCCGCATCATTGCCCTGTCGCACGATGGCAGCACCCCGGCACTGGTCGCGGTAATGCTTTATGAAGCAGGTTATGGCGATAGCAGGCTGACCATTTGTGAAAGGCTGGGCGGTGATCATGAAAAAATCACCACCAAAACCGCCCGCGAATGGCAGCATGATGCCTTAACCCGCCTTGAAGGCAGCGATATTGACCCGTTGAATGTGATTCTGATCGATCTGGTCGCCGATCAAAAAGCCACCATTTTGCCGCTTGGCCCTGGCCTGCCCGATGATGCCTTTATCCATGATGGCATGATCACGAAATCCGATATCCGCGCCCAGACCCTGGCATCGCTGAGCATTTGGAAGGGCGCCATATTGTGGGATCTGGGGGCAGGATGCGGCAGCATTTCCATAGAATGGATGCGCCTTGGCGGCCAGGCCGTTGCCATCGAACAGGATGGCAATCGCTGTGATATGATCCGCAAAAATGCAACACGCCTTGGCACACCCGACCTGATCGTGCATCACACCAGCATCCTTGCTGCCCTTGAGGCCGCAGCCGCCAGCACCACCAACAGCGATTATAACGGCATCGGTGATGCATCAACCGAGCGTGCAAAAACACATGGCTTCCCGGCACCTGACGCCATTTTTATTGGCGGGGGCATCACAACACCGGGCCTGATGGAAACATGCTGGGGCCTGTTACCGCGCCACGGGCGACTGGTGGCTAATGCCGTCACCCTGGAAGGCGAACAGGAACTGTTTCGATTTTATAATAAAAATGGTGGCACGCTTTCGCGCTTTGCCGTATCCCGGCTGGCCCCGCGCGGCAGCTTTACCGGCTGGCACAGCCTTGCCCCGGTCACCCACTATGTCGGAGTTAAATCATGACCGCGAAAGCAGGCAATTTTGCACCCGTCACCAAAAAGGGTGCAGCCTATGGACTGGGCATTGGCCCGGGCGAGGCCGACCTGATCACGCTTAAGGCGTATAAAATCCTGCAGGAAGCGGATGTCATTGCCTATCCCGCGCTGGAAGACGGGGCCAGCCTGGCCCGGCAGATTGTCGCCCCGC
This sequence comes from Thalassospira marina, assembly GCF_002844375.1. Lineage (NCBI taxonomy): Bacteria > Pseudomonadati > Pseudomonadota > Alphaproteobacteria > Rhodospirillales > Thalassospiraceae > Thalassospira > Thalassospira marina. The sequence continues at coordinate 4,430,466 of NZ_CP024199.1, read as the reverse complement.
ATATGCCCGAAGGCCGCACGGAAATTGCCATTCGCATCCCGATGGGGCCACCGGCCGATAGCATTTACGATGCTGCCGCCCTTGAAATTGGCGAACATTTGCGCGCCGGGCGTACGGTTGCAGTATTATGCGAAGGTGACCCGTTTTTTTACGGCAGCTTCATGTATCTGTTTGGCCGTTTGGCCGAAGCAGGTTTCCCGGTGCAAAGCATTCCCGGTGTCAGCTCCATGATGGCCTGTGCCGCCCAGCTTGGCGCACCACTTGCCGCGAAAAACGATGTTTTGCAGGTTATTCCCGGGCCTTTGCCCGCCGACCGCCTGAAATCGCAACTGGCTGATACCGATGCGGCCGCCATCATCAAACTGGGCCGGCATTTTGCCAAGGTCCGCCAGGTGATTGACGAACTGGGCCTGACAGACCGTGCGCGCTATATCGAACGGGCCACCCTGGATAGCCAGAAAATGGTGCCGCTGGGTGAACTGCCAACCGATGCCACCGCGCCCTATTTTTCAATGATCCTGATCCACCGTCGCGGAGACGCATGGAAATGACCACCAATCCGACCAATTCAACCATTCCGGCCACCGCGAATGGCGCTGATCCGATGCTGCCGACCGATCCTATCGCGCCGATTGCCGTAGTCTGTTTGACCCAGCGCGCCTTGCCGACGGCCAAACGCATTGCATCCGTTCTGCGCGGGGCCAGCCTGCATGGGTTGCGTACCCGGGTTTCCACCCGCGAGGTCGATATCGCCTTTGACGATACCATTGCGCATCTGCAACAAACCTTTGCTGCCGACCATGTGATTATCGGGGTTTGTGCCAGCGGTATTCTTATTCGTGCCCTGGCACCGCTTCTGGCCGGGAAATGGCAGGATGCCGCCGTGATTGCCGTGGATGAAGCTGGCGAAAACTTTATTCCGCTTCTGGGCGGGCATCATGGCGGCAACAAACTGGCGCGTGATCTGGCCGAAAAGCTGGGGGCGCGTGCCGCCATCACCACGCCGGGCGATGCCGCCCTTGGCCTGGCACTTGATGAACCCCCGATTGGCTGGAAACTGGCTGACAAGGCCGCTGTCAAGCCCGCAACCGCCGCCCTGCTGGCCGGGGCCAGTGCCAAAATCACCATTGATGCCGGTTCTGCCGCGTGGCTGACCAACAGCGCCATCCCGCGTGATGAAAGTGGCACCGTTGCCCTGCATGTGACCGCACGCGCCCAAACCACGATCCTTTCCGATCAGGCAGGCGAACTGGCCCCGGTGACCTTCCACCCGCCGGTATTGGCCCTGGGGGTTGGTTGCGAACGCAACTGCGAACCTGCCGAGCTGATTGACCTTGCCGAAAAAACCCTGGCCGATGCCGGGTTAAGTGCCAGTGCCGTTGCCTGCGTTACATCGATTGATTTAAAAGCAGATGAACCCGCCGTTCATGCATTGGCGCGGCATATGGGTGTTCCGGCCCGTTTCTTTACCGCCGCTGAGCTGGAAGAACAGGCACCGCGCCTGCAAACACCATCCGACATTGTATTTGCCGAAACCGGCTGCCACGGCGTTGCCGAGGGTGCGGCCCTTGCCACCGTTGGTGAAGACGGCACATTGATCGTTGCGAAACAGAAATCAAAACGGGCAACCTGCGCCGTTGGCCAGTCGACCGAGGATATCACCCCGCAAACCACCGGGCGCGGGCAGGGGCGTTTATCCATTGTTGGCATTGGCCCTGGCCAGGCAAGCTGGCGCAGCCCCGAAGCCAGCACCCTGATCGCACAGGCCAGCGATATTGTCGGCTATCAGATGTATCTGGACCTGCTGGGGGATTTGATCACCGGCAAGGAACTGCACCATTCGGACCTGGGTGCCGAAGAAGCCCGCGCCCGCCATGCGCTGGAACTGGCGGCCGAGGGGCGTGACGTTGCCCTGATCGGGTCGGGTGATGCGGGCATTTATGCCCTGGCAACCCTGGTATTTGAATTGCTGGACCGCGAAGACAAAGCAGCATGGAACCGTGTTGCCATTCAGGTATCACCGGGTATTTCGGCCCTGCAGGCTGCCGCATCACGTATTGGCGCACCCCTGGGCCACGATTTTTGCGCCATTTCCCTGTCCGACCTGCTAACCCCGCGCGAAGATATCCTGCGCCGGATTGCCGCTGCCGCCGCGGGCGACTTTGTTATTGCCTTTTATAACCCGGTTTCCAAACGCCGCCGCGATCTGCTGGCAACGGCACGCGACATGCTGCTGGATAATCGCCCGGCGGATACCCCGGTCATCCTGGGCCGCCAACTTGGCCGCCCCGACCAGGAAATAACGGTCGTTCCGCTATCGAAACTTGAAGTCGACATGGTTGATATGCTGACCACCGTTCTGGTTGGGTCCAGCAACAGCAAGCATATTATCCGTGGTATGGGCGAATGGGTTTATACCCCGCGCGGTTACGCCAAAAAGGGGGCTGACGCCGCCAACGCCCCGGTGCATAGCAGCACCGGCAGCACATCAACCGGCACCACCCCCGGCCAACGCCCGAATACCGGCGATGCCACCGCAACAGGAAAAGAATAATCATGACGGTTCATTTCATTGGTGCCGGTCCCGGCGCGCCCGACCTGATCACTGTACGCGGTTTACGCCTGATCGAAAAATGCCCGGTCTGCCTTTATGCCGGGTCGCTTGTACCCGAGGAAATCGTTGCCAGTGCACCAAATGATGCCCGCGTGATTGATACCGCGCCGATGAATTTGGATGAAATCATTGCCGAGATCAAAACCGCCCACGACGCCGGGCAGGACGTGGCACGGGTGCATTCAGGCGATCCGTCAATTTACGGGGCGATTGCCGAACAGATCCGCCGCCTTGAGGAACTGGGCATTCCCTATGACATTACGCCGGGCGTTTCGGCCTATGCCGCCGTTGCCGCCGAAATTGGCGCGGAACTGACCCTGCCTGATATTTCCCAGACCGTGATTTTGACGCGTACCGCCATGCGGTCCTCGGCCATGCCTGATGGTGAAAGCCTGGCGGAACTGGGTAAATCCCGGGCAACACTGGCCATTCACCTGTCGATCAATAATCTGGTGAATGTCATTCGTGACCTGACCCCGCATTACGGCGAAGATTGCCCCGTTGTTATTGCCTATCGTGCGACCTGGCCCGATGCGCGCTATCTTCACGGAACGCTGGGCGATATCCGCGCCAAGGTCAAAGGCAGCGGCATTACCCGCACCGCCCTGATCATGGTGGGCGAGGTTTTTGGCCGTCGTGACTTCACCGATTCCCGGCTTTACGCTGCAGACCATCACCATGTTCTGCGCCCGAAAAAAACCGCCGCAAATTAATAACTGGCGGTTTTTGCCCAGTCTTTTCGCACCCGCAGCATAATTTTTCATCACTTGATGGAAACGAATAAAAAACATTCACTTTCTTCCTGAACAGCCTTGACCCCCGCCTGATCCGCTGCCTTTAATCTATACCAAGGTCGAAAATGACCTGAAAAGAAAGGGAATGGCGCATGTTCAACGAGATGGAAATGAACGGTCAGGTGCGCGAACCCTATCGCGCGCTGGTTGACTGGATGGATGCCACCGGGCCGGAAACACTGGCCCAGAAAAGACTGGAAGCCGAAACGCTGTTTCGCAAAATCGGCATTACCTTTGCCGTTTATGGCGAAGGTGGCGACCCCGAACGGCTTATTCCGTTTGACCTGATTCCCCGCATTTTCACCGCTTCGGAATGGCGCAAGCTTGAACGCGGTGTCAAACAGCGGGCGCGGGCGCTTAATACATTTCTGTACGACGTTTACCACAACGCCGAAATCATCCGTGCCGGGGTTGTTCCGGCCGATCTGGTTTATAAAAACGCTGCCTTCGAGCCCGCCGTGATTGGCATTGATCCGCCCCGCCGGGTTTACAGCCACATTGTTGGCGTCGACGTTGTGCGCGTGGGACCGGATGAATTTTACGTGCTGGAGGATAATTGCCGCACGCCTTCGGGGGTTTCCTATATGCTGGAAAACCGCGAAATCATGATGCGCATGTTCCCCGAACTGTTTTCAAAACTGCGGATCGAACCGGTTGACAGCTACCCGGACCAGTTGCTGAAAACCTTAAAAAGCATTGCCCCGCGCAAATGCGAGGGCGACCCCAATATTGTGGTTCTGACGCCAGGTGCGATGAACAGCGCCTATTATGAACATTCCTTTCTGGCTGATCAGATGGGTGTTGAACTGGTCGAAGGCCAGGACCTGTTTGTTTCCGAAGGCCGGGTTTACATGCGCACGACACGCGGGCCGGAACGGGTTGATGTGATTTACCGGCGCATCGATGATGATTTCATCGATCCCCTGTGTTTCCGCCCCGATTCGGTGCTGGGTATTCCGGGCCTGATGAATGTGTATCGTTCGGGCGGGGTTGCCATTTGTTCGGCACCGGGCGCCGGTGTGGCCGATGACAAGGCAATTTACACCTATGTCCCCGACATGATCCGGTTTTATCTGGGTCAGGAACCGATCCTGAACAATGTGCCGACATGGAAATGCGCGCGCGCTGACGACCTTAAATATGTCCTTGAACATCTGCCCGAACTGGTGGTGAAGGAAGTTCACGGGTCGGGTGGATATGGCATGCTGGTCGGCCCGGCATCGACCAAGGAAGAATGCGCGACCTATGCCGAACGCATCAAGGCCAACCCGTCGGATTTCATTGCCCAGCCAACCCTGGCCCTTTCGGCCTGCCCGACCTTTGTTGAAAGCGGCATTGCCCCGCGCCATGTCGATTTCCGTCCTTTCTGTCTGGTTGGCGACGATATCCGCCTGACACCGGGCGGGTTAACGCGCGTTGCCCTGCGTGAAGGGTCCCTTGTGGTCAATTCATCACAGGGTGGCGGTGTCAAGGATACCTGGATCATGGCGGAATAACGGGGAGGAACAGACATGCTTAGTCGTACTGCTGAAAATCTGTTCTGGCTGTCGCGTTATGTGGAACGCGCTGAAAACATGGCCCGCCTTCTGGAAATGGGCTATCGCATGGCATTGATGCCTGCCGCGGGCGATGGCAACCGTTCGGAATGGCGATCGGTGCTTTCGGCGGCAGGTTGCGCCGAAGGATTTGATTCCGACAATACCGAACTGTCACAGGCAACGGTTTCGGATTACCTCATTTTCAATCGGGATAACCCGTCATCGATCCTGAACTGTTTTGAATATGCACGTGCCAATGCGCGTGCCATGCGCACCGCCATCACCCAGGAAATGTGGGAAGCCCTGAATGGCGCCCTGATGGAATTGCGTAAAACATCAATGCGTAACCTGGCCAAAACCAACCTGCCGGGTTTTATTGACTGGGTCAAAAGCCAGGGCGCGCTGTTTCGCGGGGCAACGGATTCGACCATTCTGCGCAATGACGGGTTTGATTTTATCCGCCTGGGTACGTTCCTTGAACGTGCCGATAACACCGCCCGCCTGCTTGACGTGAAATATTACGTGCTGCTGCCCGAAACCAGCATGGTCGGCGACGGGGTGGATAATTACCAATGGACCACGGTTTTGCGGGCTGCATCCTCGATGCGGGCATTTCACTGGGTTTACCGCGATGATTATTCCCCCTGGCGGATCGCGCATTTCCTGATCCTCAATCCGTTCAGCCCGCGTTCGCTGGCGCATTGCATGGAAAATATCACCACCCATCTTGAACGCCTTGCCCGACAATATGGGCAAAGACAGGCCGTGCACAGCCTGGCGGTTGATACCTATTCGATCCTTAATCACGGGGATATGGACGAAATTTTCAGCCACGGCCTGCACGAATTTCTAAGCGACTGCCTGCAACGCTATCGCGCCCTGTCCGAAGCCATTGCCGAAACCTATTATTTTGGGGGGCAGTGACATGCGCCTGACAATCGAACATCGCACCCGTTACCGCTATGCGCCGGCGGCACGCTATGTCACGCAAAGCCTGAAGCTGACGCCATCACAGTTTGACGGGCAAAAGATCGTCGACTGGTCAATTTCGGCTGAAAATTGCGCCATCACATCGGAATTTACCGATGGTTATGGCGATACCATCAGCACCCTGACCTGCAATGGCCCGGTGGACCAGCTGGAAATTGTCGTGCGTGGCATGATCGAAACCAGCGACACCGCTGGCGTTTTGACCAACCACAAGGAAAAGGCACCGCCGCTGGTCTTTTTGCGCTCGACCGAAATGACCAAGCCCAGCACCGCCATTCGCAAGCTGGTTAAAACCGTCAGCAAATCGGTCGGGGCAAAAGCATCGCTGCTTGAAACTGCCCATGCCCTGGCGGCTGCCGTCCGTGACCAGATCGATTATGCACCGGGCACCACGCACGCCCATACCACGGCGGCCGATGCCCTGGCAGCCGGGCAGGGGGTTTGCCAGGATCATGCCCATGTGCTGATCACGGCAGCACGCCTGCTTGATATTCCTGCACGGTATGTATCGGGCTATCTGTTTGCCGATGCCGAAGGTGTGCCCCACGAAGCCGCCCATGCATGGGCCGAGCTTTATATCGACAATATTGGCTGGATCGGGTTTGACCCTGCCAATCGCTGCTGCCCGACGGATTTTTATATCCGGCTGGGATCTGGACTTGACGCCAGGGACGCCTCACCTATACGGGGCATACATTCTGGTGGCGCCGACGAGGATTTGGATGTAACCGTAGTCGTCGCGCAAGCCCAACAATAACTGGACTAAAGAAAAAATGACCTATTGCGTGGGCCTCATGCTTGATGAAGGGCTGGTTTTCCTGTCCGACACTCGCACCAATGCAGGCCTGGACAACATTTCACGCTATCGCAAAATGTTCACCTGGGAAGTCCCGGGTGAACGCGCCATTGTTATGCTGACGGCAGGGAACCTTGCCATCACGCAGGCAGTGGTCAGCCTTTTGCAGGAAGCCATCGAAGACCCCGAAACCGACCCCCGTGACAGCATCCTCACGGCACCTACCATGTTTCGGGTTGCCGAACTGGTGGGCGAAGCCATGCAGTCGGTTCAGCACAAATATCATGACACGCTTGAACAGCGCAAAGAAAGCTCCAGCGCCAGCATCATACTGGGCGGCCAGCGGGCAGGCGGTGCACAGCGGCTGTTTCTGATATATGCGGCGGGCAATTTTATAGAGGCCACCGAAGACACCCCGTACCTTCAGATTGGCGAGCACAAATACGGCAAGCCGATTCTCGATCGGGTAATTTCGCAGGAAACCCCCATTGATGATGGCGTCAAGGCAGCGCTGCTATCAATGGATTCGACCCTGCGATCCAACCTGTCTGTCGGCATGCCGCTGGATCTGGCGGTTCTGCCCGAAGGACAATGCCAGTTTTCCGAACGCCGCCGGATCGAGGCCGAAGATGCCGGCTTCAAGGCCCTGTCCGATGCCTGGTCCCGCGCGCTTCGCGAGGCCTTTGCCGACATGCCTGACGAGCATTCGGACGAAGACTGACAGGCAAAAGCCAAACCCTGGTGGTGAGGGTCGGTTCGTATCAATAATCCGGCGCAACATCACCACCAGGTCTACCTGCCATAACACCAGCATTGCTGCAGCCGTTCGGCCATTTTCAGGTGGCATGAATCGCTATTGCCCCAACGGGCGAGATAATTTCGCGGTAATGCATTTGCATGCTCGACAAGTTCGGGCAGGCAAATTATCTATAAAATCATGACAAACACCAAAGACGACACGGTTACCGGCCGGATCAGCCGCGCGCTTGCGGACCGCATCATTGCCGGAGAAATCGCACCGGGCACCAAATTGCGCCAGGACCACTTCGCCGAAGAATTCGGCGCAAGCCACGTTCCCGTGCGCGAAGCCTTTCGCCGGCTGGAGGCCCAGGGCCTTGTCGTAAGCGAACCGCGCCGGGGCGTGCGGGTTGCCAATTTTGACATTGCCGAGGTCCGCGAAGTGGCCGAAATGCGCGCATCGCTGGAAGTTTTGGCCCTGCGTCATGCCGCCCCCTATCTGACCAGTGCGCTGTTAGATGAAGCCGAAGAAATCAATCGTGCCGGGGAAAATGCCCCCGATGTGCGTGCCTGGGAAGAAGCCAACCGCGCCTTCCACCGCCTGATTTTAAGCCCGTGCAACATGCCGCGCCTGCTTGCCACCATTGATGATTTGCACGCCGCCAGTGCGCGTTTCCTGTTTTCCGGCTTCCGCATGGAATGGGAAGCCCCGACCGACCAGGACCACCGCGCAATTTTAAAAGCCCTGCGCGAACGGCAATTTGATGTTGCCGCCGCCACCCTGGCCCGCCATGTCAAATGGATCGGCACCAAGCCGGGCGTAAAACCCCGCGCCAAAGCCCTGTCCTGACCAACGGCCAAGCGCGCCTTTGGTTGATTCCCAAACCAGCTTGGCGAACGATCTATCAAACCGTCTTTACGCGTCGCTTCTGACGGTTGAGAAACTCAAAACATCATCATGATCAGCCCTTTTTTCTGCCTGCCAGCAGTGGGAAGGGCTTTTCTATGTGCCAAATTGCAATTTTATAGATAAAAATAATCAAACAATATCAATTCAGTAATTAGGACCCTCAAGAAAATCACTGATTTTCGCCCGATTATCTATTTTTGGGATTGATTTTGCCCGTCTGGCGCGGCGTAATTAATAGATGAGATTCACATTTTATCTATAATTTTATCAAGCCAGCGAAGGACATCCTCTGATGAGCAATCCTGCCTCCAAACCGGGTAACGTATCAGCCCTGCACGGCCCCAAATCCGATGCAAAACCGGCCTTGAAATACAGCCTGATGATTCTGGCTGGCGTCGCTGTTCTGACCGCCAGCGCCAAAATCACCATTCCGTTCTGGCCGGTCCCCATGACCCTGCAAACCATGGCGATTATGGCCATTGCCCTTGCCACCGGGCCGCGCCTGGCCTGCGCCACCGTTTTGGGTTATCTGGCGGCCGGGGCGGTTGGCCTGCCGGTTTTTGCCGGCACACCGGAACGCGGCATTGGTCTTGCCTATATGGTCGGGCCGACGGGCGGCTATTTGCTGGGATATCTGGTTGCGGCCTGGATGGTTGGCAGCTTTGCCCGCGGGCGTGGCATGTTTGCGCGTTTTGGCATCATGATGACTGCGATGATCCCGGTTTATGTGCTGGGCCTGGCATGGCTGGCGGTTTTCGTACCGCTTGAAAAACTTGCCGCGTATGGCTTTACCCCGTTTGTGCCAGGCGATGTTGTAAAGGTTGCACTGGTCGCACTGGGCAGCCAGGCCCTTGGCCGCCTTGTCAAACGCAACACTGGCGAGCACGCATAATGGGCCACCTTCCCGCACAAAGCCCGGCAATTGACCAAACCATTCGCCATGACTGGTCGATTGACGAAATCGAGGCGATCTACCGCCTGCCATTACTGGAACTGATGGGCCGCGCCAGCGCGGTCCATCAAACCCATCACAACCCCAACGATGTGCAAAAGGCCAGCCTGCTTTCCATCAAAACCGGGGGCTGCCCGGAAGATTGCGCCTATTGCCCGCAATCCGCCCATCACCGCGAAGTCAAACTGGGCAAGGAACAGCTTTTGGACCCAAAGGCGGTTCTGGCCATGGCAGCACGCGCCAAAGAAGCCGGGGCAGACCGCTTTTGCATGGGGGCCGCATGGCGTAAGGTCCGCGATGGGGCCGCCTTTGATGCGGTGATTGAAATGGTGCGCGGCGTGCGTGATTTGGGCATGGAAGCCTGCGTCACCCTGGGCATGCTTGAAACCCGCCATGCCGAACGCCTGGCCGAGGCCGGGTTAACCGCCTATAACCACAATCTTGATACCAGCCCCGAATATTACAGCCAGATCATTTCAACCCGCACCTATCAGGACCGCCTTGATACCCTGGCAGCAGTACGGGGTGCCGGTATTGATCTGTGCTGCGGCGGTATTATCGGCATGGGTGAAAGCATCCGCGACCGGGCATCGATGCTTCATGTTCTGGCAGGCTTTGCCCCCCATCCCGAAAGTGTGCCGATCAACGCGCTGGTCCCGGTGGAGGGCACGCCCCTTGCCAAGCGCACGCCTGTTGACCCGCTGGAGCTGGTCCGCATGATCGCAACGGCGCGCATCACCATGCCCAAATCAACCCTGCGCCTGTCGGCCGGGCGCACCAGCCTTAACCGCGAGGCGCAAATTCTGTGCCTGTTATGCGGTGCCAATTCGGTGTTTTACGGCGAAAAACTGCTGACCACCCCCAACCCCGAAGAAGACAGCGACACCGCCCTGTTTGCGGCCCTTGCCGCCATTCCGGCCAGTGCTGCCCAAACTGCATTTTAATCCAGCCCCCGAACCGGGCGCACCCCACATGCAACCGGTTCAACCTGGCGAAGGCCATCCATCAGGCCTTCGCCATTTTTTATGACCCGGCACCATGTTTGGACCCCACCTGGCAACATAAAAGGCGGCCCCATGACAGGACCGCCTTTTGATTATCAGCCAGCAATAACCGCCAGATCAGTGCGAATGCAGATTTTGCGTAACATTGACAACATGGCGCGCCTGCCGGTCCGCACGATAGGATAGCAGGCGATAGGCCAGAATTTTGGCACCGCTATTGATGACAAACCAGATCAGGGCATAGGCCCAGATCAGCAGGGCATATTTCCAGCCAATCGGGGTTATGAACCAGCCATAAACCGCTGCCAGCGTGCCAATGATCTGCGTGATTTCGGTGGCGACAAACAGTTTCAGGCTGGGCCAGGGTTTGTGCCAGATCGCACCTTTATTGCGGGTCAGGTAAATCGTCAGATGCCCGGCGACCAGCAATTTCAGGAAAATCAGCGACTGGATCATCCCGCGATCAAGATGCAGGTAGTTTTCACAAATCCAGAACAGCAGAAACGATGCCACAACCCCCATCACACCCAGCAGGCAGGACATTGTCAGCGTCGTTGCCATATCCCAGCGCACCGGCTGGGGCGATACAGGTGCGTTGTCATAGGCGATCATCATGATCGGGAAATCATTTAGCAATGCCAGCAACACGATCATGACCGCCGTAACCGGGTAAAAATTGAATACCAGGATCGAAATGGTCATGAACAGCAGGACACGAATGGTTTCCGAAATGCGATAGGTCGCGTAGCTGCCCATACGTTCAAAAATGCGCCGGGCTTCTTCGATCGCAGTCGTAATCACCGAAAGGCCCGGCGCCGTCAACACAAGGTCGGCCGCCGCCCGCGCGGCATCGGTCGCACCACTAACGGCAATGCCGACATCCGCCTGTTTCAGGGCCGGGGCATCATTCACCCCGTCGCCGGTCATACCGATGATATGGCCGCGATCCTGAAGTTCCTTGACGATGGCATATTTATGTTCGGGAAAAACGCGAGCATAGCCATCGGCCTGTTCAATGGCAACAGCATTGATTGCCGGGGCACCATCCCCAAAGGCCTGATCAGCCGGCAGGATATTGCTGCCCATACCCAGCGACATGGCAATCTGGCGACCAATGGCTTCGTGGTCCCCCGTAACCATTTTAATATCCACACCCATTGCCGCGGCTTCGCGCACCGTTTGGGCCGCATCTTCGCGCGGCGGATCAAACAGCGGCAACAGCCCCAGAAACTGCCACTGGCCCTGGTCTTGGCTCTGGTTCTGGTCCAAGCCCTGGCCTTGCGCCTGCATCTTATCGGTGCCATCAGCATCACCCGCAGGCAAAACACGCCTTGCCACACCAATGGTACGATAGCCGCGTGATGCCATGTCATTAACAGCATGGGTGACAGTTTCGCTTAGGCTGGCATCGGGATTAACCAGTTTTAAAATCACCTGCGGCGCACCCTTGGCAACCTGCCACTGGCGGGCACCATCGGCAATGGTGGCCTCGGCCCGTTTGGATACCGGGTCAAACGGATGAAAGGCCACTGTTTGCCATGACGACGGAATAACAGCATCACCCAGCCCGCCCATAACGGCCTGGTCAATGGCATCCCCGCCTTCAGCGCGCGATGCCATGGCTGCGGCCAGCAGCAAATCATCGCGGCCCTGTGCGGCCAGAATAACAGGGCCCCCCAGGGTCAGGCGGTTTTGTGTCAGGGTGCCGGTTTTATCGGAACATAAAATGTCGATACCGGCCAGTTCCTCGATCGCAACAAGGCGCGACACAATGGCTTTCAACCGTGCCAGCTTTTCCGCCCCCACTGCCATGGTGACAGACAAAACAGCAGGCAATGCCACCGGGATCGCCGCGACCGTCAGGATCAGGGCGAACAGCACGGTTTCAAACCACGGGTCACCGCGAAACAGCGCTACCATCAAAATGATTGCGACCAGACCAATGGTCGACAGGATCAGGAAATTGCCGATCCGCAGCACGGCCTTTTGGAAATGCGAAATATTGCCCGCATTCTGCACCAGCCGCGCGGTTTTACCGAAATAGGTATTCATGCCCGTGGCGGTGATCTGGGCGGTCATTTCGCCCATTTTCGCAATCGAACCAGAATAAACATCATCCCCGGTTTTTTTATCAACCGGCAACGATTCCCCGGTTAGCGCGGATTGATCAACGGCGAGATAATCCCCCGCCACCAGCCTGGCATCGGCGGGAATGATATTACCCAGACGCAGCGAAACGATATCGCCGCAGACAAGGTCCCGCGCGGGAATATCGCGCCATTTGCCATCACGCAAAACACGTGCGCTTAGCGCCAACTGGTTTTTTAGCGCGGCAATGGCGTTATCGGCTTTGTATTCCTGCCAGAAACCGACACCGGCATTGAGCAGCAGCATAACCAGGATGATGGCAAAATCAGCCCAGTGCTGAACCGCTGCCGACAGAATGGCGGCAACCTCGATCATCCAGGGGATCGGCCCCCAGAAATACGATACCAGTTTCCACCAGACATTGCGGGTCTGTTCGGCAATCACATTGGGGCCATCGGTTACCAGCCGCTTTTGCGCCGTTTGGGAATCCAGCCCCAGTTTCAAACTGGTCGGATTTTCAAGCGGCGGGGATGACGGGGCACCGGATGACGCAGCAGATGCCGCATTGGAAACCGGGGAAGCAGAGGAAGGTGTGGAGGTGGAGGCAGAAGAAGAGGAAGGAGAAGACGAAACGGTCGGAGAGGCGGGATCGTTTCGGGAAGGCTGGGCGTTTGGAGAGGTCGGGGCAGGGGACGTTGATTTTTGTGGGTGGCGAGCGTGATTGTTGTCCTGCCCATCCAGATCATCTGACATGGCATGGTTTCCGTAAACAACAGATCGAAAAACCGACTATGCGCCCCGTATGGGGACCAAACCTTGAGGGAAATCAAAATTCAGCGCGAAATTTTAAAATCCAATTGATTAAAAACTTCATCCACTGATTTGAAAACAAACCTGTTTTTGAAATATTTCCTGCTGCGCATTTCAACCATTTGACGCCAGCATCGCGATCAAAGCATATGCTTCATCACATTCACCGTCTTTAACGGCATCCGGCACGATTTCCGGCAAAAATACGCAAGCATGCAAAACGCCCCCCTGCCAGATCCTCTATTTCAAAAACCTCAGAAATTACTTTAACTTTTGAACTAATTTCAGAAGGCTAAATAATCGCATGAGAGAATGGATATAGCATTTTGATTTAAAGGTATAAATAACCTATACGAAATTCAAAATTCTGATGATTTTTCCCTGCCTGACAGAGAGAAAATCCATCCATCCTAAACCGGATTTTTGCAAATCATCCGACAGAAATTTTCGAAATTCCGGGCACGATCACCACCCTTGATAATATTTCAAAAATTGAAGTTCTTGATCAAGAATGCATCCTAAACAACTGTATAGATGATCTATTCCTGATCAATAATCCCGGTTCAAAAATTTTGGCCAATTTGCCCGTTTTTTGGTCTGTAGCATCGAAATTTCTACGCCCCGATTACGGCATTTTTGGCGCGGGAAACGCCCAAAAGCAAAAGGCGGCACAGTGCAAAAGGTTCCCGTGCAGGACAACAAAATCCCGGCCCTCAAAAGCCCGTTTTCAATATGGCCCTTCCCCTAACCAGCCACCTTGGCACCTGCAGCACATCACATTTAACGCGACACAGCTTCACGCACAGACATGCCTTTGCCCAGTGGCATCGGCACACAGAAAATCCGTGAAAGCAGGGAGGCTATGAAAGGCAGGAAAAGAAGGGCCAGGGATGCTTATGGGACCGGAATGCCAACAGGGTTGATCAGTTGGCTTCGGCCGTTTCGCTGGGCTGATAGATGAAACCATGCGCCGGATAGATGCGGCCATAGGTGCCGATCGTGTTCATCAGGCGAAGCTGGCTCCAGTCGTTTTTCGGCGATACATCCTCGACTGGCTGACGCAGGTGAACCTTGCCACGGGTGCGCGAATCACTGCCCCAATTGGCCTGGTTGACCAGGATGTGGCGTTTATCGAGCACGGCAGAAACCACGGCAACATGGCCATAACGCAGACGTTTGGTTTTCTTGAAGGCGAGGACTGAACCAACAACGGGTTTGCTGCCGCGTTTATACTGGCTCTTGGCCTGGCCCCACCAGGTCCAGGCATCGCCATAAATTTCAATGCCCGAAACCGCACGCGCATAGGGCACGCATTGCAAAAATTCATCCGTGGGCGGGAAATTGTTCAGACGGGACGGCGGCAGGGCAACATGGGCAACCTGTGTTACGCGGGTGTCACGGGCGTCGCGATCAAGGTCTGGCTGGACGGAAACACCGGTCGCACTATTGGCGTTGGAAAAACACCCGGCAAGAACCAAACTCAGACAGACAATCGCTAACTGACGCATTCCACGACCCCCAAATAACTGCATTCCACCATACCCTGTCGATGTTTAAACAAGTGTTTACACAGTCACTTCCGCACACATCCTGTGACGCAAAATGAAGTCACTTTACCGGTGATGCTGTCGGCCCTGCGGCGCGTGAAATGCGCCACATTGCCACCAGTGCCACCAGCACAATCAATAATCCTGCGCCACCCGCCGTCAGGCGGATGTCACTCCATTGCGAGATTGCCCCAAGAACGGTGCCACCCAGCGCAACGCCCCCAAAACTGGTAGCGCTCCAGAAGCTCATTACACGGCCTCGCAGGGTGTTGTCGACAGCCAATTGCAACGCCGTTTGCGAGCCCACACCAACCGCTGTCAAACCAAAGCCAGCCAGCCCGACAAGAACCACCGCCAGCTTGAACCAGGGGCAAAAACACAGTGCCAGCATCGCCCCACCTGAGAGCAATGCACCGATAACGGCAACCCTTTGAAAACTATGCGGGTCGGATTTGGTGCGCGATAAAACAAAGGTCGAAATCACCGCCCCGAACCCCGCCGCCGAAGACAAAGCCCCCAGCCCGGTCACCCCGCTGTCATAGGCACCTTCGGCAAAAACCGGCATCAGTTCCAGCATCCCGCGCCCGACAATCGCAATCACACAGGACAGCAACAGCATGGCGCGAATCATCGGTTCGCCCAGGGCATAGCGCGCGCCATCGCCCAAAGCAGCCCAGATTCGCCGTTTGCGGGTTTCCGGGCCACGGTCCGCCTGGATATCCACCAGCATCATCACGAAAATAAACGGCAGATAGCTGATGGCATTTAACATAAAGGCGGTGCCAACATCGAACCGCGCAATCACCACCCCGCCAATGGCCGGCCCCACCAGCCGCGACAGATTAAAATTCATCGAGGCATAGGTGACAGCGCGGCTCATATATTCGCGTGAAACAATTGCTGGCACCAAAGACAGGCGAATGGGCGTCATGGCGCTGGCCAGAACGCCATTGCAGGTGGCGATCAGAACCATCCAGCCAACAGTGACATACCCGGCAAAAGAAAGGGCCATAAGGAAAAACGACGTTGCCGCCATTAACGCATTGATCAGAATGGCCGCGCGGCGCAAATCGATCCGGTCGGCAAAAACACCAAAAACCGGCCCCAGCAAAAAGGCCGGGGCAAAATGCAGGGCGGCAATCAGCCCGGTCCAGAAGGCAGACCCGGTCAAAGACCAGGCCAGCCAGGACATGGCAATTTTTTCGATCCACAATCCCTGGGTACTGATCGCCTGTCCCGTCAGGAACAGCACAAAATTCCGATCCCGGAAAATGGAAGGGCGGCGGGCGGCATCGTCGCTCAAAACGGGTCCTGTATGGTAAACGGGGCGCAAAGAAACACGGCAACAGGGTATTTGTGGGGCGTATTGGGGCGGCCTGCTGCCGGTCGGGGTGGGTTACTATAACCACGGCCCGCATTGCTTGCCATCGTCATTCTTGACGGGGGCGGCTTGGCAGCGCCATGATTTCCACACATATAATAAATAAGGTCGGAAAATATAAACATGACCGGCAGGAACGTTCAGGTTTGGCAAACAGGCGACCCCGCATCACCCACCCCCACGGCGGGTCAAACCAGCACCGGGTTGCCCGCATAATTCCGGCAGTGGCACAGCGTATGTAATCACGCACTGCCCGCCAACATCACGGCATTTTGCCCGCCCGTTGTTCCATTCCGGTTTTGTTTGTCGGTCCGGCCCCAGGCTGGATCATGTTCCTGCCGCAACGTGCAATCGCACCGTTAGGGAAGGCCGCCCATGACACCCGATTTCAAACAGATCGAACAGGAACAGTTCGCCATTCACCCGGCCGCCTGTGAATGGACAATGCGCGCCATGAGCGTGCTGCGCAATCGGGTCGATATCAATATCAAGCTGCATGGGGAACGCGAACATATTGCCCAGGGCGATATTTTCATGTTCAACCATTTCGCCCGCTTTGAAACCTTTATCCCGCAATATCTGATTGCGCTGGAAACCGGGGTTTATTGCCGGTCTGTGGCATCGTCGGAATTTTTTGTCGAAGACAATGCCCTGTCGAAATATTTACGCGCACTTGGCGGTGTGCCCAATAATTATGCGCGCCTTTTACCATTTCTGGCAGAAGAAATCCTGCGGGGTGGCAAGGTTGTTATCTTTCCCGAAGGCGGCATGGTCAAAGACCGGCGGGTGATGACCGATGAGTCACCCTTTATTGGCCGTCGGCCCGATTACAGCATCTATTCACGGTCTGCTGACCAGCGCCGCGCCCACCATACCGGTGCGGCAGTTTTGGCCCTGGGCCTGGACGGGTTTAAAACCGGGCTTTCCTGGCTGATCGAACATGGCCACCCCGATGAAATCCTGCGCTGGGCGGATATTCTGGGCACCAGTACCGACCAGCTTAGAACCGCCATTGCCAAACCGACCCTGATGTTTCCCGCCAATATCACGTTTCATCCACTGCGCGTGGACCAGAACCTGCTGGCGCGCGGGGCGGAAATGTTTATGGGCGGGCTTAGCCCGAAAATGGCCGAAGAACTGATCATTGAAGGCAACCTGATCCTGAAACGGACCGACATGGATATTCGCCTGGGTGACCCGGTTTATCCCCATGAACGGTTTAACTGGCTGGACCAGCGCCTGCTGGGGCGCATCGTGCGCCATGCCAAAACCGTTGATGACCTGTTTCGCCCGGCCCGCGATTTACCCCGCCTGGGGGACCGCGTGATTCAAAACACCCTGACCCGCCATGTGCATCCGCTGCGCGACCAGTGCATGGCGGTGATGTATTCCAACATTACGCTGAATGTCAGCCACCTTGCCGCGCGGCTGATGAAGATGATGCTGGCCGATGGCGAAACCGAAGTCGATATCGACCGGTTCGACAAAACCATCTATCTGGCGATCAAGAATGTGCAGCAGGCAACAAATGTGCATTTGCATCGCGGCATTTTAAACCCGGCGGCCTATATCGGCATTTTTGATCATAAATGCCCGCAAATCCGCCAGTTTATTGACAGCGCCGTGCAATTGGGCCTGATCGAACGGCGCGATGGCAAATATTGTTTCCTGCCCAAATTGCAGGCCGAAGCAGGCTTTGACCAGATCCGTATGGATAACCCGGTGATGGTTTATGCCAATGAAATGGCGCCGATCCAGGCCGCGTGGGATGCCCTGAAGGCCGCGCGCAAACAGATTGGCAAAATAAAACCCGCCGAATTTGCCCGCCTGCGGTTTGATGATGAAATGCGCGCCTGGCAATGGAACTGGCAAAAATTCCATCGTCCGCAATTTGCCACCATTAATGACCAGGAAACAGCCACCCTTTCCGGCGCGCCCTATCTGCACCTGCCTGAACCATCACGCCACAGCAAAACCGGCATTCTGGTCGTGCATGGGTTTCTGGCTTCCCCTGCCGAATTGCGCAATGTGGGCGACCATCTTGCAACACAGGGCCATGCCGTTTTGGGCGTACGCCTGTCGGGGCATGGTACATCCCCGCATGATCTGCAAACCCGTAACTGGCAGGACTGGCTGGCATCGGTCCAGCGCGGTTATGACATTCTTTCCGCCTTTTGTGACCGGGTGGTCATTGTCGGCTTTTCAACCGGGGCCGCACTTAGTGCGATATTTGCCGCCAGCCATCCGCCCCGGTTGGCCGGGCTTTTGATGGCAAGTGCACCGCTTAAATTCCGCAATCGCAACCTGATGTTTGTGCCCCTGCTTTATGGGGCCAACAAATTGATGGGCTGGGTGCCCAATGCGGGCGAAATGCTGGGTTTTCGCCCCAACCAGTCCGAACACCCGGAAACCAATTACCGCCATATCCCGATTAACGGGCTGTATCATTTGCGCCGCGCCGTTGCCGAAATGAATGACAGGCTGGCACATATTGATATCCCGGTGTTGATCCTGCAGGCCGATAATGACCAGATCGTCGACCCCGTCAGTGCCAATATGATTGCCCGGCGCCTGACGGGCACCATCAACAAAACCGTGCGGATGCTGGAATCTGACCGACACGGGGTGCTTAACGAAAATATCGGCGATGCCCTGGATCAGGTTGCGGAATTTGTCCGCCAAAGCGAGGATTTCACCCTGCCAGACCGGCCCGAAGCCGCCATTGGTGCCGCTGCCCTGCCCATGCCCGGTTCGGAGGTTGATGAAACTGCAATCCTGTTACGTGATGACGCAGACGAAAACCTGCCCATTGCCGACACCGAAGCCAACACGGATGGCGCCGAAACCAGCGAAGCCAACAGCCCCCTTTTGAGCGCACGGGATAAAAGCCTGGCCATTCTGGCACGCGCCGGGTTTGGCAAACTGGCCGTAAAAAAGGATATCGAAGCAGAACCGGCACTGCCAGATGAGCCAGCGCAAAAACCGACAGACCTTAGCCCGGCACAGCCGGAATAACCTGTTTCAGATCCGGTTCATCATGCAAAAACGTAATCTGGATCGATCCTGAAATTTCAGCATCATCCGCAGCAGCGGCCGCTGCGGCAATGGCGTTACCCGGGCGGCTGACTTCCTCAACCTTCAGGCCATCTTCCTGCAATTTCCCCAGAAACACAGCAACGTCACGGCCAATAAGGGTGAAACGGATGGTCGTCATTTTGTTGGAATAAAACCGCGCATCATCAACCCAGCCCCCCGCCAAAGTCAGGGCATCCTGAATCTGCCGCCCGACTAGATGGCGGTCTTTTGAGGTAATGGCTTGAAAAGCAAGATGTTGGCGTCTCATAGTACTGCCCTGCAGGACCTGAACTGGCAAACCTGATGATAGACCTGCACCCAAAATACCACAACGTTTATGTAGAATTTTAGATCAAAAGGCCGTCATGACTGAGGATGCCATTTATCAAAACCGTCTTCTGGTTGCCCTGTATGACGTGCTTAACCCCGCCGGGCAGGACACCGAATTTTACCTGCGCATGGCACAGGATGCGCAATCGGTGCTCGATATTGGCTGCGGTACGGGCCTTTTAACCGCTGCTCTGGCGCAACAGGGCAAAGATGTTACGGGTATTGATCCGGCGGCTGAAATGCTCTCAGTCGCGCGAAAAAGGCCGTTCGGCGACCGGGTTCACTGGCAACGGGGCACTGCGGAGTCTGCCCACCTTGATCACACATTCGATCTGATCATCATGACTGGCCATGTTTTTCAGGTTTTTCTGGATGATGAAGCCACCCGTGCCACCCTTGCCAGGGCATTTGCGTTGTTAAAACCCGGCGGCAGGCTGATATTTGAAAGCCGCAACCCGCTGCAAAAACCGTGGCTGAACTGGACGCCGGATCAAACCCGCAAAACCGTAATGCTGGACGATATTGGTGCCGTGACCGTCGAACATGACCTGCAATGGGTAAAGGGTGATCAGGTGCATTTTCACACCCGCCATTATTTTCCCGGCGAAGATGCCCCTGTTACCAGCCAAAGCACCCTGCGTTTTTCCACGCGCGCGGAAATTGAAGCCCTGCTGACAGGCTGTGGCTTTGCCCCCATCACCTGGCTGGGCGACTGGCAGGGGCAGCCAGCAACGAATACCTGTGCTGAACTGATCGCCATCGCCACCCGCCCGGCATCCTGAAAAACCTGCCGGGTCATTCTGCGGGCATTGCGATATCAAAGCACACAGCCCCTAAAAACACACCGTCAGACAGGGTATCTGACGGTGGTGTCTTTACTTTGCCAGCAGCTTTTCAAAGCCGCTTGCCATCATGGCCGGTTCAAACTCGATAATGTCATAGCGGGCAAAACCCTTATCCCAGAAGGGATCAAGCTTCAGACAGTCTTCAAGTTTTTCGCGGGTGCATCGCGCCAGAATAACCCCGCCTTCACGCGGTTTTTTCGGCCCCGATGCCACAAAGGCCCCCGTCCCGTAACATTGCTTGAGCCATTCAACATGATCGGCCAGCACTGCGTCGATTTCATTTAGATCAACAAGATAGGTCAGGTTCACAATGAACATTCAATGAGTCATCCGGTTTTCATATGTGCAGGCGTGATGGTGCCTTTTTCATCAGCCTGGAAATTACGACCGCCCCGGAAAAAGGTGGTCGCACTGATCTTCCTCAACGTGTTACCCGGTTCCATGCGCGTTAATCCGCGCGGATTTCCGGGCTTTGGCAGCCGTTATTTTTGTTTATTCAACGGTCTCGCCAAGGTCGCGCAGTGCGCGTTCAAAACGGTCAGCATGCTGTTTTTCCACCCGGCCAAGGGTTTCAAACCAGGCGGCAATGTCTTCCAGGCCTTCTTCCCGGGCGACACGCGCCATTTCCGGGTAGGAATTAGCGCATTCCTCGCGTTCGGACTGCAGGGCCGCGCGCAAATTGCTCCGGCTGTTGCCAAAAGGCAAGCCCGTTTGCGGGTCGCCGCATTGCTCCAGAAATTCCAGATGCCCGAAGGCATGGCCGGTTTCTGCTTCGGCAGCACTGCGAAACAGATCGGCAAGCTGGGTCAGTCCTTCAATATCAGCCTGCTGGGCAAAATAAAGATAACGCCGGTTTCCTGCGGCTTCGGCCGCAAAGGCGGAACGCAGGTTTTGCTCGGTACGTGTTCCCTTTAGCGCCACTGGGGCCCCCTGTTTCTTATTGGTCGAGACATAAAAAAGGACGGCACGCGATACCCCGCATTGCCGTCCTTGTATTTGTTTCAATATCGATGCGCGTCAAGAACCAAAGGGGCGTTTGGCAACGCGCCGGTTCGTTTTCATAACCCTGTCACAGCAGCGGCCATCCATGCACAGCCAAAAAGGCCTTGGCAAACGGCACAATACCGGCAGATCAGCAGCGGCTTTACATCAGGGATGAAAACCCGGCTTCATCGCAATTGTCGGTAACGCGTTACGCAGCAGCGTGGCGTTCCTGCTGGCGGCGCAGACGGAAAACCAGATCAACCGAAGAAAGTTCGGTGCCGCGCGGCATATTGGGAATACGCGCCAGATGAACGGCATCCGCCGGGATATCGACCAGGCTGCCGTCATCTTCGCAATAGAAATGGTAATGCGGGGCAACATTGGTATCGAAATAGGAACGGCCCGAATCAACGATGATTTCACGGATCAAACCGGCATCGGTGAACTGGTGCAGAGTGTTATAAACCGTCGCCAGCGAAACTTTGACATGCTGGGCCATGGCTTCGGAATGAAGCTGTTCGGCGGTAACATGGCGATGGCCGGCGTCAAACAGGAAACGGGCCAGTGCAAGGCGCTGGCGGGTCGGACGCAGACCGGCTTCTTTAAGACGGTTCAGTGCATGGGTATAAGGCCGCTGGATGGTCATGATGGTGCCCCTTCGACAAAATTTCGAACCGGCGGTTGAAAGACAACTGCCCTTTGATTTCGAGGCTATATTAGGCGTACCTTAAAGTCGTTTTCTTTGATTTTGATCAACTATAATTGTTCTTAAGGTCGATTGTCGGGGCAATGTTTTAAAAAAGAAGGGCCGGTCGATGACCAGCCCCTGTTTTTTGACATGCAACGCAAGGTTGCTGTCATCATGTGTCTGTTCTCAGTCGCCCGAAGCAATACGTTCGACAAGCTGTTTGACTGTCGGAATAAAGCCGTTTGCATAGAAGGGATCTTCGGCAAACTTGTAGGCATTGTGCCCGGCAAACATCAATTCATGGTCCACCGGGGCGCCATGGGCAATGTTTTGCAGGGTTTTCTGAATGCAGAAAGAACGGGGATCAGCACGCTTGCCGGTGGTGCCTTCATGCTGCTGCCAGTTGGAGAACTGGCACTGCGACAAGCAACCCATGCAGTCGATCTGGTCTTTTTTGATTTCCAGTGCGCTGTCCGGGGTAACGAAAACCATCGTGTCATCCGGGGTCGGCATGCCTTCGGTGTAACCGGCTTCAAGCCAGCCACGGACCTTGTCGGCATCGTCTTCACGCACATAAATCGGACGGCCACGACGACCCAGCGGAATCCCCACATGCAAATCGGCTTCTGCCGTACGTGAATAACGTACCTGGCGGTCCGAACGCTGATGCAGGTCTTCAAGGAAGTCGTTGCGCACCGCCGAGCTGTAAAAGCCGGTCGGGCTGAATTTATGCAGGGACACATCGCCGTTCTGCAGGGTCAGGAGGCGCTTTTTCCATTCATCGGAAATTGGGCTTTCCTGGGTTAGCAGCGGGCGGGTGCCATACTGGAAGGCAACCGGAGCAACTTCGGGATTTTCGATCCAGTCGGCGTAATCGCGCAGATACCACACGCCACCAGCCATAATGATCGGAACATCATTCAGGCCAACGGAATTCATGAATTCGCGCAGGGCCCGCACGCGCGGAAACGGATCTTCAGGAACCAGCGGGTCTTCGGAATTTGACAGACCATTATGCCCACCAGCACGCCACGGGTCTTCGTAAACCACACCACCCAGCCATTCCGGTACCTTTTTATAGGCACGCAGCCACAATGCGCGGAACGCACGGGCGGATGACACGATCGGATAATAATAAACACCGTAGGATGCTGCGATGGTCGATACCCGGTAAGGCATGCCTGCACCACAGGTAACGCCATGAACCAGGCCTTTGGTGCCTTCCAGGACACCTTCAAGGATGGCCTCGGCCCCGCCCATTTCCCACAGCACATTCATGTGCAGGCGGCCTTCGCCGTTGCGGGTTTCATGGGCGATCTGTGCCTGGGCGATACCGCCCTGGATACCAAAGGAAACCAGTTCGTGGTGGCGTTCGCCGCGGGTCTTGCCTTCATAGGTGACAGGCACAACATTGCCGGCTGCATCATAATAATCGGCATTCACTGCAGAAAAGGTACCGATACCACCGGCCGCGGCCCATGCGCCTGAGCTTTGACCTGTCGAAACAGAGATGCCTTTTCCACCTTCAACCAAAGGCAGAACCTCTTTTCCCGACATGACGAGCGGTTTAAGGGCTTTCAAATTCGTCTCTCCCATTCGGCTTTTCGGACAAGCGGGTTATCCGAATGCATGTGAGGAAGGGGCGGCGTCTGTTTTTTTTATCGCCGCCCGCTCACACATACCTTTAATCAGGCTTCAGCGGCAGCATCAAGGTCAGCGCCGGTTTCCTGGTCAACACGCTTCATCGACAATTTGATCTTGCCGCGGTCATCAAAGCCGATAACCTTGACCTTCACCTTGTCGCCTTCCTTGACCACATCGGAAACCTGTTTGACACGTTCCTGTGCCAGTTCCGAAATATGAACCAGGCCGTCACGCGCACCAAAGAAGTTCACGAATGCGCCGAAATCGACAGCCTTAACAACCTTACCTTCATAGATATGGTTCAATTCAGGTTCTGCAACGATCGACTTAATCCAGTCAACGGCCTGCTTGCCTTTTGCACCATCGGTATGTGCAACAGTGATCGAGCCATCGTCTTCGATATCGACTTTCGCGCCGGTTTCTTCGCAGATTTCGCGAATGACCTTGCCGCCCGAACCGATAACGTCACGGATCTTGTCTTTCGGGATCGAGAACTGGGTGATGGTCGGCGCATTGCCCGAAACTTCACCGCGGGCTTCCGGCAGGGCCTTGGACATTTCGCCAAGGATGTGCAGGCGGCCATCGCGGGCCTGGCCCAGGGCGATCTGCATGATGTCCGGGGTCACCGAAGTGATCTTGATGTCCATCTGCAGCGAGGTGATACCCTGATCGGTACCGGCAACCTTGAAGTCCATATCGCCAAGGTGGTCTTCGTCACCCATGATGTCGGACAGAACGGCGAAATCTTCGCCTTCCTTGATCAGACCCATGGCGATACCGGCAACCGGGCGTGCCAGCGGCACACCGGCATCCATCATCGACAGCGAGGTTGCGCAAACCGTTGCCATCGAGGACGAACCGTTCGATTCGGTAACTTCCGAAACGATACGGACGGTATAGGGGAAGGCATCCTTGGTCGGCATCAGCGGGTGAATTGCGCGCCATGCCAGCTTGCCATGACCGATTTCACGACGTCCCGGCGAACCCATACGGCCTGCTTCACCAACCGAGTAGGGCGGGAAGTTATAGTGCAGCATGAAGCCTTCACGGTATTCACCATCAAGGGCGTCAACGATCTGTTCGTCCTGGCCGGTACCAAGGGTGGCAACTGCCAGGGCCTGGGTTTCGCCACGGGTGAACAGCGCCGAACCATGGGCGCGCGGCAGAACCGAAACTTCACCCAGGATCGGGCGAACGTCGGAACCGGTACGGCCGTCGATACGCTTGCCGGTTTTCAGGATCGCACCGCGAACGATGTCTTTTTCCAGATCTTTAATGATCGAGGAAACTTTGCCCTTCAGGGCATCTTCGATTTCTTCGTCAGCCAGTTTGGCAACGATGGCTTCCTTGGCAGCCGAAACGGCAGCCGAACGCTCCTGCTTGACGACATGGCCATAAGCCGCGGTCAGGCTTTCCGTGCCGATAGCCGCAACTTTTTCGACCAGGGCATCATAACCTTCCGGCAGACCGGCGATGTCACGCGGGTCTTTGGCGGCTTCTTCGGCCAGTTCAATAATCAGGTCGATCACGGCCTGGAATTTCTCGTGGCCGAACTTGACGGCACCGAGCATCACTTCTTCGGAAAGTTCGGATGCTTCGGATTCAACCATCATCACGCCATCACGGGTACCGGCAACAACCAGGTCCAGTGCGCTTTCCTTGATGGATTCGGTCGACGGGTTCAGCAGGTATTCGCCGTCTTTGTAACCAACGCGTGCTGCACCAATCGGGCCGAGGAACGGCAAACCGGAAATGGTCAGCGCGGCCGAGGTACCGATCATGGCAACGACGTCAGGATCGTTTTCCATGTCATGCGACAGAACGGTACAAACGATCTGGGTTTCGTTGCGATATTGCGGGTGGAACAGCGGACGGACCGGACGGTCGATCAGACGGGAAACCAGGGTTTCCTTTTCCGACGGACGGCCTTCACGCTTGAAAAAACCACCCGGAATTTTACCAGCGGCAAATGCCTTTTCCTGGTAATTCACGGTCAGCGGGAAAAAGTCGATGTCCGGGCGCGGCGACTTGGCGCCAACAGCAGTACACAGAACAACGGTTTCACCATAGGTGACCATAACCGCACCATCTGCCTGGCGTGCAACCTTGCCGGTTTCCAGAACCAGCTTGGCATTGCCCCACTGCATTTCCTTGCGGACGACATTAAACATTTTACTTCCTTCCAAACCTACTTGCGGACCAAGCGTTTTTTACACGAGATCCGAACACATTAATTATGAGGCTTTTGCGTCAGCGACATAATTAATGGGTCCGGACAAACCGGGCGTGACCAGCCACTCTGGATCTACGCTCCCGTGCATCCCCGTCCGCGGGACAATAAAAAAACGACGGCGGAGGGATAAACCACTCCGCCGCGCGTCAATATCAGCGGCGAATACCGAGGGTAGCGATAATCGCTTCGTAACGTTCGGTATTTTTGCGCTGCAGGTATTTCAGCAGCCGACGGCGCTGACCAACCATCATCAGAAGACCACGACGGCTATGGAAGTCGTGTTTGTGTTCTTTCATGTGTTCGGTCAGGTTCTTGATCCGCTCGGTCAGAATTGCGATCTGGACCTCGGGGGAACCGGTATCGCCTTCTTTCTGGCCGAATTCTTTGATCAGGTCGGTTTTGCGTTCAGCAGTAATCGACATCAGGCATCCTTTCGCCTTTAAAGATTAAATACACGCACCGGACGGATTTCGCCGCCATGAATTTCGGCCAGCGCAACAGCGCGGTCGTTCAGCATGGCACAGACGATCCCGTCCTGGGCGACGGAGGTACCGAGTTCGCTGCGTTTGACCACCGGTAACAGCCCGACAGGCTGCCCGCTGGCAAGACGTTGCGCCTCGACTTCGGTCAGGGCCAGCGCCGGGATGTCGTCCAGCGCGGTCTCGACCGGAAGCAGTTTTTCCATTACCGCCTCGGGATCCATTTCCAGCAGTTCCTGCAGGGGAATGGAATCACCTTCCGCAAACGGCCCCGCCGATGTGCGGCGAAGGGCGGCAATGTGGCCAACAGTGCCAAGGCGCAATGCGATATCGCGCGCCAGCGACCGCATATATGCCCCTTTGCCCGATATTACATCGAACACGGCATGATCGCGATCAGGCATGTCAACCAGACGAAGATCTTTTATCAAAATCGGACGGGCTTTCAAAACCACGTCTTCATCACGGCGCGCAAGATCATAGGCACGCTTGCCATTTACCTTGATCGCCGAAAATTTGGGCGGCACCTGCTGAATTTCGCCGATGAATTCACCCAGCACGGCCTCGATCTCTTCGCGAGTCGGGCGATGGTCCGATGTGGCGGTCACTTCGCCTTCGGCATCATCGGTGCTGCGCGATTCCCCGAATTTCAGGGTAACGCGGTAACTTTTACTGCCATCCATGACATAGGCGACGGTTTTTGTCGCCTCGCCAAAGGCAATGGGCAAAACGCCGGTTGCCAACGGGTCAAGAGTCCCGCCGTGCCCGGCTTTGGCCGCATCAAGCAGACGACGCACCTGGTTGACCACGGTTGAAGACGTGATCTCAAGGGGTTTGTCGACCGCCAGCCAGCCGCTGATAATTTTGCCGCGACGCCGACGCGCCATCAGTCGTCCTCTTTGTCGTAATCGTCCGCGTCCTCGTCGGACGACAGGTCCTGTGCCACATGCGGGTCGCGCAACAGCGCGCCAATATGATCGGAGATATCAAAGCTGGTATCTTCGATAAAACGCAAAGCCGGGACATATTTCATATGCACGCTGTTGGCAACATGGCTTCGCAATATACCCTTCTGGCGTTTAAGCGCCTCAAGGGTCGGTTTTGCATCCCCGCCGCCAAGCGGGGTTACAGATACCATTGCGTTGCGCATGTCCGGACTAAGGTCAACCTTGGTCACGGTAATCGGACGACGCGACAGTTCCGGGTCGTAGATATCACCACGTTCAAGCGCATAGGACAGCGCCTGGCGGATTTCCTCCGCCACGCGTAACTGTCGCTGACTTGGTCCCTTGGCAGGTTGCTTCGACATATCAGTTTCAATCGCCTCTTAAAGCTCGACGGCGACTTCCTCTTGCTCGAAGCACTCAATAACGTCGCCAACGGCAAGGTCATTGTATTTCGCAAAGGACATACCGCATTCGTAACCCTCGCGGACTTCCTTGACTTCGTCCTTGAAGCGACGCAGCGTCGAAAGTTCGCCGGTATGAATGACAACGTTGTCGCGCAGCAGGCGAACGCCCGCACCACGCTTCACGGTGCCTTCGGTAATCATACAGCCAGCAATCTTGTTGCCCGAAATCGTGAAGATCTCGCGAATCTGGGCGTAACCCAGGAACTTCTCGCGGACTTCCGGCGACAGCATGCCGCTGAGCATTGCCTTGGTGTCATCGGCGACATCGTAAATGATCGAGTAGTAACGAATGTCGACATTGTCACGGCGGGCCTGTTCACGGGCCTGCTGGTTGGCACGAACGTTAAAGCCGATGATCAGCGCGTTCGAGGCACGGGCCAGGGTTACGTCGGATTCGTTGATTCCGCCAACGCCACTGTGAAGGACGCGAACGCTGACTTCTTCGTTGCCCAGCTTCTGCAGGGTACCAATAAGTGCTTCGACAGAACCCTGCACGTCACCCTTGATGACAACCGGCAGTTCCTTGAGATCGCCATTGCTGGTGAACATGTTTTCAAGCGCCGATTTCTTCATCGCGGCAGCCTGCTGTTCACGGATGCGACGCTGGCGGAAGTCGGAAACTTCACGGGCCTTGGCTTCGCTTTCAACAACAACAAAGTCATCACCAGCCGACGGAACACCGTTCAGGCCGTTAACCTCGACCGGCATACCCGGAATGGCTTCCTGGACGCGCGCACCGTGATCGTCGATCAGGGCACGGACACGGCCCCATTCGGCACCGGTCACAAAGATATCACCAGTCTTGAGCGTACCGCGCTGAACCAGAACGGTTGCCACCGGGCCACGACCCTTTTCCATGCGGGCTTCAACGACAACGCCGTCAGCAACACGGTTCGGGTTGGCTTTAAGGTCAAGAACTTCAGCCTGCAGCAGGATGGCTTCTTCAAGGTCGGTCAAACCCATGCCAGCCTTGGCCGAAACTTCAACAGCCTGAACATCACCGCCCATTTCTTCAACGACGACTTCGTGCTGCAGCAGTTCGGTTTTCACGCGGTTGGCATCGGCACCCGGCTTGTCCATCTTGTTGATGGCAACGATCAGGGGCACGTCGGCAGCCTTGGCGTGGCTGATGGCTTCGATGGTCTGCGGCATGACCGAGTCATCGGCTGCAACCACGAGAACGACGATATCGGTAACCTTGGCACCGCGCGAACGCATTTCGGTAAAGGCGGCGTGACCCGGGGTATCGATGAAGGTGATCTTGGCGCTGTTGGCCATGGTCACCTGATAGGCACCGATATGCTGGGTAATGCCACCGGCTTCGCCGCTCACCACGTCGGTTTTACGCAGGGCGTCCAGAAGCGAGGTTTTACCATGGTCAACGTGGCCCATCACGGTCACGACCGGCGGACGCGAGATCAGCTGCTCGTCGGTGTCATCGGCAACAACCAGCGCTTCTTCGACGTCTGCATCGGAAACGCGCTTCATGTTGTGGCCGAATTCTTCGACAACAAGCTGTGCGGTGTCGGGATCAAGGCTCTGGTTGATGGTGGCCATAACGCCAAGACCCATCAGACATTTGATCACGTCAGCAGCACGTTCTGCCATACGGTTAGCCAGTTCCTGAACGGTAATGACGTCCGGAACGATAACTTCGCGAATGATTTTTTCTTTCGGCTTCTGCTGGCCCTGGCTGCGGGCTTTCGCCTTGGCCTGCTGGCGCTTGATCGATGCCATCGAACGGCGGCGACCACCTTCATCACCGCTCATTGCGGTGTTGATCGACAGCTTGCCACGGCGGCGGCTGGTGTCTTCGGTTTTCGCACGTGCGCCACGACCGGCAACTTCGGCTTCTTCCGCGCGCTTGCGGGCTGCTGCCGAACGGACTTCTTCCTCGTCCAGTTCCTTGCGGCTTTTCGGCTTGGAAGCGGACGGGGCCGACCGGCGGCGCTCTTCAGGGACCAGCGGTTCTGCCGGTGCACCCGGAATGACTTCTTCCTCTACCTTTTTACGGGCTTCGGGTTTCGGACGCGGCTGCATTTTGGTGCGCGGTGCCGAAGCATCACGGGCATTTCCGGCATCTTCATCACGCGACTTCGGCGCAGCAGCCGGTGCGGCCTTGGCCGGAGCAGCCGGTGCAGGTGCAGCGGCCTGGGCTTCTGCCTGGGCTTTTTCTTCCGCCTTGCGGGCAGCTTCTTCAGCTTCGGCTTTCTTGCGGGCAGCTTCTTCCTCAACCTTGCGAGCGGCGTCCTTGCGGGCCTGCTCGGCGGCTGCGGCTTCTTCCTGCTTGCGGCGTTCTTCGGCAGCCATCAGGGCGGCCATGCGGGCTGCGCGCTCACCCTGGGTCAGATTACCCTGGTCTTCATTGGCGCGCGGGCGCTGCGGGGCCGGTTTCGGCTTATGACGCTGCGGGGCAGCAGGCTTGGACGCTGCCGGTGCCGGTTTTTTAGCAGCCGGTGCCGCAGGCGCAGCCGGAGCGGCCGGCGCACTTGCCGGTGCCGGTGCCGGGGTCTCGGTCTTGGCCGCGTTATCCTTGTTCACTTCGCGGAAGCGGCCGGATTCGTTCTGTTCAAAAGTACGCTTCTTGCGCACTTCCACGGCCACAGATTTGGACCGTCCGTGCGAGAAGCTTTGGCGCACCTGCCCAGCCTCGACCGTCTTGCGCAATTCAAGCTTCGATCGATTGAGGCTTAGCGGCTTCTTCTCCTGATCGCGATCACTCATAATCCGTCCAACTTCCTCATTTCCTGCGGGATCAGTCGCCTGGCGGCCAATCCTGTTCTTCCGTACGGCGCGGCCTGCCTTCAGGCTGCGCGAAATCCTTCAAGCCGCTGTAGTGACCGGCTTAGGCGTTGCGCCAGACCACCTGGTGCAACAGCCGCATGTACTGCGTGATCGCGGCCAAAAGCCGCTGCAATCTCGGCAGCATCCAGAACGGAGAAAACCGGTATATCGGCGGCTTTGGCCGCGATACGCGCTTTTCCGTCCGCAGCACCGTCACGTGCCGCCAAAACCAGTTCCGCGCCTTCGTCTATCTGGGCGCGAACCTTCTCAAATCCGGCGACAGCCTGCCCGGCACGACGCGCCAGAGACAGCAGATCAACGCATTTTTGCGACAGCATTGCTTCAATCCTGTCTGCCAGCGCCGGATCAATCACGACTTTTTGCCGTGCCGCCCGGGCAAAGGCATTTTTTGCACAGGCGGTATTTACCACATCCCGCGACGGGCACAACCATAATCCCCGTCCGGGCAACCGTTCATCAAGATCCGGAAAGACACTGTTGTCAGGGCCGATCACAAATCTGAGAAGGTCTTCTTTTAGCCGGACTTCGCCGGTGACAATGCACCGGCGTTCCGGGAGCTCGCGTTCCTTGCCGCCTTTACGGTGCGACATGGTCCCCTCCGATCAGCGATCAGGCGTCTTCGCCTTCCGCTCCGGCATCGCCGGTTTCTTCTTCCAGGTCATCAAACCAACCCAGACGACGGCGGGCTTCCATGATCAGGTCATTGGCCTGGTCAAGGGTAATGGTTTCGGCAGAACCGGCAAATTCGATCAGCTCGTCGCTGGCGAGATCGGCGAAATCTTCAAGGTTCTTGACCCCGTTTTCACCAAGCTGAACCGCAACAGCAAGCGAGATGCCCGTGAATTCGACCAGATCGTCTTCGACGCCAAGTTCGTCACGGCGGGCCTGAAGGCGTTCGGCTTCCTCGGCGAGATAGCTGCGTGCACGACCGCGCAGTTCTTCGGCCAGTTCTTCTTCAAAGCCTTCGATTTCTGCCAGTTCGGCCAGCGGCACGTAACCGACTTCTTCAATCGAGGTAAAGCCTTCAGCCACGAGGAGGTGGGCAATGACTTCATCAACGTCAAGGGCCTTGATGAACATTTCGGCGCGCTTGCGGGCTTCTTCCTGGCGACGTTCGCTTTCGTCTTCTTCGGTCAGGATATCGATATCCCAGCCGGTAAGCTGCGAGGCAAGACGCACATTCTGACCGCGACGGCCAATGGCAAGGCTAAGCTGATCATCGGGAACAACCACTTCAATGCGGTTGGATTCCTCGTCGATCACGACCTTGGTGACTTCAGCCGGGGCCAGGGCGTTCACGACAAAAGTTGCCGGATCTTCCGACCACTGGATGATGTCGATTTTTTCGCCCTGCAATTCGCCGACAACAGCCTGGACGCGCGAACCGCGCATACCGACACAGGCACCGACCGGATCGATCGAGCTGTCAGAGGACTGAACCGAAATCTTGGCGCGCGAACCGGGGTCACGGGCAACCGATTTGATTTCGATGATATTGTCGTAAATTTCCGGCACTTCCTGGGCAAACAGTTTTGCCATGAAAGTCGGATGGGTACGCGACAGGAAAATCTGCGGGCCGCGCTGTTCACGACGCACATCAAGGATCAGGGCACGAACCCGGTCACCCTGGCGCATGGTTTCACGCGGGATCAGTTCTTCACGGCGCAAAATGGCTTCTGCCCGGCCCAGATCGACCAGAACGTTACCAAATTCAACACGCTTCACAGCACCGTTGATGACTTCACCAACACGGTCCTGATATTCGTTGAACTGGCGTTCACGTTCGGCGTCACGCACCTTCTGGACGATAACCTGCTTTGCGGTCTGTGCAGCAATACGGCCAAAATCGATCGGCGGCAGCGGGTCGATCAGGAATTCACCAAGCTGGACATTTTCGTCGCGAATACGCGCCTGTTCCAGCGACATCTGGGTGAAGTCATTTTCGATATCATCGGTGACTTCGATGAAGCGCGCCAGCCGGATTTCACCGGTTTTGCGGTCGATATGTGCACGAATGTCATGTTCATGGCCATAACGCGAACGACCGGCCTTTTGAATGGCCTGTTCCATCGCGCCAAGAACCTCGTCACGATCAATGCCTTTTTCGCGGGCGACAGCATCAGCGACCTGCAAAAGCTCCGGCCGCGGCATTCCCGAAGTTGCTTCCATATCCAACCTCTATTCTGCGTTGTCGTCAGACCGGCGCGGGCCGGTGACATGCGCGATCAATTCATCTGTCAGCACGAGTTTCGCCTTTGCGATATCGGCCAACGGCAACAGTTCGCGTTCGCCGTCCACAATCATGGCGACCGCGTCGTCTTCGAGTCCATCCAGCTTTCCGCTGAAACGGCGGCGACCGGCAACAGCCACCACCAGTTCGACCTTGGCGTCAAAACCGCGCCAAACATCAAAATCCTTGCGCCGGGTCAGCGGCCGGTCAATCCCCGGCGAGCTGACTTCCAGGTTATACGCACCGGAAATGGGGTCATCGACATCCAAAAGGGCCGAAACAGTGCGGCTGATTTCAGCGCAGTCTTCGACATTGATGGATCCCTGGCCTTCGGGGCGATCCGCCATAATCTGCAGGATCTGGCTGTCCTTGCCCATCATGGACACACGGACCAGTTCAAAGCCCTGTGCCTCTATCGACGGTGCAATAATATCCGCGATCCGCGACAATAGCGGGTCTTTTACCTGCTGTCCGATCAGTTCAGCCATATAGAATGCCATACCCCAAAATGCACAAAAGAGCGGGCCGGGGCCCACTCTTTGTTACGTTTTACAAAAAGCTTGCGCGCTGTATAACGCCATTTTCCACAGAAATCAAGTGACGATCCTGTCGCAGACCGGCATTCAACCAAGGGATAGCCTGCCCTTCGCCCCTATGCGGCCAGCCGCTGATCATCAAGCAGAAGGCTGTGGAAAAAGTCGAATGCATCATGCGCGCCCTTCATGAAGGCTTCTTCTTCGGCAGCGTCAAGTTCAAGTGCGTTTAATTGCGCAACAAATTCGCGCCAGTGTTTGCCGCGCCCATCCGAATGCGCACGCAAATGCCGGGCACCGAAACTGTCATCCAGGCCGATCCGCGCGGCTGCCTTCAACAAAAACGCCGCCCCCAGATTTGACCCTTCACAAACGTAAAGCCAGCCCATCCGGCCGGCACCTTTTTGCGGGGCTGCCATGCCCTGTGCGCCCTCCCGGCCAGCGGCACCCAGATCGGCAAGATCGGCACATACATCGTCATACCGGCTGCGCGATGCCAGGCCCGGCACCAGCTGGTTAATGTCTTCGGCCTCGTAAAGCGGTTTCATCACCCGATGAAAGGCATGCTGCAATTGCAGGAACCGCACATAATTGGCCCGGCTGTCAAAGGGCTTCATCGCCATAACCATGTTGTCAATCTGCTGGTGGTCTTCGCGGGTATTGGCTTTCACCCGTTCCAGCCGTGTCATGGTTTCCGGTGTGGCGGATTGTGTTGACTGTTCGCTATTCATATTGCCTGGCACCCTGTTTCTGGTCCTGAAATTCCGGGCTGGCATATATGCATGCCATGCCCCTTATCATCAGAAACGATCCAGCCCTGCCGATATCCGAAGCCAAATGGAAATAAATGCCAGAAAGCCGGATCATTTTTCCATCCGCGCCACCACCAGCAGTGCAGCGCAACGCCATGCCAGAACCGCCGCACATCACTTATATATAGTGACCTGTGAAAACGGCGGCATATGGGATGCGATCATTCCTCGCGAAAGGCGCGGGCGAACTGGTCGGCCAGGGGTTTCATAAAATAGCTAAGGGCGGTGCGTTCGCCCGTGGCGATAAAGGTTTCCACCGGCATGCCGGGGATCAGCACATGATCCCCCAGCCGGGCCAGCTCACCCGGTTCGATATGCATACGCACAGGGTAATAGCTTTCGCCTGTTACCTCATCGCGCGACAAATCCGCCGCGACAAAATCCACCTCGCCTGCCAGTTCCGGTGTGGTGCGACGGTTAAAAGCCGTAAAACGCAACATTGCCTTTTGGCCCGGATGGATCTGGTCCACATCCTGCGGGCGGGTGCGCGCCTCGACCACCAATGCATCCTGATCGGGCACAATACCCATGATCTTTTCGCCCGCGGAAATCACCCCGCCTTCGCTATGCACCTGCATCTGATAAATGGTGCCAGCATAGGGCGCGCGAATATCGGTACGGCGCAACTGGTCAACCAGGGCAATCTGGCGCTGTTTAAGTTCGGCCAACTGGCGTTCCACATCGGAAAGATCGGTCAAAACTTCGGTGCGGCGGTCACGTTCAAGCTGCAGGATCGCCATTTGCGTTTCTGCAATCTGCGTCTGGATCGAGGCGATCTCAGCCGCCAGTTCGCCGTGCTGCCCTTCAAGATTGGCCTTTTCCCGGCGAAGTGCTGCGACACGGGTGATGGGCACCAACTGTTTGGCAAACAGCATTTCGAGGCCCGAAAGCTCGTCCATGATATGGCGGTGCTGTTCCATATTGGCTGTTTTCTGGGCTTCCAGCCCGCCAATCCGTTCGTTTAGCTGGCGGCGCTTTTGTTCCAGTTGCTGCTTTTCCCCAATCAGGCTGTTTTTCCGCGCTTCAAACAGGCGGGTTTCGGCATGAATAAGGTCTGCAATATCGCGCTGGTTCAGACGGTCCGCCAATATCGCCGGGATAACGGGTGTGATCCGTTCATCGCGTTCCGCCAAAAGGCGCATCTGGCTGGCAGAAAGGGCATCAATCTGGCTTTCGACAATGCCAAGGCTGGCACGCGCCCTTGTATCATCCAGGCGCACCAGCATATCGCCGGTTTTTACATGGTCGCCATCGCGCACAAATATCTGGCCAACAATCCCGCCATCGGGATGCTGCACCACCTTGGCATTGCTTTCGACAACGATTTTACCCCCTGCCACCACCGCACCTGAAAGGCTGGCAAAAATCAGCCACACCATCATCAGGGCAAAAAGCGACAAAACCGCCCCCGCCCCAAACAGCATATGCCGACGCAGCGATGCCAGCGCCAGACTGACACCTGTTTGCCCATCACCAAGAAGCATCTCGCCACGGGTATCCCCGCCACCGGCAGGTATATTTCCATTCGGGGTATGTGCTGCCACTGAAAGGCCGGGCTTATTGAAAGGGGGGATCATGCGCTTTCTCCGACCTGGCGCAGGGTTTTGCGCAAAATGTCGTCCCGGCTACCAAAGGCAACCTGCTGGCCATTCTGGATAACGGTGGCGTAATTCACGCAGGCCAGAATATGCGGGCGATGGGCAATCATCACGACAATCGCACCACGTTCGCGCAGGGCCACCACCGCCTTGATCAGGGCCTGTTCGCCATCGGCATCCAGGCTGGCATTGGGTTCATCAAGCACCACCAGAAACGGGTCATCAAACAGGGCACGGGCCAGACCGATGCGCTGGCGCTGCCCGCCCGAAAGAACGATGCCACCGGGACCGATCTGTGTGTCATAACCATTGGGAAAGGACTGGATCAAATCATGGACACCGGCCATTTTCGCCGCCGCAATCACCTTTTGCGCGTTTGGCCGTGCCGCCAGCCGGGCGATATTGCGTGCAATGCTATCGTCAAACAGTTCCACATCCTGGGGCAGATACCCCACATATTTTCCCAGATCATCGCGCGACCAGTGCGAAAGCTCTGCCCCATCAAGGCGAATGGTGCCCTGCGGGCAATGCCCGATGCCCACCAGCGCACGGGCAAGGGTTGATTTACCAGACCCGCTGGGGCCAATCACGCCAAGGCCATCACCGGCCTTAAGCTCCAGTTGCGCCACCTTTAACAGGGTACGCCCGCTACCCATGCCATTGCCTGGTTTACCCCCATGTTTGCCCGAAGATGCGGCCAACCGTGCCGATGGCACCTGTACCACCAGGGTTTGAACCGACAGAGTCTGATGCGGGGCGGGCAGGGCGAGGCGGGAATGGGATATATCCGCGATCCCGGCAGATTTACCATCGCAGCCCAGGATTTTTCCCAACCGGCCATAAGCCTGACGGGCAGCAACAAAGCCGCGCCAATTCCCGATTG
Organism: Thalassospira marina; assembly: GCF_002844375.1. Classification (NCBI taxonomy): domain Bacteria; kingdom Pseudomonadati; phylum Pseudomonadota; class Alphaproteobacteria; order Rhodospirillales; family Thalassospiraceae; genus Thalassospira; species Thalassospira marina. The sequence continues at coordinate 4,393,754 of NZ_CP024199.1, read as the reverse complement.
CCTGTTCGACTGGCGAAAGGGCACGCGCCGTCAGGATCGAGGCGGCAACCATTGCCCCAGGGGAAACTTCCTGCAAAATTGCCAGATAGGCCCCCAGCGCCAGCACCCCGGACTGCATGGCAAGGCGGATGACTTTTATATAGGCGGTAAAGGTCGATGTGACGTCACCCGCGCTGGTGTTGGTTTGCAAATAGCGATCATTGACCATCGCCCAGCGCGCCAGAAAGGCCGGCACCATGCCCATGGCACGCAGCACCTCGGCATTGCGGTGCCCGGCTTCAAGCAGGGTGCTGCGCCGTAACGATTGATGGGTCATTCGTAATACATGGCGGCGCGACAGGGTTTCGCTGATCAGGGTCAGGCTGATCAGAACCACACCACCGCCCAGCGCCAAAATCCCCAGCCAGGGATGCAGCAAAAACACGATCCCCATAAACAGGGGCATCCAGGGCAAATCACAAATTGCCACCGGCCCGGCACTGCCAACAAACTGGCGGATCTGATCCAGGTCATTCACCGGCCTTGCATCGGCACCCGGATGATCAAGCGGCAGGGCAAGGGCATGGCGCATGACATCGGGGCCAATCTGTTCATCAACGCGCCAGCCGATCCGCACCAGCATACGGGCACGCAGGGCATCGGCCGTTCCCAAAAACAGATACAGCGCCAAAACCAGCATGATCAGCGCCAGAAGGGTTGGCATGCTTTGGCTGGCCAGAACCCGGTCATAGACCTGCAACATGAAAAGCGGCCCGGTCAGCATCAGGATATTGGACACACCGCTAAGCGCGGCGACACAGTAAAACGCGCGCCGAAGCGATGCCATAACCCGGCCCAAAGATGAGCCCGAAACGCCCGATGCCCCAGCGGCACCCGATTTAGCGGAACCATCGGATGATCTGGATGATGAATAGGATGAGGGGGAATACGCAGCCGCGCTGGCACGCCAAAGCATAACTATTGGTGATCCATTGATTTGCCGGTAAACTGGGGATGGGTGCCGCCCATTTTGCCGTGTGCGACACCCGATGAGACCAAGTGCCCGTTCCGCGATTAGCCCTCTCGGAACGGGTTTATTTTGCCTTAGACAAAATCATTCTGGTCGATGGTCGCGAAATCGACGCCCGACAGGGTCACGGTGCCATTGGCATGCGTGATCACGGTATGGCTGGAATCACCGGTGATGGTGACGTCGTTGTAATCCAGACCAATCAGGTCGCTGCCATTTGTGAAATCGGTGATGGTGTCATCACCAAAGCTGGCGCTGGCATCAAATTCAAAAACGTCCGCACCGCCATTGCCGGTCAGAACGTCATCACCCGACCAACCACCGATCACGTCCGCACCGGCACTGCCGTTGATGGCAACGCCTTCTGACGCGAAAGCGGATTCAAGGGCATCGGTGCTGCCGGTATAAATATCGACCAGCACGTCATTGGTATCGGTGCCCGACAGGCCCAAATTGGAAATATCGACAGATGAGTCGGTAAATTCATAACCCGTATAACCGGCATTGTAGCCAAGGTTTTCACCAAAGGAAAACCCGTCAAGATCGCCGGTGATTGTATGGGAAGAAATGTCATAGGCAAAAGAATCATCACCAGCAGTTGCCAAAACGCCACCAGTGTAGCTGCTTCCGCTGTCCTGATCTTCTACGTAGTACTGGGTGCCAGAATACGACAATGTAGTGTCAAGCAGACCAGTATAAAACGTGCCGTGATTACCGCTGCCCAGCGAAAAGTTTGCGTTGAAATCCTCAATCACGCCGTGAAGGTCAACACCATTGCCGGATGCGTCTGCGTTCAGGTCGATATTGATCGTCATTTCAAAAGTCTCCTGTTGATGTTCATCGTCCCAACCAAAGGGGCGATAAAAATGATAATGACTCTCATTATCTTTTATCGTCAACAGAAATATTTTAAAATATTCAACTAAATCAATTACTTATGTTATTTCAGCACTGCATACCGGTCAGGGAAACCCCGACCGGCTCACACATGCAAAAAGCTGCTTAACAACTGGAAGTTAAAGCTAGAAATTACCGCTTAATGTCAAAATTCCCGTTCGCCCGGGTGCAGCAGCATAGGTCCCCCCGGATCCCTGGACATACGCCTCATCAAGAAAATTATTTACTGCCAAACGCACCGCAACATGGTCATTGATCTTGTAAGAGCTATAGAAATCGAAGAAGCGATAACTGAAGTACTTGCCAACGACTGTGGAAATATTGGAAGAACCAAAGTTATCCTGGGGTTCGACAAAGGTCGCCCGCATTCCCAAAATCAAATTCTGGTCAAAGAGCCGCAATCCACCGTCGAGGGTTATTTTACGTTTCGGTGGAGCATAAATACCGTAAAGCGTTCCACCATTTCCATAGATGGGTCCTGTCAAATTAAACAGATTAGCCGGTTTAACTTCGTCAAGTTGGTAATTCGCATATTCATCATATGCTGTATTTAAAACGAAAGGATTATAGTTACCTTTCAGATCAACGTCGTTCAAAGTCAAAGTACCGCCTAGATAGTACATATCGGCATCATAATTTAAATCGAACTCGGAACCGTTAATGTAAACTGGATCAGTCAAATTAACCATTGCAGCTGCTTGATTAGTCGTAATAGTGCGACCGATATAAGAAGGAGTACATGGACTGGGAATACAACTCACATTCGTTGTTGGCTCCGGCACATATCCTAATGTCACATAATTATCAATTTTGGTCCGGTAATAGGTAAATTTGGCTCGGAAACGGTCATGCTTTTGCAGCACATCGTCAAATTTGAAATTGACGCCGATTTCCTTTGTCTCTGATTCTTCAGACTGCAAATTGCCGTTGGCATAAAACGGAATGCCAACATCACCAATATGCTCCCCCTTGATCATTGCTTCTGCGATCGTGGGGGCCCGCATGTTTTTGCGATAATTGGCGAAAAACTGAATACCATCAAAGGGCGTCACGCTGGCCCCGAAGGACGGCGAAACCTTCTGATCAGAAAGATTTACGTCATAAGACACACCGCCACTTGTACAGGGATGAGCAGTATCACACCAATAAGCGTTACCATCCAGCTGATAGCGATCATAACGAAGGCCGCCATACACTTGGAACATCTCATCCCAATCATAGGTCGTTTTAAGAAATCCACCATAAACATCCCGTTTGCCACCGGGAGTAGACCCTTCCAACTGGTAATCTTCGCCTGCCCCCCCTTCGCCTCCGGTTGAAGAATCCGTTTTGGCCTTATCCTGGAAAAATTCAGTTCCATAATTGAACCGAATAGAACTACTCCCGCCCGCCAAATTTCCAAGATACCAGTCACTACTATTGGCGATATCTGCCCCGGCAGTATCAAGGGTGTAATCCGTACTGAAAGAATCTGTCGTAACACGCCCTGAACTATTATAGCGCGCAGGCCGGTTCTGATGGTTTTTTGTTCTCGTCCAGTACAGATTGGTATTCAGGTCAATAAGTTCCGAATCAGGGTTCCAGTTATGTTTTGCAGTTAATGTATGAGTCTGGGTTTCATTGAAATCTGTATAAAGGTTGGTCACATCACTGGTCTTGGCGTAATCAACCGTGCTGCCGACATACCCCAGATGCAGCTCCTGATCGTCGGTAAGCTGAATATTGGCTTTCAACAATCCCGACGTGTGGCGTGAAAACGTATATTCCGGGCGCGAATTTTCGGTGGTGTATTCTTTGCCGGAACTCAGTGTAAACAGTTCCGGATTTCGTGAACCAGCCCTGTAATTTCCGATCGTTTTTCGACTCATCGCTGCAGCAATATCCAGCTTGGGCGAAACGCGCGCAGCGACAGATGCGTCACCGGCAAAGTTATAATTGTTGGTGCCGTGACTCAGATTAACTTTTCCACCCCAATCCTCGCCGAAATCAAGAATATCATCTGTGTTTAGGGTTCGAAGAGTTACGATCCCGGCCGATGTTCCGGCACCGCCGCTCTGGTTCATGTTGGTTTTATCAATCGTCACATTTGCCAGAAGCGCAGGATCAACATAAACACGCGACGTTGTCCCATGCGTTGTTTGATTATAATTCTGACGGGCACCATCAATATTGACGTTAACGCGCCCCATTTCCTGCTGACCACGGACATTAACCGTCAGTCCCGGGTCGCGAGCATCGTTGGAAATATCAACGCCGGCCACCTGACCAAAAATATCCCGTGCCTCACGCCCCGGAACTTTTTGCATGTCGTCGCGCGTCACAACAGAAAGCCCGCCCGGTGTTTCATAGACAGTTTCAGGATCAGCATCCACACCAACACCACGCCCAGCATATGAGGTAATCGTCACAGGCGCAGTCACAACGGGTGACAATGATTGATCAACATGTACGGTAACAATCGAAACGGTATGCGAATCAAGCGCCTGCCATGTCAGGCCCGTACCATTCAACAAACTGTCCAGCGCCTGGTTTGCTGTCATTTCGCCTTTGAAAGCAGGCGTTACATGGTTGGAAGAAAGATCGCCATCAATAACCACATCAATGCCGGTAATCCGGGAATATTCGACCAGCGCCGATGTCAGCTTTTGCGCCGGAATATCAAACCGGAATGATGGATCGGAAGATACGGCCTGTGCCAGTTCCGTAGCGGTTACGGTTGCTATTGCAGCTTCTGGTGCCGTGCCAACATCAGTAGATGCCGCCAGCACCACATGCGGCATAACAACCAGCAAGCAGCCCGATAGGGCCGTGGCCGCCAGTTTTTGTGACAAAAGGCCGAATCTTCGCCCCGGTGCCATGTCCCCCGGCACCGGTTCCCGGCCTTCTCCCCACATATAACCCATTTAACTGTCTCCCAAACACATATGCAAATGCATCGCATTATCGCGATCTATTTACTGAGACGGTCCGGGAGGGGTGATATCCGAAAGTGCAGGCTTATTTTTGCGAATAATTTTTATTATCAAATAAAAAGATGAATGCCGGACAATAAAACACATTCCGGGCGCAGCTAAACCGCGTTGCTGCCTAACAATCAGGCCGCCCGCAGGATCGTCAGATAATTGCCAATCTGATTGACCTCGACATTTAAAACCTTGCCCATCAGCGGCAAAATATCGCCGGTACGATTAAGGTTAACCACAAGGGTCACGGGACGCTGTTTTAACGCTTCACCCAACACCACAATTTTGCCCGGCTGCCAGCGTTGTAAAACGGTCGCCACACGATCCAGTCGTTCGCCCACAAATACCAGCCGTCCCTGCCGCCAGGCCAGCCGCATGGCAAGATCAACCTGATAGGGCACGCCCATATCGGCCGGACCAAATGATAATCCCCTGCCTTGCCCAAGCCCGACCGATGACGCATCGGCCGATACATCAAGCATCCCCTGTGCTGAAATTACTTCCGCGCGCGCATCATAATGGGAAATATCAAACCGGGCTGCTTCACGCGGGCGGACCATGCCGCCCGCCGCTGCCACAAAAAATCCCGTCTGGGTGCCGTCATGCTCCAGAAAGACCTCGCCTTCATGAAGGGTGAGGCCGGTTTGACCCAAGTCATTTCGCGCCAGTGACAGGGACGTCTGGCTTGCCAGTTCCGCCTGAATACCGGGCATAAGCGTGAATTTACGGCGTTCACCCTTTGGCACCGAAAAATCGGCAAAGGGATGATGGGGAATAACATTGCCATACCAGCCAGCCGCCCCAACCAGCCCAGCAGCCAGCCCGGCACCCAAAAAGGCCCGCCGCCCGATTGGCGACGTTCGAGCTGACATATCAAGGCTGGAGGTCCCGGCCCAAAGATGTTCGATTTCCAGAAAAGCCTGCCGGTTGGCATCGTCTGCGGCAATCCAGCGGGCAAAGGCCTTGCGGTCCTGATCGGTTTCCGCGCCATCAAGCAACAGGGCAAACCAGTATATCGCCTGTTCGGAGACATCATCGGCCGGTGCATTTTTTAAAAACGCGCTGCTGTGTTCCATGATGTGCCTGTCCCGATTTCCACAATTAGACCCGTAATACCCGCAAAAATGGCAGGGCTTTTTCTTATGACGAGGCAGCCTTCATCATATCCGAAGATAATTTCAGTTTTTTTCGCCCGGTCGGGTTTCATCGCGCAGCAGGGTCAGGGCACGAACCATTCGGCTGAAGGCGGTTTGCGGTGGAATGCCCAGCTTTTCGCCGATCTCGACATAGGTTTTGCCTTCCAGCCGGGCCAGAACAAACACTTCGCGAGTTGGCGAGGGAAGCTTGTTAATGGCCGCCTGCAACTGGCGCAGTTCCTGACGTGACCAGGCGATCTGATCGGGCAGGGGGTCGTCGCTGGCCATGAATTCCAGGCTTTTTTCCGCGTCGGGCACAAATTTCAGAATTCGTTCGCGACGGAAATGATCAACGACCAGATTTTGCGCCGTCCGATACAGATAGGATTGCGCATATTTCACATCAGGTAATGTGGGCGTTGCAACAATACGCAAAAACGTATCCTGCACGATGTCATCGGCAGTGTACCAGGCCAGCTTGCGCTTCTGCACGAAATGCCGCAATCGCACCTGATATTTGCGAAAAAGTTGATTGATATCCCAATGGGCCACAAGCCTGACCTTTGAAACGAACCTGCAAGCAAACGACCATTTTGCAGGCGTTCGCACAGGTAATGCCATATCGCTGATATAAAACAGATATCGCATATGAAAATCATTCTCAATAAAAACTTGGGGGAGTCAGACCCGAAATGTTGTTTTTCGGCAAAAGACATCGGATGCCAAATACCTGCCTGTCCCATTCTATTTAGCCCCGAGGACCCGGTTAAAGGCTCATTGAAGGCGACAATATCGGCAAAAGAAAAAGGCCCTTCGACACATCAAAGGACCTTTTGGAAACTGTTTGAATATCGTCGAGGACTGCCAACAACACAACTGGCATCCCCCAAACCATTTTCGCAAAATCACGTGGCACACGGTTTGGCCTTAACGCGATATTGCAATCAGGCGCGGGCTTTCCGCCGGAATCGCAGGTAATTGCATTTTTTGCCCTGGCGCAGGGCCTTTTGCTCATAGCGGGTTTTTACCCAGTCTTCCGGCGGAATGCGCCAGTCATCGGGGCTTTCGGCCAGCCACTCAAAATCCGGGTGGTTATGCAAATGCTGCAGCGTCCAGGAAATATACTGCATGTCATCACTGGCAACGCGAAACTCGCCGCCATCCTTGATCAGACGGGCCAGCAAAGCCAGGTTTTTGGGGCCAACAAACCGGCGTTCCGCATGGCGCTTTTTCGGCCAGGGATCGGGGAACAGCAAAAACGCCCGATCAAAGCACGCATCCTGCAACTTATAAAGCAGCGGGCGAGAATCGTCGGGCACGATGCGAACATTTTCCAAATTCCGCTCGCTGATATGGCGGATCATGCTGCTGACCCCATCCATATAGGGTTCACAGCCGATAATGCCGATTTCCGGGTTGGCTTCGGCCTGCCCGGCCAGATGTTCACCACCGCCAAAACCGATTTCAAGCCACAGTTCCTTGCGATCCGGGGCGAAATAGGTTGCCGGGTCAATACCGGCCTGGTCGGGATATTCGATGGTCAGCTTTGGCAACAGATCATCCATCAGGACTTTGCGTGACGCTTTGGGCGCACGGCTGCCACGGCGGCCATAAAAATTCGGGCGATCAGGGGTCGGGATGGGTCTGTTGCTACGCATGGTTTTTCTGGCAGTTAAAAAAACGAAACGGGCGGTTTCAATGAACCGCCCGCGTCATAACATGTCTGGCGATTTTGGCAAATCACCTATCCGGGGCCAAATGCACGATCAGGCACCAAATGCCGATTTCAGCTCACCAACCAAGTCGGTTTTCTCCCACGAGAAGAACCCGCCTGCTTCCGGCTGACGGCCAAAGTGACCATAGGCCGAGGTCGGCGTATAGATCGGCGCGCACAGATTAAGATGCTCGCGAATGCCACGCGGGCTGAGATCCATCAATTCACGCAGGACCTTGCCCAGCTTCACTTCGTCAACTTCACCGGTTTCATGGGTGTTGACATAAAGTGCCAACGGCTTGGAAACACCAATCGCATAGGCAACCTGAATGGTGCATTTGCCAGCCAGGCCAGCCGCGACCACATTCTTTGCCAGATAGCGCGCTGCATAGGCAGCAGAACGGTCAACCTTCGTCGGATCTTTGCCCGAGAATGCGCCGCCACCATGCGGTGCGGCACCGCCATAGGTATCAACAATGATTTTACGGCCCGTCAGGCCCGCATCACCATCCGGTCCACCAATGACAAAACGGCCCGTCGGGTTGATATAGATTTCGTCCTGCGCGGGCAACCAGCCTTCCGGCAGGGCAGCTTCGATATAGGGCAGAACAGCAGCGCGGACGTCATCCTGGCTGACGCCGTCGTTATGCTGGGTCGAAACCACAACCGACGTTGCACCAACCGGCTTGCCATCGACATAGCGCAGGGTCACCTGGCTTTTGGCATCCGGGCCGAAAATGGCCGATTTGCCCGAATGGCGGTCTTCTGCCATATGGCGCAGGATCCGGTGCGAAAACTGGATCGGGGCCGGCATCAGCTCGTCGGTTTCATCACAGGCATAGCCAAACATGATGCCCTGGTCACCAGCGCCAAGGTCTTTATTGTCCTTGGAGTCAACGCCCTGGGCGATGTCTACCGACTGTTCATGAACGTGGCAGGAAATTTCAGCCGTCTTCCAGCTAAAACCTTCCTGTTCGTAACCGATGGCGCGAATGGCTTCGCGGGCTGCCTCGATCATGGTTTCGTTATTGGCGACACTTGCCGGACCGCGAACTTCCCCTGCCAGAACGACACGATTGGTCGTTGCCAGGGTTTCAACAGCAACGCGGGAATCCGCATCGGCAGCCAGGAAAATATCAACGATCGAGTCAGAAATACGGTCGCAAACCTTATCGGGATGACCTTCCGAAACGGATTCGCTCGTGAACAGATATTCTTTATGAGACATATAAACCTTCTCCGGTGAAAAGGGAGTTTCCAAAAACTGGACCGGAGGGCCGTGATACGAACGTATCGATCAGCGCCCACTTAGCCTTTTTTTGCGTGGTGGCAAGCGGTCCAAATCCGTCCACGTCATCAGGTTGTCATATCCCAATTGGAAACATGACCCAAGCTTTTTAAGCCTTCTGCCATTAATTAGTGGCAATTTTTTTGAAGACAACCATTCCAAAATCGATGCATTCGGTTTTGAACGGAATATTCCATAAAAAAACGCATCCGGTGTGGATGCCGAATGCGTTTAAGATAAAGTGCTTCAACGTCGCCAGACGTTTTTTCTCATCGCGTGCTTATTTGCTGTCGCCTTCGTCGGCAGCCGGCAGAACACCCATCGCCTTGACCAGTTCAAAAACGCGTTTGCGCTGAACCGGGTCGATGATGCGGTAATAGGCACGCACCAGTTCCAGGGTTTCACGACGGTTCATCGGATCGTTATCAAACGGATCCGGGCTTTCCGACATTTCACGACGTTCATGCACCGATTTTGCCGAAATTTCGTCGGGCATATCATCGAAAAAGAATGAAACCGGCACTTCAAGTACACGGGAAAGATCATAAAGGCGCGAAGCACCAACACGGTTGGCACCGCGTTCGTATTTCTGCACCTGCTGGAATGTCAGGCCAATGGCCTCGCCCAGCTTTTCCTGGCTCATCCCCAGAAGGGTACGCCGCAAACGTACCCGGGAACCCACATGAATATCTACAGGGTTTGGCTTTCCAGTGGCCGTACGGCCACGGCCACGACCGCGTGTATTCTTTACAATCATCACACTGTCATCCTTCGGCGACATCGTCTTGTCCTTCTCACACTCCGACCTGCCGCCCTGTTCTTATGGGGGACACTTTCTGGGCGGTCCGGTAAACTATTTTTTCGTTCCGGGGGATTTCCTAACCTGCTGATATCCCAATACGAGAACGAAGATCAGCGTTACAATACCGTAAAATGGTATATTACGCCACAAATAATATACAGTGGTATGGTTTTTCCCCACCAAAAGGGGTGAAATGAGGATTCCCTGTTTGGTTAGGGGTAAATCCTTCTGGAGACGACCGTAGGAATCAAAGACGGCTGATACGCCGGTATAGGCTGCGCGCACCATCGGTACGCCTTCCTCAACGGCGCGAAAACGCGCTGCAGCCAGATGCTGATAGGGACCCGCACTATGACCGAACCAGCCATCATTTGTGACATTCAATAGCCACGCTGGCCGGTCCTGATCGTCGGTAACAGCACCAGGAAAAATAACCTCATAACATATAAGAGGCGAAAAAGGCGGCAAATTCTTTACATGCAAAGTTGCCGGTCCGGCCCCTGCCGAAAAATCGGTGCGCCCGGCGGTCAGCTTGGGAAAAGGCAGGATAGAGCGGAACGGAACATATTCGCCAAATGGAACCAGATGGAACTTGTCGAAACTGCCAACAATCGCCCCGCGATCATCGATCGCCTCGACCGAGTTCCACACCTGGAATTCTTCGCTATCACGCGGGAAGGTACGGGGTGCGCCGGTAATCAGGATATCATTGGGGCCCAGCACATCGCCAATCATCGCCCGTCGGCCGGGATCGGTTTCCAAAAAGAATGTCGCCGCCGTTTCCGGCCAGATCACAATACGCTGCTGGCTGGCATCCATGTCGGCCGGGCGGCGCGACATGGCCAGAAGCTGGCGGAAATGAATTTCCTGAAGCGATTTTTCCCATTTTTCCGACTGGGCAATATTGGGCTGCACCACCTGCAATATCGGCGCATCTGCCGGAGCGCTGGCAAGTTCGGTTGCCATATCAGGCAGGCCCGACAAACGAATGGCACCGCCCCCCCACAAAAGGGCTGCGATCAGAATACCGCCCAGTGCCACAAACCGGCCGCTGCGCCCGGCAATCCAGGCTGCGGGCAGGGTGGCAAACAGGGCCGTCACCGCACTTAACCCGTAAATTCCCACCAGTGATGCAAACTGCATCGGCGCCGGGTCAATCGCCCAGATATGCCCCAGCAGGTTCCAGGGAAAACCGGTCAGCACATGCCCACGGGCAAATTCGGCAATTGACCAGAAAGACGCCAGCAAAAAGGCGCGCGCAATGCGCCCCTTGCCCAATTGCCAACTGCCCCACACAGCCAGCATCGGAAAAATCGCCAGGCCACCACCAAGCCCCAACAGGGCAAAGGGAATCATCCAGCCATAAATTTCGGGCTGCACCAGAAAAGCATGGCTGATCCAGTAAAACCCGGCGGCAAAATGGCCAGTGCCAAACCACCAGCCCGCGGCCAGAGCGCTTTTGCGGGTTTTAACCCCGTCCAGCGACCACAGCAAAATGGCAAATCCCACCGGCAAGGCAGGAATAAAAAAGAAAGGCGGCAAAGCCAGTACTGCCGCCGCCCCGGATAACAGCCACGTCAAACGCCGTGGCCAGCCTTGCAGAACGGCCACACGTTTGGCCAAGCGATCAATCATTTAGGCAATTCCTGAGAATTTTCCCCTTCCTGCAGTGAAGGGGCAGAGGGGTCGGAAGGATCGGGACGATGCAAATGAATGCGCAGGCGGCGCACCCGGCGCGGATCGGCATCAAGAACCTCGAACTGCAGCCCCAGCGGATGTTCGATCAGCTCGCCACGCGCTGGCACCCGGCCGGCAAGCGAAAACACCAAACCACCCAGGGTGTCGATATCTTCGTCTTCTTCTTCGTCAAGCAGCCCGAAACCCAGCTTTTCTTCAAGATCTTCGATCTCGTAGCGGGCATCGGCAATAAAACAGCCATCGGAAAGGCGGATCAGTTTCGGGGTCTGGTCCACGTCGTGTTCATCGTCAATTTCACCAACGATTTCCTCGACCAGGTCTTCAATCGTGATCAAACCGTCAATGCCGCCAAATTCATCCACCACCAGCGCCATATGGGTGCGCGACAGCCGCATTTCCGACAGCAGGTCAAGCACACGAATGGCAGGCGAGACAAAAAGAACCCGGCGTAACAGCGATGACAACCGGTATTCCCGGCCCGCGGCATGGCAGGCCAGCACGTCCTTGATATGGACCATGCCAACAATGTCATCAAGCGTATCGCCATAAACGGGCAAGCGTGAATGCGCCTTGGTCACCATTTCATTGACGAGATCGGACAGGGTGATTTTTTTCTGAACCGCGACAATATCGGTACGCGGAATCATTACGTCTTCGGCGGTCATATCGCGAAGCGCAATGATATTTTCAAACAGCGAACGTTCGTGCAGCGAAACTGGTTCGTCGTCTTCTTCGGTACGTTCGGCAAGTTCTTCAAGCGTATCGCTTAGCGACGCCTCGCCATTGCGCGACCGGGCCTTGCGCAGCCCCATGGCCGAAGCAACATTGCCCCAAAACGAAGCCCCATCGGCTTCTTCATGTAAATCCCCACTGGTGCGGGGCGAAATACTGTCCTTGTCTTCGTCGCGTTCACTTATGTCGTTCATTGTCCTGTTTCGACATCCTGATCTTCGATTGGGGCGTAGGGATCATCGATACCCATCCCGGCAAGAATATGGCGCTCCAGTTGCTCCATATGTTCGGCCTCATCATCAACCATATGATCATAACCGACAAGATGAAGTGTACCATGCACCGATAAATGAATGAGATGATGCAAAAGCGGCTTGTTCTGTTCAAGCGCTTCACGTTCGCAGGTTTCCCGCGCAATAACGATATCGCCCAGCATCAGGGGCATATCGGGTGCCATGGCAAAATCGCTGGCATCCTCATCGCTTTCAAGGGCGGCAAATGACAGCACATTTGTCGGCGCATCCTTGCCACGATAATCGCGGTTCAATTCGCGCACACTGGCATCATCAGACAGCGTCACGCTGATCTCGATCAGGCCGACCTGATCCAGCAGTGATTTTTCGTCTTCCTCGTCCCACAGCGCGCCATCTTCGGCAGCGGCCAACAGGGCGGCTTTAACCGCCCCGGTTATGGCTTCCTGTTCGGAATCGCTCCAGTTTCCCGCCTCGACGGCAACATCAAGATCAAGCAGCGCTGTCATCACCGGAGATCTCTTGTGTGTTACGCGGGCCATGCCCCTGGCGATAACTTTTGCCAATGCGATCCCGCAGGGCATCGGCCTCGTCATAGGCTTTGACAATTTTTGTCACCAGCGCATGGCGTACCACGTCGCGCTGGTCAAATTTGATGCGGCCGACCCCTTCAACATTTTCAAGGGTTTCCATCGCATCACGCAAGCCAGATTTCACACCCGATGGCAAATCGATCTGGGTCAAGTCACCCGTGATCACCATGCGCGATCCTTCCCCCAGACGGGTCAGAAACATTTTCATTTGCATCGGGGTGGTGTTCTGGGCTTCGTCAAGAATAACAAAAGCATGCGAGAGCGTACGGCCACGCATGAAAGCCAGCGGTGCGACTTCGATTTCGCCGCGTTCCATGCGTTTGATCACAACATCGCCCGGCAGCGTATCATGCAGGGCATCGTAAAGCGGCCGCAGATAGGGATCGACCTTGTCTTTCAGATCACCGGGCAAAAAGCCCAGATGCTCGCCAGCCTCAACAGCCGGGCGCGACAGAACAATACGGTCAACCTGCCCCTGGGACAGCATCTGAACCGCCATTGCCACGGCAAGATAGGTTTTGCCTGTACCAGCCGGACCAATGCCAAATACCAGTTCATGTTCCAGCATTGCCTTCACATAGTTTTTCTGGCGTTTGGAGCGCGGCGAAATCCGGCGTTTCTTGGTCTGGATCACCAGTTCGGAACCGCCAAACATATTGGCACCGGGTGCTGCCGGGTCATCCCACGGGTTGCCTTCATCGGGTTCTGACAGGCGAATGGCCGCATCGACCGTTTCCACATCGACCCGGTCAATTTCCTGATCACGCAAGCGGGCATAAAGCTGTGATAAAACCGATTTCGCCTGGCTTACCTTTTGCGGGGCACCACGCACCACCACAATCGATCCCCGGCTGGAAATTTCCGTTCCGGTCCCTTCGGCAAGGCGCAGCAGATTCTGTGCCTGCGGCCCATAAAGCAACTGCGACAGGGCATTATCGGTAAATTCTATCTGGTCGGTATCAAGCGGTGTCTGTTTTTGTTTCTTGATCGGGCCTTTTGCCTTTTCCGTGGTAGCGCTCACGCAACATTCCTTTCCGAACCGCCATCTTCAACCAGTTCCCCGGCCAGGGAAAAAGGCTTGGCGGCAGTAATTTTCAAACGCACGATGCGGCCCAGGTCGGCCTCGGTCAGGCCATTGACGTGAACCGGCTGCATATAGGGGCTGCGACCAACAATCTGGCCTTCAAATTTGCCAGTGCGGTCAAGCAGAACATCCATTTCCTTACCGACACAGCTTTCGTTAAACGCCAGTTGCTGTTCGGCCAACAGGGCCTGCAAGCGTGCCAGACGGTCAGCCTTGACCTCTTCGGGGACCTGCAATTCCATGGCCGATGCCGGCGTACCGGGACGGGGGCTGTATTTAAAGCTGAAGGTCTGAATGAAGCCGACCTGGCGCACCAGATCGAGGGTATCTTCAAAATCCTTTTCCGATTCCCCGGGGAAACCGACGATAAAGTCCGACGACAGCGCAAGATCCGGCTGAGCATCGCGCAGACGTTTGACGATATCAAAATAGGTCTGACGGTCATGCTTGCGGTTCATCGCCTGCAACACACGGTCCGAGCCGGACTGCACGGGCAGATGCAAAAACGGCATCACCTTGGGCAGGTCGCGATGGGCAAAAATCAAGTCATCGTCAACATCGCGCGGATGGGAAGTGATGTATCGAATGCGTTCCAGCCCTTCGATATCGGAAAGCTCGCGCAGCAACCGGCCCAGCGTCCATTCATCCCCATCAGGTCCGGCACCATGATAGGCATTCACGTTCTGGCCCAGAAGGGTTACTTCGCGGGTACCCTGTGCCACGATCTGGCGGGTTTCATTCACAATATCCATGCCCGGGCGCGAATATTCGGCACCACGGGTATAAGGCACCACACAGAAGGTGCAGAATTTATCACAGCCTTCCTGAATGGCGATAAAGGCGGAATAACCCTGCTGCGATACCTGGGCGGGCAGGTGGTCGAACTTTTCCTCGACCGGAAAATCGGTATCAATGATGCGGTCATTGCCAATCGCACGGTTGGCACGCGCCACCATTTCCGGCAGGCGATGATAGGTCTGCGGGCCAAAAACCATATCGACAATCGGTTCGCGACGCATCAGCTCCGCGCCCTCGGCCTGGGCAACACACCCGGCGACGGCGACGATCATTTTGTCGGTACCGTTTTCTTCCTTGGCTTTTTTGTGTTTGCGAATACGGCCCAGATCGGAAAAGACCTTTTCGGCGGCTTTTTCACGAATATGGCAGGTGTTCAGAATCACCATATCCGCACCATCAGCTTCATCGACCGGCTGATAGCCCAGCGGTGCAAGCACATCCTGCATACGCTGGCTGTCATAGACATTCATCTGGCAGCCATAGGTCTTCACAAAAAGCTTTTTCGTCGCGCTCACTTTAATGATCCGTTTCCGCTCGTTTCATACGCCGAAAGCGGCGTGAACCTCACGCCGCGTGTCGAACATTCTTGATATCTGAGATCAGGTGGCACAATTTTGCGTTCATGCAACCCGTTTTTCGGCGGAACGGTAAAAAAGCCGACATCGCGATGCGCTGGGGAACCTAGCCAAACAAGCGAAAATCTTCAAAAACAATCGCCAGCGGGGAACAACCGATCAATTCGCCAGACCGCCGGCCTTCCGGAAGCGGTATCTGTGCGCCCTGATTGGCACCAGATAACGCGGCCTGATGCCCCTGAACGACCAACGACTCGCATATGCGGGCCATTTCCTTGCGCGATCCTGCCTGCGCCAGCGTCATCGGCGGATGAACAACCACTTCCACCGTAACCTTGCCGAGGGCGAGAAACTGCCACAAATGCGGCGCCAAGTCCATATCCCCGTACCAGGAATAAAATGCCCGCAAATCACGGCCCATCGGGGCCCCGTCAAGGCGGGTTGCCGCAATTGAAACCGGCTGGACCATAACCTGCGATCCATCCGGAAGCAGGGTGTCGGCAACACCAAACAGGGTGGATTTAAACGGCAAAACGCGGTTGCCGTCATTGCTGGTGCCTTCGGGAAACAGGATCAGCTTGTGGCCACTGGCCAGGCGCTGTTTGATTTCAAGGGTCTGCTCACGGGCGCGAACCGGGCGGCGTTCAACAAAAGTGCAGCGCTGCAGCTTTGCCAGCAGGCCAAATACCGGCCAGCTTGCCACTTCCTTTTTGGCAATGAAGCTGCCTTTGGTCATTGCCCCCAGAACCGGGATATCAAGATAGGACGCATGATTGGCAACAATGATGCCACTGCCTTCCATCAGGGGCGCACCGCTATAGCGCACCTCGATATGCATGATCTTGAGGCACAGGCCGTGGTAAAACCGCGGCAAATCATCGGCCAGCTTGAGACGCAGGGCCAGTGCCACCATCTGCACCGGCAGCAAAACCAGTGTCAGGACGGCATAGATCAAAAGCCTGATGGCAGCACAGGGATAGCAGCTCACGATACCCTCGCGGTCCGTTCATAATGCTTGTAGTAACGTTCGGTGACTTTTTCGGTCGGCAGAACGATGCAAATATCCGTGGTATTGAACTGATGATCGACCACTGCACCGTCACCGACATAACCGCCCAGTCGCAGGTAACCCTTGATCAGCGGCGGCAGGTCACGCAGGGCCTGGCGGGCATCAATTGCATCAATGCTGGCGCGCGCCATGCTTTCATACCGTTCGGCAACCGCACGCGGGCGCATGCCCTCGGGTGCCAGATGGTTATGATGCAGATAGGTCAGAACATCGCTGAAATCGTCGGGGTCGGTGCCATGAAAGGATGCACAGCCAAACATCAGCTTAATGTCATGTTCGAATACATATTTCGCAATGCCCTGCCACAGCAATTGCAGTGTCGGCATGGTGCGATAGCCTTCCTCGACACAGGAACGGCCAAGTTCCATGATCTCGCCGGACTTGATCGCAGCCAGCATGGAGTCAATCTGGTATTCATCGGCGCTGTAAAAACCGCCATTTTTATTGGCAACAGACTGGCGTAGCAGACGGTAGGTTCCCACCACACCATCGGCACCTTCGCCTTTGCCATGGTCAATCACAAGAAGGTGGTCGCAAATCGGATCGTAATGGTCAAAGTCCCGTTGGGATTCGATCATCTCAGCAGACGGCTGTGCCCCGCGTTCTTCGTAGAACACCTTGTAACGTAAACGCTGGCTGGCCAGAATTTCCGCTTCGCTTTGCGCAAGACGGACTTCCAATCGCTGCTGTCGAACGTCGCTCATCGCAACTCCCTTTCGTTTGACTGCGCCAATTTTGCGCAGGAAAATCCTCAAGAGCGAGTGAAGGCTTTGTTAAGAACTCGTAACAAAAATGTGAAAAGCCACCCGCACTCTAGCACGGATGGCTTTCTTATACACCTATTGCGCGTGAACAGTCAGTAAACTGTCATTTTCCGTCTTTAACAGGAACGCCATAAAGCTCCAGACGATGGCCAACAAGCTCGTAACCAAGCTCGCGTGCGATCTCTTCCTGAAGCTTTTCGATCTTTTCGTTCGAAAATTCGATCACGGTGCCCGACCGCATATCAATCAGGTGATCATGATGTTCTTCGGTCAGTTCCTCGTAACGGGCACGACCGTCGCCGAAATCGTGCTTTTCAAGGATGTCTGCCTCTTCAAACAGACGCACCGTCCGGTAAACAGTGGCAATCGAAATTTTCGGATCAATTTCGGTGGCCCGACGATAAACCAGTTCAACATCCGGGTGATCTTCGGACTCGGACAATACCTTTGCAATTACGCGGCGTTGCCCGGTCATTTTCAGGCCCGCGTCAATGCATTTTTGCTCGATGGTTGATTCTGCCAACATACTCTTGTTCTCGTTTCCGGTTCCGCCTGTCCCCAAGGCCCGCAGGCTACATACGCTCTGGTGGCCTAAATATCGAGAAATCTTCGCCTGGTCGCAAGACCGATTTCACGAAAATAACCCGGCACACCTTGCCGTTTTCATTATATAACGTTACCTCGTGATCAGATGCCCTGATTTACGAGGTTGGAATGTCCAGCAGCAGCCAGATTTTGACGCCAGATATCACAATAGACATCACAAACGATGTCTGTCCCATGACCTTTGTCAAAACGCGTCTGAAACTTGAAAAAATGACACCGGGTCAAATTCTGGAAGTCATTCTCAAAGACGGCGAACCGCTTAAAAATGTTCCGCGTTCCGTAACTGAAATGGGCGACGACGTTCTGGACCTGACAAAATCGGCAGATGCTACCGGTACTTACCGGCTGACAATCCGAAAAAAATAGATGGTTGAACAGCCCTGAGGCCAGGAAAGCCAACCGCATTTAACGGCCCGAATATTATAACAATTTCAAGGTCAAGACCACACCCTTTATGTGGTTTATTTTCCCAAATATTTCATATGCTTATGAAAATAATTGGGAAAATTCAAATCATCTGGCAACCCCGGGTTCAAACCCGTTCCATAACCAGTGCATCCACCGCCGGGCCATCCTTGCGGTGGTAATAACCGCGCCTGCGGCCAATTTCTCCAAAACCAAGCCCGGTATAAAGGCCAATTGCCGCATCATTGTCGCAGGCGACTTCCAAAAGCAGACGGGCGCTGGCCCGATTTTGCAATTGGGCAAACACGTTTTGCATCAAAAGCCGCCCCACACCATGTCGGCGCGCGTTGCCATCCACAACAATGGTGTTGATTTCAGCTTCATCCAGTACGGTTTGCACCAGAACAAACCCAAGGGGAATGTCACCAGCGGTAATCTCACCATCAAATTCGATGCCAGCGGGCACAAAGGCCAGCAAACCAAACGCGCCGGGCACAGCAAGCAAATCGCAAATGGCGCTTTCGTCCCAGCAATCGTCGAACCCGGTTTGATGCAGGGCTGCCGCCACCCCGGCAAATGCCGGCGTCAGGGTCACAATTTCAATACCGGATGCATCCGTCGTCATCTTTGAATTCCCGAAATCCTGCCACTTCGCGGCTCATCTGCTTCCTGCCCAATAGCAACACGGGCCAGGGCCAAATCACCCCGCGTAATTCCCAATCAGCCTTTATCTGATTGGCTTTCACCAACGGCAATGCCCCTGGGTGATCAGGCATCATCCTGCAATTTGGCAGCTTTTTCCTGGGCCAGTTCATCCATGCGTTTGGCATCGGGCGCACGCAGATAAAGCGGAACAGGGGCAAGGTTTTTGCCCGTCAGCCAGCGTTCGGCGGCAATGCGTGCCACATTACCCGCACGGGGCAGGCCCGGTGCAGTTCCGGCAAAGAATTCACCACCGCTGCTGGTTGCGGGGCCAAGCAGGCGTGCCGCACCATCCCCGACCAGCAGGGTCGGGCCGGGGGGCGGTAACATCAAGGCCTGGCGCGGGCCAACACATTCGGGCGTGCTGATCGGGTTTTTACGCGCATCAAAGGCCTGGGCAAAAATTTCGGTCCTTTTGCTATCAAGAGCGACAAGGATATTGCGGCCCTGGTGGTCACGTTCATCGACGCCATAGGCCACCGCCTCAAGCGAGCTGACACCCACCACCGGAATTTTACGCGCAAGGCCCAAACCCCGTGCCGTTGAAAGGCCAATCCGCATGCCGGTAAAGGCACCGGGGCCAACCGTTACGGCGATGCCGTCAATATCGGCAAATTCAAGCCCGGCTTCACGCAGGCTTTTCATAATGAAAGGCAGCAGCGACTCGGCCTGTCCACGTTCCATTTTTTCAAACAGTTCGCCGCGCACTTCGCCATTTACCAAAACGGCTGTCGCCAGCGATGTGGATGCCGTATCAATTGCCAGCAACGTCGGCCCGGCGGGCTTTTGTCCGTTTGCATCGCTGCCGGTTTGCGCCATGTCGTGATCTGCGCTATGCGATGACTTAATCATCTGTCCGGTCAGCATCTTTTTGATGTAGTCGGTAAACGTCAAGAACAGGGAGCCTCCGCCAATGGCGCTGGTCGAAATTACGCCGCAAGAATATGATGTCGAAATCGACATCGTCTACGCCACCGATCGAAATTTCACCGGGGCACCGATTTATTCGCGGCCAGCATGTTACCTGCATCAGGATGCGGCCGCCTGCCTGAAAAAGGCAAGCCTGATGGCACGACGCCAGGGGGTAAAGCTTTTGCTGCTTGATGCTTTTCGCCCGCAGGAAGCCCAACGCGCCCTGTGGAACCACACCCCGAATGCCGATTTCATCGCCAATCCCGATATCGGATCACCGCATGGCCGCGGTGTCGCCATTGATCTAACGCTGTTAGACGAAAACGGCAAGGAACTGGATATGGGAACCGGCTTTGACGAAATGGATATCAAATCCTATCACGGGGCGGATGGTATCTCAAAAACTGCGGAATCCAACCGTCTGCTGCTGCTTGGCATCATGATCAGTGCTGGTTTTGAATTTTATAATGTCGAATGGTGGCACTACCAGCTTCCCAATGCCCGTACCCGGTATCCGCTATTTTCCGATAGCTCGCTAAACCAGTCCATGATGCGTTAGGTCTGCCAAAACTATAACCCGACCGGCACAATCTTTCGCACCTCTTCACGGCAATAATGCTGGCCTTCCCGCCCTTGCGCGCCGGATCGGCAAAGGGACTGGTTTTTATAAACCGATCAACCCGCCATCCGCGCGCATTACGAAAAACCCGCAATCATCGGGTTCATCTGGTCGCAGGTGTGGCCAGCAAGCCGGTACTCAGCACCCGAAAGGCATCAATCGCCTTGGGCAGAATATCGGCCGGGTTCTCGCTTGCGGCAATCCACAGCGCCGCGTTCAGGGCAGCGCCGGTCAGAAGGCGGGCGGCGGCCTCCGGGTCCACCGGCTTTAAAAAGGCCGAGGCCACCAGTTTTTCAACCAGTTCGCGCGTTGCCATCAGGCACTGGTTCTGGCTGGGCCATTGTGACGGGTCCCCCAAAAAGGCCGGCCCATCAAGCAGCACGATGCGTTGCACTTCGGGTTCCAGCGCCATTTCAATATAGGCTTCGCCTTCCGCCAAAAGGCCTTCCCACGGGTCATCCTTTTGCGCGCCGATGGCTTGTGCACGCGCTGCCATTTCACCATCAATCTGGTTGACCACGGCGGCCAGCAGGCCGCGTTTATCGCCAAAATTATGATAAAGCGCGCCGCGCGTCAGCCCGGCCGCAGCCGTCAGATCATCCATCGAGGCCGCAGCAAACCCCTTCTCGGCAAAGGCCTTGCGGGCAGCATTGATCAGCTTTTCGCGGTTTTCCGCCATGGTTTCTGCGCGCTTTTTGGCGGCCATTGCTTAGCTCCATTCACATACGAGGCGTATATTAATTTGACATGCGCTTCGTATTTCGATTATTTAACATACACACCGTATGTCAAAACAGCCCGGATGACAAATGCGGTGTCGTCAGCCGGGCTGTTCTTTAAATGATGAAGGACTTTATAATCATGACCCAACGCGAAGCAATTATTCCCGCAGGCCGCGACGCCCTGTATGAAAAACATGGCTATTCCGCTGCCATTCGCTCTGGCGACCTTCTGTTTGTGTCCGGCCAGGTTGGCAGCCTTGAAGATGGCGAACCGGAACCGGATTTCAAAAAACAGGTCCAACTGGCCTTTAAACGGCTGGAAACAACCCTGGCCACTGCCGGGGCGACATTTGATGATCTGGTTGATGTCACTACCTTCCATACCGACCCGCAAAACCAGTTCGAGACGATTATGGAAGTGAAAAACAGCATTTTCAGCAAAAAGCCCTATCCCAACTGGACGGCTGTTGGCGTGACCTGGCTTGCCGGGTTTGACTTTGAAATCAAGGTTATCGCCCGTCTGCCCAACGCAGCCTGATTGCTGCCATGACAAAACAGGCCGGAACGCATGCTTGGCATATACGTTCCGGCCATTTCATTCATATACCCACGGCAAGAAACGTTTCGCCATCAGCGGCTAGTCGTCTTCCCGCACGGATTGGACATCCCCGCCAAAAAGACGCACCAGAAAAAGCTCCACCGGCTTTAAAACAATCAGGACAAAAAAGGTCAGCACGCTGGCAACCAGCACGATATGCCATGCCGCCAGCGCACAGGCGATGCCAAGGGCAGCCGTAATCCAGACGGTGGCTGCCGTTGTCAGGCCCGAAACCGTCATTTCCTTGGGCTGGCGCATAATCACACCTGCACCAATAAAACCGATCCCGGTTAAAACACCCTGCAAAATCCCCTGTACCACCCGTGACAGGGCATCGGGATGATCAATCAGATCTTGGAAATGCACGGCAACAACCGACACAACCGCCGCCCCCAGCGACACCAAAGCAAGGGTGCGCATGCCAGTCGGTTTGTCATTGATATCGCGGTTCAGGCCAATCAGCATGCCAATCACGGTGGCCGCCACCAGCCGCAAAATCAGATCGATCATGCCAATATCAAAATATTGGCGCGCTGTTGCAAAGTAAGGCAGATCAAACATGCTTTCCGGTTTCCCCATCGACGGACCCGAAATCATAAACGCTGCCTGTTTCCAAAATGTTCCGCCCCCGGACAAGGGGGCATATCCGCGCTTTCCACCCGGATCAAATACTCCAGCCCCATTAACCGCACCAAATTACGCGGTTTCTGCCCTCTATCCCCCAGCCAATGCGCCCCAAGCACCGATCAGGCACCAAAAACGGTCTATACCTCTGGCAGGGATTGAACAAAACGGGATCAAACAGCCCAATCACCGCCCCCATAAACCATTCAACATCACACCGTTTAAAAACACCGCGATTCCCCGAACCTCACTTGGCAGCTGGCAGCGGAAACAGGTGGTTTGCCATTTCCGCCGTTTCGTGCGACTGCGCAGCAAGCCAGGTGGCAAAGCGGGCAATACGGCCATCCTTTTTCAGCGAATCCAGGGTCAGCATCACATAATCATTCCCGGTTGGTGCCATGCCCATCGGCGCGCACAGCCGCCCCGCCGCCAGATCATCAATCACCAGCGGCAGCGAACCAATGGCCGTGCCCAGCCGGTTCACCGCAGCCTGCAGGGCAAAAAAGAAATGATCGAAATATTGTTCGCTGGCCGGGCGACCATCAAATCCACTGGCTTTTTTCCAGATATCCCAGGCTTCGGGGCGGGTGCGGCTGTGAAGCCAGCGGGCATTGGTCAAATCACGGGCCAAAATGGTTTGCCAGCAATCCGGGTCACAGACCGGACCGGCCAATTCCGACCAAAGCGGGGTGACAACATAATCATCCGGCACGCCAAAATCCTGGCGGCGAATGGCAATGTCATATCCCGATGCCAGCAAATCCACCGGGCCGCCCGCCATATGCATTTCAACATTCAGATCGGGGTTATCCTCGCGAAATCGGCCCAGACGCGGCATCAACCAGCGCATGGCAAGGCTGGGTTCACACGACACCGACAGGATCGGCGAATGCACATCATGCCGGTGGATTTCCTCTACCGTGCGATCAAGCGCGCTTAACATTTCACTGGCTGTCAGCAACAAGCGCTGCCCCGCACGCGTCAGGTAAACCCGGCGGTTTCGCCGCACAAACAGGTCAACACCCAATCGATCCTCGATCTGCGCCACCGCCCGGCTGATGGCACCATGGGTCAGGTTCAATTCCTCGGCTGCGCGCGAAAAGCTTTGATGGCGTGCTGCGGCCTCAAAGGCGGGCAGGGATGCCAACGGCAAAAACCCGCGTTTTATGTGAATATTATTCACCATAAATCCCACTTAATTTCGATTTTCCGGCAGATATTTCACCACAATAATGGATTTTCTCACAGTTCAAGGAAAATCAAAATGCCCGATAGTGTCTCTGTCGAAATCCTCGCTGTCGCCGTGATCACTGTTCTTGCGGTCATCAGCCCCGGCCCGGATTTTGCGATGGTCACCCGCATTGCCCTGTCACGCGGGCGCAAGGCGGGGGTTTTATGTGCTATTGGCATTGGCACCGGCATTTCGGTGCATGTGACTTACACCATGATCGGCCTTGGCGTTATTTTCGCCAATAATGTCTGGGTGCTAAATACCATCCGCATTCTTGGGGCCAGCTATCTGATCTGGCTGGGCATCAGCGCCTTTCTGCCCGATCTGGCAAAAATCCTCAAACGCCGCAATCGCCCGGCGCTTGCACAGGTAAATGCCGATCATTCCGGCCTTCAGGGCAGCACGCCGCATGCAACGCCCGAAAACGGCAATACCAGCCCAAAGGCAGCAGCACAAAAGGGCCTGTCATCGGCTTTTTGGGGCGGTTTTGCCTGCAATGCCCTAAACCCCAAGGCCATGCTGTTTATCGTGTCCCTGTTTAGCCAGGTTATTTCCAGCGACAGCAGCGCGATGCTGCAAATCGGTTATGGGGTATTTATCGCGCTTTGCCACATGCTGTGGTTTGCGATCGTTGCCCTGGCCTTAACCCTGCCGGCAATTCAGGCACGCATTGAACGGGTAAAGGGCTGGATCGAACGCGGGGTTGGGGTTTGCCTGGCCGGGCTGGGCATTAAAATCCTGGCGAGCAACTAACCGGCACGGCAAAACACGGCCGCTGTCCGCCCAAGGCTCCTGCCAGTTCAGGTCAAACAGACCGTCAGATAAACAGCATTTCACCGCCCTGGCGGGCATCATTTAAAAATGTCACCACGCCACCCACCTCGATCGTCAGATCATCACGACGTTTTTCATTTTCAAGGCCTAGGGCGCGCAGGCCCATTTCGCACACCATAAATTTGCCACCCAGTTCCCCACAGGCCGAAAGCAGCTCTTCAAACGTGGCAACACCGCGTTCGGCATAGCCAAAATCAAGGCTGGTGGCGGTGGCCCCATGCGCGTCCGGGCGTAAATGCCGCCAGCCAGACGGGGCCAGCAGGGTGCGGCTGGCTTCCATGGTGAAAAACAGGGTCACATCGCGCCCGGTTGCCAGGGCAGCACTTGCCATTACCAAAGCGTAATGAACTTTTTCAAAGCTGCCGGAAAACACCACCAGCGACAATTTCGCAACAGATGCTGTGGGGCTGATATCAGTGCTCATGGCAGCTTAAATCCTTGATTGTTGCTTTTTCAGAACAAAGTGGGCAACCGGGATCGCGCGGGACGCGAATTTTACGAAAGCTTGCCGCCAGGGCATCCACAATCACCAACTGGCCACTCAGGCTATCGCCTATGCCCATCAGTTCCTTCAAAACCTCAGTCGCCTGCAAACCGCCAATCGTGCCCACAACTGCGCCCAAAACACCGCCCTGCGAACAGGACGGAATGGCATCGGGCGGGGGCGGAGCATGATAAATGCAACGATAACACGGATGGGGGGCGCCCAGATGGGCCTTAAATGTTGAAACCTGCCCGTCAAAGCGCAATGCCGCCCCGCTGACCAGGGTTTTACCGGCAAAATAGCAGGCATCATTAAGCAAAAACCGCGTCTCGAAATTATCCGAGCCATCGGCAATCACGTCATATTGCGAAATCAGATCGACAACATTTTGCGCATTCAACCGCATCTGATGGGTCTGAACCGTAACTTCGGGATTCATATTGACCATGGTCTGGCGTGCGCTTTCGACCTTGGGCGTGCCAAGGTCATCCATACCATGGGCGATCTGGCGCTGCAGGTTGGAAAGTTCGACAATATCGTCATCGACAATGCCAATGGTGCCAACTCCGGCCGCCGCCAGATACATCGCCAGCGGCGACCCCAGCCCGCCAGCCCCCACCACCAGCACCCTGCCGGTTTTAAGCTTCATCTGACCGGTGCCGCCCACATCCTTCAAAACGATATGGCGGGCATAACGCTGTATTTCGCTGTCACTGAAGTCAAAATCCATTTTTGGGCCTCTCAGGTTACTTACCAAGAGATAGGATGCGAGGCCCTATCGCTCAATCACAAAATTGCAAAACAAATGTATTTATAAAATATCTGCCAACCGGACATTTAGCCGGACATAATGACGGACATGTCAATAACTGTTAACCACATCAATCCATTGTGATATAAAGAAAAATCATGATTTTTTACCGGTCATAAAAGCGGACATTCACATGGCAGAAGATCGAGGTGAAGTTGTTGGTTTAATGGAACCAATGCTTGTTTCCGAAAGTGCAAGACGCCGGGAAGACCTGATTGATCTCGCGATGGAACTCACCGCAGAATCAGCAGCCTTCAAAAGCAGCCTGCCACAAAACATTGTGTCATCACTGGCCAATCTGGTGCGATCAATGAACTGCTATTACAGCAACCTGATCGAAGGTCACAACACCCACCCTGTTGATATTGAACGTGCGTTGCAAGACGATTACAGCACTGATGCCCGTAAGCGGGACTTACAGCTCGAAGCAAAAGCGCATATCACGGTACAAAAATGGATTGATGATGGAGGCCTTTCGGGGCGCACCTCCAGCGCTGAAGGCTTAATCGAAACACATAAACGATTTTGCGAATTACTGCCTGCTGACCTGCTTTCAACAACTGATCCACAAACCGGGGAAACAGTATCTGTGGTCCCTGGTGCTTTTCGTGATCGGGATGTGCAGGTTGGACGACATATTCCCGTTAGTTCCGGTGCAATTCCACGTTTTCTGGAGCGTTTTTCCAGCGCTTATAGTCACTTAAATCGCACAAACAGAGTCCTCGCCTCAGCAGCAGCCCATCATCGCCTTTTATGGATTCACCCATTTCTCGACGGCAATGGTCGTGTCACGAGATTGATGACCCATGCCATGTTGCTTGAAAACCTTGATACGGGGGCAATATGGTCGGTGGCGCGCGGTCTTGCCCGACAGGAAGCGGAATATAAACGGCACCTGGCCAATTGCGACAAGATACGACAGGGTGATCTTGATGGTCGTGGTCACTTAAGTCAGAACGCATTGATCAATTTTACCGAATTCTTCCTGCAAACAGCCATTGACCAGGTAAAATTTATGCGCGCACTAGTCGAACCTAACCGGCTGCGGGAACGAATTTTATCATGGGCCCGTGCAGAAATAGCCGCAAATGCACTCCCGACAAAATCTGATATCATCCTGGATGCAATTTTATATCGCGGGGAGTTACCGCGCAGCGATATTCCCGGCCTACTTGATGTTGTCGAGCGTCAGGCACGGCGCGTTACCTCGGTCTTGCAACAGCAAAATGTGCTGACCAGCGAAAGCCCAAAAGCACCATTTCGCCTTGCATTCCCGGCAACCCTTGCCGGAAAGTGGATGCCAGGCCTGTTTCCCGAACAACCACAATAGAACGAAAAAGGCCCGGAAACTCTCAAGTCTCCGGGCCTTCTCTCAGTTAATTATATAAGCCAGAAAATGGCTTAAAGACCTTCAAACAGCGGGGTCGAGAGATAACGTTCCGCGAAGGACGGAATGATCACGACGATACGCTTGCCTTCATTTTCCGGCATCTGGCCCAGTTCGATGGCCGCTGCAACCGCCGCACCCGACGAAATGCCCGTCGGCAGGCCTTCAAGCGAGGCCAGCTTGCGTGCGGTCGAAAACGCGGTTTCGTTGCCAATCGTCATGACCTTGTCGATCAGTTTGGTATCAAGGTTGCCGGGGATGAAACCCGCGCCAATGCCCTGGATTTTGTGCGGACCAGGCGCACCACCGGAAATAACCGGGCTGTCTTCGGGTTCAACAGCAATGATCTGCACACCAGGATTCTGTTCCTTCAGCACACTGGCAACACCGCTCAGCGTACCGCCCGTACCAACACCGGCAACAAAGATATCAACCTTGCCGCCGGTATCCTTCAGGATTTCCTGTGCGGTGGTATTGCGGTGAATTTCCGGGTTGGCGGGGTTGTCAAACTGCTGGAGCATGATTGCCCCTTCAATTTCCTGGGTCAGTTCTTCGGCGCGGGCAACTGCACCCTTCATGCCCTTGGCAGCCGGGGTCAGGTCAATTTCCGCACCCAGAAGCATCAGCATCTTGCGACGTTCAAGCGACATGCTTTCAGGCATGGTCAGGATCAGCTTGTAACCCTTGGCAGCAGCAACAAATGCCAGCGCAATACCGGTATTGCCCGAGGTCGGTTCGACCAGGGTCGCACCCGGTTTAATGCGGCCTTCTTTTTCGGCTGCCTCGATCATGGCCAGACCAATGCGATCCTTGACCGAAGCCAGCGGATTGAAAAATTCCAGCTTGCCCAGAATCTCTGCCTTGGCACCTTCGGCATCCGCGATACGCGAAAGGCGAACCAGCGGCGTGGCACCGACGGTATCGATGATGCTGTCATAAATCTTGCCGCGAAATTCAGTCATGATTTCCTCGCATTTTTGTGTGCATTACAAATCAACACATATTGTATTTGTATTTATCCCGAGTTTACCCCAAGTCAAAGGGGCGACAAGGAATATTTACGTTTTTTCGCTGCCGGCACGCAATTTCGCAAATGTGCAATCAAACCGATTTGCGAAACTTTCCTGTGGTTTGAATATATCACACAGCACCGGTCAGCCGGAAAAATCAGATGATAAAGTCCGGTGATTCTTCGATGCCGCTGCGTAATCCGGCATCGCGTGCACGGTTACACAGATCTTCGACCGTAATATGTTCAAGCTGCTTCATCATGGTTTCCTGAAGCTCGCGCCACAGCGGTCGCACCACTTCCTTGCCCAGCGGGGATCCAGCCGGATCCTCAATCGGGTCATCCGACGTTTCCATCGACCGGATCACGGAAACAATATCGGCCAGGGTAATGCGGCGGCGTTCACGCGCCAGACGATAGCCCCCGCGCGGCCCGCGCACGCCGGTCAGGATATCGGCGCGCACCAGTTGCTGCAGGGTCTGCTCCAGATAGCGTTTGGGAATCCCCTGCCGTGCGGTGATATCACGGCTCTGAACCGGTTCACCTGCGGCGTTATAGGCAATGTCCACCACAGCCTCGATGGCAAACAGCATTTTCTTTGAAAGTTTAAGCATCGTCTCTCGTTTGCTCCCCTCGATTATGCCTGTCATCGCAGCCCCGATATCTGCGCTGAACATCCATTCGGGTTGTCGGGTCAGGCAACGCCAGTTGACCCGAAACCGCCTTCACCGCGCTGCGTGGCATCAAGCTCTGCCACCACGTTCCAACCCACCTGGGTCACCGGTGCAATCACCATTTGCGCAATGCGCATTCCGCGTTCGATGCGGAAGGGTTCATCGCCCAGATTAACCAGAATCACCTTGATCTCGCCGCGGTAATCCGCATCGATGGTGCCCGGGCTGTTTAACACCGTGACACCGTTTTTTGCTGCCAGCCCCGAACGCGGGCGAACCTGGGCCTCAAACCCGGCGGGCAGGGCAATGGCGATACCGGTTTCGATCATGGCGCGTTTGCCCGGTGCAATCACCACTTCCGCGCCAATGGCCGCAACCAGGTCAACCGCAGCCGCCTGTGCCGTCGCATAAGCCGGCAGGGGCAAATCACGGCCATGGTCCAAAACCTTCAAATCAACAGACAGCGTCGTCATTCATAAATCCTGTTTCGTCTTGTATTTTCCGGGCACCACATACAGCAGCACCGCGTCATATTCCGGGTTCTATTTACGTATCAAAATGCCGTGCAATACGGGCGACAAGGGTTCTTGCCACCGCAACCTTGCTTTGGCGCGGCCAAACTTCGTCGCCTGTTGTGTCATTACCGGCAATCAGATGAATTTCATTGTCTTCGCCGCCAAAGGTGCCGGTATCAGGCGCAACATTGTTGGCCAAAATCCAGTCACACCCTTTGCGCGCCCGTTTGGCACGCGCATGTTCAACAACATTTTCGGTTTCGGCGGCAAACCCCACCACCAGCGCCGGGCGTGTCGGGCTGCTTTGGCTGATGGTGGCAAGAATATCGGGATTTTCGGCAAATTGCAGAACCGGCAATGCCCCATCACCGGTTTTCTTTATCTTCTGTCCGGCCTGGTCCTTAACGCGCCAATCGGCCACAGCAGCGGCAAAAATTGCAATATCGGCCGGCATTTGCGCCTGCACCGATGCCAGCATGTCGCGCGCGGTTTCCACCCGAACCACATTGACACCAACAGGGTCGGGCAGGTTTACCGGGCCGGAAACCAGCGTCACATCGGCACCGGCACGCGCCAGCTCGGCGGCAATGGCATGGCCCTGCTTGCCTGATGACCGGTTGGCAATATAGCGCACCGGGTCAATCGGTTCGTGCGTCGGGCCGCTGGTTACAACGGCCTTTTTTCCAGCCAATGGTTTTGGCCCGTCCTGGCGGGCGAAAAAATCCTGCACGGCAGCAATAATTTCGGCAGGTTCGGCCAGCCGCCCGGTACCGGTTTCCCCACAGGCCAGATCACCGCCCGCCGGGCCAATGCGCAAAATGCCACGGCTTTCCAGCGTCGCAATATTGGCCTGGGTGGCGGGGTTGTTCCACATTTCAACATTCATGGTCGGTGCAACCAGAACCGGCTTGTTGGTTGCCAGAAGGGCGGTTGTCGCCAGATCATTGGCCATGCCCGCCGCCATTTTTGCCAGAATATCGGCACTGGCAGGCGCAACCAGCACCAAATCCGCCTCGCGGGACAGGCGGATATGGCCCATCTCGGATTCATCGGTCAGGGAAAAAAGGTCCTGGTAAACTTTGTTCTCGGTTAACGCCGCCACCGACAATGGCGTGACAAATTCGGCGCCACCCTTGGTCAGGATGGCACGGATCGATGCCCCCTGGTCGCGCAAACGACGGATGACTTCCAACACCTTATAGGCAGCAATCCCGCCCGAGATGATTAAAAGGATGTTTTTTCCTGTTAGCACTGTGGATGGCCATTATTTACGTTATCGAAGTGTGGATAACCTAGCGCGTTGCGGTTCAACACGCAATAGCCGTTATTCATCAGGAAAAAACGAAAATGATGCGTAAATAAGGGAATTCCCCGGTTTTAACCGGGGTTTTTGATCCCTTCGGGGACGGTATAAAGCATCCCCAGCCAGCGCCAGCGGCCATCCGGTCCACCCGCAGTGCAGTTGATGCGCCAGCGACCCGGCGAGACCGGCCCATCAAGGCGGACTTCCACACGTTCTTCGCCAAGGCGGCTCATGGTGGCGGTGCCATCGGACGGATAACATTTCACATCCTTGGCCGGCTGCTGCAAGGTAAAACCGAAGGCAGGCGGATTACGGGTCAGGGTATAATCCGCCGGTGTCAGGTCGGAAACATCAAGCGGCAGTGAATTTGCCGCCAGTTCAAACCGGTCGAGCGACCCGTAATGTTCATTCAGGGCAAAACGCGGCAGATAAAACCGGTCGGCCGTTTTATCAAACCCGCCGCTTTGCTGGCCAAAGGCAGCCTTATAACCGGCATCGCGCACGGCCTGCTGCACCTCACTGCTGGCTTCACCATAGGGGTATGCAAACAGTTCGGGCACAAAACCCAGTTCCTGTTTGAAACGCTGTGCCGATTTTTCCAGTTCGGCTTTGGCCTCTGCCGCCGAAATGGCCGAAAGATGGGCGTGGCTGTTGCTATGCCCTCCTACGGTAACACCCTGCTTGACCAGATCGCGCAGCATATCCCAGGTCATGTAGCTGTCATAACCGGCATCAAGCTGGCTGGTTGAGACAAAAACCGTAACCGGCATTCCCGCCTTTTTAAACATCGGCCAGGCAACCGAATAAAAGGTGCGATAGGCATCATCTACGGTAATGCCAATGGCCCGGTCGGGAAGGGGGCTGCCATTGGCGATGGCGGCAACGATCTTGCCCACATCCATCACATGGTATTTCGATTTGCCAAGTTCGGCGATATGGGCTGAAAGCTGATCCACCCGTGTATTGGTTGACGGATATTCACCTTCGTCAAAACGGTGATACATAAATACCACCGCCGATGAGCCGGCATCCTGTTTCGCCGTCACACCCGATTCCGCTGCTGCCGGAGAAGTGGCCGCCGGGCTGGTCGACGGTGACGGCGCACCGGATGTGGTTTTCGGTGCGGAAGACCCTTCAGCCGGTGCAGAAGGTACCGCCTTTTGGGCGGTGGCTTCATTTGATCCCGCAGCCTTCTGTGGCGCGGCATCGCCGGTAATTTCCATATTCTGCGCGTTTTGCGCCTGTGCCGGGGCCGCCAGGGTAAAGGCCAATGCCGTCGCTGCCATCAAAAGCGCGCCACGCACCATATGCCGTTTAGGATTTGGCTGTGCCCACAGGCCGGAACGGGAATTGTTTTTATCGATCTGCATTTATTTATCCATGCCATTCAATGATCTGTGCATCGGTCCGGGCGACATAAAACATCGCCATTGTCGCGATATTGTGGCAATGCGTGACGACATATTGGCCAATTTTACGCTGCATTTCATATATTTGCGGCCCAAAACCGGCCTAATCACATCGCAAAACCGGCAAAACACCACCTGATCGGCCAGATATCGCCGGGCAAACTGCCTTACCACGGGCATCATAACGCATAATACCCGGGATTGATCCCATACCCGGCCCATCGCCATCCCCATCACGATTACCAGTGCAAAGAAAGCAATGCCAACCGTTGCCGTGATAACGCCGTTGAAGTTTGGCGCCGACAGGGGCGCAACATCAGAATGGCGATCCATCAAAATGACTTGCGCCAAGTCGGGCCTTCTCATTGCCATGTTATTTGCCTAGGCTGCTGGCAATAGGGTGCAGACCCTAAACCCTGAACAATCCAGAAAGTTTTTCAAAATGATTGATCAAAAAGCCCTCGATATCCTGTTTAACGATGCCCGCACCCATAATGGCTGGCAGGATAAAAAGGTCGACCGCGCCCTGTTGCAACAGGCATGGGACCTGGCCGTGATGGGCCCGACCAGCGCCAATTGCGAACCGATGCGCGTGATTTTTGTCGAAAGCAAAGACGCCAAAGCCCGCCTTGAACCGCTCATGGCCGAAGGCAACCGCGCCAAAACCATGGAAGCCCCGGTAACCGCCATTATCGGCCAGGACATGGAATTTTACGAAAAACTGCCGCAGCTTTTCCCCCATGCCGATGCCCGTTCCTGGTTTGCTGGCAATGACGAGCTGATCAAGGCAACCGCCTTTCGCAATGCCAGCCTGCAGGGCGCCTATCTGATTTTAGCCCTGCGCAGCCTTGGCCTAGATTGCGGGCCGATGTCGGGCTTTGATGCTGAGGGTGTTGATCGCGAATTTTTCGCTGGCACGGCTGTTAAAACCAATTTCATGGTCAATATCGGCTATGGCGATGCCGCCAAACTGTTTGCCCGCAGCCCGCGCCTGGCATTTGATGAAGGTGCAAGCATCCTTTAAGGCCAATCGTATAAATTACAGTGCGACTCCGTCAAATGCCGCTCCGTTTTTGCACGAGGCGGCATTTTTCATATGAAAAAGCCGATAGTTTTCAATGAATTGAAAACTGTCATCTAAAGTTGATTTGATATTCGCTCTGACATCATCATGTTAGGCAAAATTTATCTCGCTCTATTTGATGCCGCCGCTTTGATCTGGAGAACCTCTTGGGCTTTCGGCAATTGCTTGCGACAGCGTTCGCACTGAACATTCCGCCTGCTGCCATTCTGGTATTGCTGGCCGCGTCCGACCAGATCGCCTGGGGGCTTGCCGTGGTTGCTGCGGGTGCATCATGGCTGGGCATTGTCGGCCTGCTGCGCATTTATTTCAAGGATCTGCGCGCTGTTGCCCGCTATGCCGCCACCCTGCGGGATCATTTTCGCGGCACCCCGCCGCAGCGCCTGACATTCGAGGCCGCAGCCGAGCTTTCATCGCTTTATACCCAGGTGACAACGGCCTTTCGCGAACGCATCCTGGACCTGGAAGCCCAAACCAGCACCGATGCCGAAATCCTTGACCACCTGCCAAACCCGGTGGTGATGGTGAACCGCCAGCGCACGGTGACCGGCTTTAACCAGGCGGCCAAGTCTTTGTTTCACAACCTTGAAACCGGCTATGACCTGACCCGCTTTATCCGTGATCCCATCCTGCTGGATGCCTTTGATATGGTGTCTTCGGGCCGGCGCAAAATGCAGCATACCGAATTTGTGCTTGCCAGCGACGCCCAGCGCCATTTCGACGTATTGACCGCCCATTTGCCTGCCGAAACCGGCAATCGCAATTTTGTCCTGTCCTTTAGCGACCTGACAGAACTGCGCAAGGTCGAACAGATGCGCGCCGATTTTGCCGCCGATGCCGGCCATGAATTGCGCACCCCGCTTTCGGTGCTGCTGGGTTTCATCGAAACACTCGAAGGCCCCGCCAAGGACGACCCCGATGCCCTTGGCCAGTTCCTGCCGGTGATGCGCGATCAGGCACAACGCATGCAAAGCCTGGTCGAAGACCTGCTGTCCCTTGCCCGGATCGAGCTGAACGAACATACCCCGCCGTCAAGCGATTGCGATGTCACCACCATTATCGAAAAAGTGGCAACGGGCCTCAAGGTCAAGGCGGATGCCAAAAGCATGGCGATCCGGGTAACATCCAACCTGGAAGACACCCACACGATTGGCGAGGAAAAGGAACTGATCCAGGTTTTCCAGAACCTGATCGAAAACGCCATCAAATATGGCCACCAGGACAGCACCGTTGATGTGAAACTGAACCTGGTGAAAAACCCGCCAGCAGCCCTTGCGCGCTATCGCCACAGCCGCATCATGGCCGTATCGGTCTGCGACCGGTCTGATGGTATTGCACGCGAACATCTGCCGCGCCTGACCGAACGTTTTTACCGTGTCGATACCGCCCGTTCCCGCGCGGTTGGTGGCACCGGCCTTGGCCTTGCCATTGTCAAACATCTGGTTCAGCGCCACCGCGGCACCATGACGATTGAAAGCGAAGTTGGCAAAGGGTCTGTCTTCACCGTTTACCTGCCCGCCCGCACAACCGATAACGTCCATAAGCTTTACAGCGCTTAATCACGCCTTAACGATCGACGGACAGATCAGGCTGCCAGCCCGATCATTCCGGCAAGCGTTGCAACCCGGCAAGGATCAGCGACACAACATCCTGCAATGCAGCAAGCTGCTTTTCCGGCGCACCGCCCTTTGCCACCAGGTCCGGGTGGTGATAACGGAATGTCGCATTCAATATCGCCGATGCCGATACGCCCACATCGCCAGCATGGGGCAAGGTGCCGTCTTTAAGCCCGTCTTGCAGAATTTTAATCACCTGGATGCGCAAACGCGCTGAATGTTCCTGTTCAACATCCGGGCTTTCACGCACCACCAGGGCGGCACCTGCCAGCATTTCGGCGTCTTCGGTTACCTTGCGCTGCTTGATCACGGCCAGTTCCACCAGCCATTCCCGCAGGCGCTGATCTGCCGGGCCTGCGTTTTGGGCAATGGCATCAGTCAGGTGTGATACCTTTTCAAGCCAGCGCGCAATCACGGCCGCACGCAAGGCCGCCTTGCTGGGAATGTGGCGATACACATTGCCATGGCTCATATCCATTGCCCGCGCCACATCGGTAACCGTCAATTTTTCCGGTCCAAAACGGCGTAACAATGTCTCTGCGGTATCAAGAATACGGGCATACATATCGCCCGTATCAGTACTGTTTGCTTTCATCCCCGCACCATAATCCGGGGAACTTCCCTGTGTCGAGGGGCTTCACCGCCGCAGCGACATTAACCGGCTTCCCTGCACCTGGTCTGTCGGCAGGGCCTTTTCCATACGGGCCAAAATACCGGCAGGCAATTTCAGGGGGCTGGCAATTGCTTCCTCAAGGCGGGCAAGGGTGCGCGCACCGACAAGGGGAATAATATCCTCTCCCTGGCTTGCCACCCAGGCAATCGCGGCCTGTGCCGGGCTTAATCCTTCCTGCCGGGCAAAATCCTGCAAAACAGCCACCAGCTTGCGGTTGGCTTCAAGGTTTTCCCCCTGAAAACGCGGCAGAATTTTTGATCGCCAGTCTGTTTCGCCAGCGCCAGTACTGCCCGTCAAAAGGCCACGGCCAAGCACGCCATAGGCGGTTATGCCAATCCCCAGTTCCCGGCACAGCGGCAGAATTTCCGCCTCCATATCACGCGAAATGACGCTGTATTCATATTGCAGGGCGGTAATCGGGTGGGTGGCATGGGCCCGGCGGATTATGGCTGCATCCAGGTTGGAAATACCGATATGGCGCACATATCCCTGTTCCACCAGATCCGCCATTGCACCAATTGTTTCTTCAATCGGCACAGTGGGGTCCAGCCCGGTCATGTATAAATCGACATAGTCGGTTTTAAGCCGCTTTAACGAATAGGCCAGCGCGGTTTTCACGGCAGCGGGCCTTGCATCCGTACCAAGAAACGCCCCATCCGGCCCGCGCTGGGCACCAAATTTCACCTGGATGAAAGCGCGGTCACGTTTGTTTTTGCCTGTGCCCTGCAAGGCTTCGGCCAGCAGCATTTCATTATCGCCCATCCCGTAAAAATCACCGGTATCAAGCAGGGTAATGCCCGCCTCCAACGCCCGATCAATGGTTTGCAGGGCATCGGTGCGCACACTGGGACCATAAAAATCCGACATGCCCATGCAGCCCAACCCGATTGCCGAAACAGCCGGGCCGTTACGACCCAGAAAACGGTTAGGAAATGTCATATCAAGGCTCCTGTTTATTGGGGACAGAAGCCAGCTTAACTACAAAAAATAACAAATGACAAATTTTGTTTTTTGTCATTTTCACACACAACACTACCAAAACAAAAGAAGACCAGCACCGAAATGCTGGCCTTCATGATCATCGGACTATCTGTTCGATGTGATCTGACGTCAGAGAATGAATTTCGACAGATCAGCGTTTTTCGAAAGTTCTTCGACCTGATCACGCACATATTGCGCATCGATCACGACCTTCTCGCCGGAGCGGTCGGTGGCGGTGAAGCTGATTTCATCCAGCAGCTTTTCCAGAACCGTATGTAGGCGACGCGCACCGATATTTTCGACCGTTTCATTGACCGATGCCGAAATGCGGGCAATTTCGTCAATGGCATCGTCGGCAAATTCCAGCGTCACGTCTTCGGTACCCATCAGGGCAATATACTGCTTGATCAGCGATGCTTCGGGTTCCAGCAGGATACTGCGGAAGTCAGATTCCGTCAGTGCCTTCAGCTCGACCCGGATCGGCAAACGACCCTGCAATTCCGGCAGCAGGTCCGACGGTTTTGCCAGATGGAACGCACCCGAGCAGATAAACAGCACATGATCGGTTTTAACTGTGCCATGCTTGGTTGAAACCGTGGTGCCCTCGATCAGCGGCAGCAGGTCGCGCTGCACACCTTCGCGTGACACATCGCCACCGCGTTCGGAACGCGCGGTGATCTTGTCGATCTCGTCAAGGAAGACAATGCCGTTCTGTTCGACATTCTCAATGGCTTCGGCCGTCACCTTTTCCATATCCAGAAGCTTGTCGGATTCTTCCTCGATCAGGCGATCAAAGGCATCGGCAACGCTCATGCGTTTGGCTTTGGTCTGGCCGCCAAAGGCTTTGCCAAACATGTCTGACAGA
The DNA here is from genome assembly GCF_002844375.1 of Thalassospira marina. NCBI lineage: Bacteria > Pseudomonadati > Pseudomonadota > Alphaproteobacteria > Rhodospirillales > Thalassospiraceae > Thalassospira > Thalassospira marina. The sequence continues at coordinate 4,356,320 of NZ_CP024199.1, read as the reverse complement.
TTGAGCATCCCCATCTGCGCACCAGGCATACCCGGCACATCAATGGTCGGCATCGAGGTCGAGGCACTTTCCTGCACCTGAATCTCGATTTCCTTTTCCTGCAACTCGCCTTCGCGCAGTTTCTTGCGGAATTTCTGACGCGTCTCGGCAGAGGCATTATCACCAACCAGGCTGTCGAGAATGCGTTCCTCGGCCTGAAGCTCGGCCTTCGCCGTCACTTTGCGCTTCATCATCGAACGGGTGAGATCGATGGAAACTTCCAGAAGGTCGCGAATGATCTGTTCAACATCGCGCCCGACATAACCGACTTCGGTGAATTTGGTTGCTTCAACCTTCAGGAAGGGGGCATCGGCCAGCTTGGCAAGGCGGCGGGCAATTTCGGTTTTACCCACCCCGGTCGGGCCGATCATAAGGATGTTTTTGGGCAGAACTTCGCCGCGCATCGGCTCGGTCAATTGCTGGCGGCGCCAGCGGTTGCGCAGAGCCACCGCGACAGCGCGCTTGGCATCTTTCTGGCCGATGATATGGCGATCAAGTTCTGAAACAATTTCGCGCGGGCTGAATTGCTGTGTCATGTATTTTGGTCCGGTTTGTAACGCGATAATCCCCTTAATGGGCAATCATTGCGCAGATGACAGACGTCTCGCTCAGGCGACGTCCTTTGCCTCATCGATTTTTTCAAGCGTAACATTGCCGTTGGTATAAACGCAGATATCACCGGCAATCTTCATGGCCCGGCGGGCAATTTCTTCGGCATCCATGTCCTGGTCAATCAGGGCACGGGCCGCAGACAGGGCGTAATTGCCACCCGACCCAATGGCAATGATGCCGTCTTCGGGTTCAAGCACATCGCCCATGCCGGTCAGAACCAGTGAAATATCACGGTCAACAACGGCCATCATCGCTTCAAGGCGCCGCAGGTAACGATCCGTGCGCCAGTCTTTTGCCAGTTCGACACAGGCCCGCATGGTCTGGCCGGGGTGGCGTTCCAGTTTGGCTTCCAGCCGTTCAAGCAGGGTAAAGGCATCGGCGGTGGCCCCGGCAAAGCCGACAATAATGTCCTGCTTCTGGCCGATACGGCGCACCTTGCGGGCATTGCCCTTGATCACGGTCTGGCCAAGGGACACCTGCCCGTCGCCGGCAATCACCACCTGGTTGCCTTTGCGAACGGAAAGAATCGTCGTCCCGTGCCAGCTTTGCTGCGATTGATCGCTCATGAAAACTTCCTGAAATTGGCCTTTGCTTGTTCGGGTCAAGAGTTAGCACGTAGAGTGTCAGGGTCAAGGGGCAGGGCAGCAAGCAGCCAAAACCACACACCCTTTTTTACCGCCAGTTATTTTTGCGGCCATTGGGTATGCGGTTAAACTGGCAATTCAGATGCGATGTTGCTAAATAACCTGCTGACAGACGCATTGATTTTGCAGGAAAGGAGCCTTTGCATGCGCAAGGCCCGCGTAGAGCGCAACACCAACGAAACCCGTATCACCGCCGAGGTCAATCTTGACGGTACCGGTGTCTATGACATCAAAACCGGTGTGGGTTTTCTGGATCACATGCTTGAACAGCTTTCACGCCACAGCCTGATGGACCTGACGGTTCGCGCCGAAGGCGACCTGCATATCGATTTCCATCATACCACCGAAGATTCCGGCATCGCGATTGGCCAGGCCTTTGCCAAGGCCCTGGGCGATAAAAAAGGCATCACCCGTTACGGAAGCTGCCTTCTGCCGATGGACGAAGCCCTGACCCGTGTTGCCCTTGATATTTCCAGCCGCCCTTACCTGATCTGGAATGTCACCTTCACCCGTGACAAAATCGGCGATATGGACACCGAACTGTTCCGCGAATGGTTTCAGGGGTTTGCCCAGGCGGCCGGCATCACGCTGCATGTCGAAAACCTGTATGGTGAAAATAATCACCATATTATCGAAAGCAGCTTCAAGGCGCTGGCACGTTCGCTGCGCGATGCGATCGAAATTGATCCGCGCAAGTCCGATGCCATTCCGTCGACAAAGGGTGTTCTGGGCGGGTCACTTTAAACGCCCTGTTTCCCGGCCTGCTTATCAGGCCAATCCATCCCGGTGGTGCCGTATCGGCGGTGCCGGGGCGAAAGTCTGAATTTCGATGAAGGTTTATACCGTTCATATCAACCCCGGCCATGCCGATCCGATCGAGGATGCCGTGCTGGTCCGTGAAGGTTTCAACTTCTGGGCGTTTCTGCTGACGGGCCTTTGGGCCCTGTTTCACCGGCAATGGCTGGCCTTTATCTGCCTTCTGGTGGTGTCAGGGCTGGTCAATCTGGCGATATATCTGGCCAATGGCGGCCCGGAAATGGAATTTCTGCTTAATATCGTAATTTCCATCGGTTTTGGCCTTGTTGCCAATGACCTGCACCGGCGCAAGCTGGCAAAGCAGGGCTGGAAAATGGTTGATATCATTGCCAGCAGCAGCGAAAGAGACGCCCTGTACCAATATGTGCACCGGGCGGTAAAAACGACTGCCATCACCCCGACCCCTGTTTCGTCCTATTACGGGAGCATCCCCACCCCATGACCGTCGCGATCATTGATTACGGTTCAGGCAATCTGCGTTCTTGCGCCAAAGCATTTGAGCGTGCAGCCCGCGAAAACAACCTTGCCATTGATGTTGTCGTCACCGATGACCTGCATCATGTAAGGGATGCCAGCCATATCGTGTTGCCCGGCGTCGGGGCCTTTGCCGATTGCCGTGCCGGCCTTGACGCCGTGGGCGGCATGGTTGAACTTCTGCATGAACAGGTCATTGAAGGTGGCAAACCCTTTATGGGCATTTGTGTTGGTATGCAGTTGATGGCCAAAGTCGGCCGGGAATTTGCCAATACCGATGGTCTGGGCTGGATTGACGGCGAAGTAGTTGCCATTGAACCAGATGATCCCGCCCTTAAAATTCCGCATATGGGCTGGAACGAATTGCGCCTGGACGATGCCGGGGCAGATCACCCGGTTTTAAAAGGTATTTCCAGCGGTGATCACGCCTATTTTGTCCATAGTTTTCACATGCGTATTGCCACCCCGTCACAACGGCTGGCCAGCGTGGATTATGGCAGCGAAATTACCGCCATTGTCGGCCGCGACAATATGATCGGCACGCAGTTTCACCCTGAAAAAAGCCAGAAAACAGGATTGACCCTGATCGGGAATTTCCTGGGATGGAAACCATGAGCGGACCCAGCGTCACCATGAGCCCGAATGTTTTTGCCGAACATGTCACCGATCTTTCCCCCGGTGATCTGTCCGATATCGTTGATGCCTGCATCCAGGCGATTGTTGAAGGGGGCGGCTTTGGCTGGCTGACCCCGCCCGGTCGCCCGGAAATGGAAAAATACTGGCGTGGCGTTCTGATCATGCCGGGCCGGCATCTGTTTGTATCGCGGGTTGATGGGGTTATTTCAGGGGCGGCACAGCTTCTTGAAACGCCATCGAACCTGGAATCGCAGCGCCATTCCGCGCAAATTACCGGGCATTTCGTGGCCCCCTGGGCACGCGGCGGCGGCAACGGCAAGGCCATTGTGCGCGCGATTGAATATTTCGCCCGCCAGCAGGGCTACAGCGTGCTGAAACTGGACCTGCGCGAAACGCAAAAAGCCGCCATCGCCCTTTATCACAGCATGGGATATGTCCGCTGGGGCATTAACCCCTATTACGCCATGATCGACGGCAAAATGGTCGAAGGCTATTACTACACCAAGAAAATACAGGAAGCAGAACAGTGAACCTTTATCCGGCAATCGATCTGAAAGATGGCGCCTGCGTTCGCCTGTTACGCGGCGACATGGACAAGGCCACGGTCTTTAACAATGATCCCGGCAGCCAGGCTGGCGAATTTGTCGATAAAGGGTGCCATTGGGTCCATGTGGTTGACCTGAACGGTGCCTTTGCTGGCGAACCGGTCAATGGCGCTGCGGTTGATTCCATTCTGGCTGCTGTCGGCGAACGCGCCAAGGTGCAGCTGGGCGGTGGCATCCGCAATATGGAAACCGTCGATTACTGGTTAAACAAGGGTGTGCACCGTGTAATTCTGGGCACCGTTGCCCTGCGCAATCCTGAACTGGTCAAGGAAGCCTGCGCAAAATGGCCGGGCCGGGTTGCTGTTGGCATTGATGCCCGTGATGGTTTTGTCGCGGTTGAAGGCTGGGCCGAAACATCGGAAATCACCGCCTTGGAACTGGCGCAGAAATTCGAAGATTGCGGTGTATCGGCCATCATCTTTACCGATATTGACCGTGACGGTGCCATGGGTGGCCCCAATATCGAATCAACCGTTGCCCTGGCAAAGGCGATTTCAACCCCGGTTATCGCATCGGGCGGGGTTTCATCGCTTGATGACCTTCTCGCCGTCAAGGCGCAGGCCGATGCCGGGATTGATGGCGCCATTTCGGGCCGTGCCCTTTATGATGGCCGCATTGACCTGGCCGAAGCCATTGCCGCACTGGCATAACGACAGGAAGCCGACATGCTGAAAACCCGTGTGATACCCTGCCTGGACGTTAAAGACGGTCGCGTGGTCAAGGGTGTGAATTTTGTCGATCTGATCGATGCTGGCGACCCGGTCGAACAGGCCCGCATCTATGATGCCGAAGGCGCAGACGAACTTTGTTTCCTTGATATCACCGCATCAAGCGACAATCGCGACACCATTTTTGATGTGGTCGCCCGTACGGCCGAAGCCTGCTTTATGCCGGTAACGGTGGGCGGGGGTGTGCGCACACTCGAGGATATCCGCAAATTGCTACTGGCCGGGGCAGATAAAGTCTCGATCAATACTGCTGCGGTCAATAATCCCGACTTCGTGCGCGAAGCCGCCCGCAAATTTGGCTCGCAATGCATCGTGGTTTCGATTGATGCCAAATCAACCGGCCCGGACAGCTTTGAAATTTTCACCCATGGAGGTCGTAACGCTACCGGAATAGATGCCGTTTCTTTTTCGAAACAAATGACGGAATATGGCGCTGGCGAATTGCTGGTCACCTCCATGGATCGCGATGGCACCAAGTCTGGTTTCAATATTCCGCTGACCCGCACCATTGCCGATGCTGTATCCGTCCCTGTTATCGCATCAGGCGGTGTCGGCACACTTGACCATATGGTTCAAGGGGTTACCGAAGGTCATGCCTCCGCTGTGCTGGCGGCATCCATCTTCCATTTTGGCACCTATCGCATTCGTGACGTCAAAAATCACATGAAGGCAGCCGGGCTTCCGGTGCGCGACGCATAACATTTCGAAAATAGAACGTTTTTCGAATATGGTAATTTATGGATTGTTTGCCAAGGGGCAAAACAACAGGCAGGACGGGAAAAATGACCACAGCACTTAACGGCGAAATCCTGGACCGTTTGTTTGAAACGGTTGCCGCGCGCAAGGGTGCCAACCCCGACGAAAGCTATACCGCCAAACTGTTTAGCAAAGGCACACGCAAAATCGCCCAGAAAGTGGGCGAAGAAGGCGTTGAAACCGTGATTGCCGCCCTGGCCGAAGGCCCGGAAAACGTGGCATCCGAAAGTGCCGACCTGCTTTATCATCTGATGGTGTTGTGGGCGGATCAGGGTGTTAAACCCGATGATGTCTGGAATATCCTTGCCAAACGTGAAGGCATTTCCGGTATTGCCGAAAAGGCATCACGTAGCGAATAATCCGGGTTATATCCCGTCTTTTTCAGGAGAATCCCGATGGCGATCAAAGCCTACGACCCCGAAAACATTTTCGCCAAAATCCTGCGCGGCGACATTCCCTGCAACAAGGTATTCGAGGATGACCACGTTCTGGCCTTCCACGACATTGCCCCGCAGGCGCCGACCCATATTCTCGTCATTCCCAAGGGTTCCTATACCTCCTATGACGATTTTGCCGAAAATGCCTCGGACGCCGAAATTGTCGCCTATACCCGCGCGATTGGCAAAATCTCGGCAGCGGCCGGTGTGGTCGAGGATGGCTATCGCCTGATCGCCAATACCCGCGATCATGGCCGCCAGGATGTGCCACACCTTCATGTGCACATTATCGGTGGCACCAAACTGGGCCTGATGCTGCCCAAAGACTAAATACCGCGATCCCGGTGCATCCCGCCCACGATTTACAGGCGGGCAGGGCCGCTATCCGGTTCATTGGCTTTTAAATGGCATGTCCCTGGTTTTAAATCACACATGCCATTTTGATATCAAAACAAAACCGGCGCATTTCCCGGCAGCACCCAGCCTTCTCACTCGTTACCTTTGCTGTTTGTGCCTGTCAGGCCAACTGATTCATCACAAAAGCACTTATTTTCAGCGCGTTAACGCCAATCACCTGTTCCTGCCGAAAATTGAAAGCCCGTTATGGCCCAGCAGCCCGACTTTCCCGCCCGCCGCATTTTCACCAGCCTGCAAGGGACTTGGGCGCTTGAACGCGCCATGGGGGAAATGGGCCAGTTTAGCGGCAAAGCGCGCTTTTTCATCGCACCTGACAGCGCAGAAAACACCCTGCGCTATCGCGAAGAAGGGGTTTTACATCGCCAGGATGGGCAAAAGTTTGACGGTTACCGCGAATATGATTTTGTCCTGCAGGGCGATGCCATTGAAATGCTGTTTCGCGACCCGGTCAGTTTTGGCAATCGCTATGTGCTGCTGAATTTCAGCCAGAATGCACCGGGCGATGCTGCCAATAACCCCGAGGATTCCTTTGCTGCGCAGGATCATCATCCTTGCGGCAATGATTTGTATCATCATCGCATGTTCTGGTATGACGATGATCATTTCGAAACCAGAATTAAAGTCGTTGGTCCCAACAAAGATTACGAATTACACACCGTTTATCGCAAGCTTGAAGGGCAGGGATAAACGATATATGCCAACAACTTAACGGCCTTCATTCCCGCCTGATCCTGCTTCGTACAGCAGCCATTGGCGAAAAGCCGTTATTTCCGGGTCATGCTGCCGGTTTTCATCGCAAATCAGGTAATAGGCATCGCTGGCCTGCAAGGTCCCGTCATGGACAATTTCCAAATCCCCCTTTGCCAGGGCCGGTTCGATCAGGATACGGGGCAGCAGGGCAATGCCCATGCCGCTTTTGGCGGCCTCGATCAGCATGAAGAAATGCTCAAACCCCAACCCCGGCTCGCCGTGGATCACCACATCATTAACCTGCGCCCATTGGTGCCAGGCCCGCGGGCGGGTCGTATGCACCAGACGGGGAAAGCGCGATAAAATATCCGCATCCGCCCCGGTTAAACGGGCATGATCCCGGATATCGGCAGAAACCAGCCCCGGTGCGGCCACAACAACCTGTTGTTCTTCCAGTATTTTAAAGCTGGCAAAGCCCGGCCAGTGGCCATTCCCAAAATACAGCCCCACATCCATCTGATGCACACCCAGATCCGGCATCCGGTCCGGGGTAGCAAAATTCAGCGACAGGGTTTCAATAACCGGGCGAATTTTGGGAAATTCATTTTGAAACCGTGACAAACGCGGGATCAGCCACACCGTCGCCAGGGTAGGCAGGGCACCAATCACCAGTTTCCGATCCGATCCCCCATGGGTCAAAAGATCAAGGGTGGCGGCCTCGATCCCGTCAAACGCCTTTTGCAGGGCCGGTAAATAGGCGCGCCCGGCCTCGCGCAGGGTTAATTGCGGGCCATTGCGATCAAACAGAGTAATGCCTAACCGAGCCTCCAGATTGGCGACCTGCTGGCTGACCGCACCGGGTGTTACCGATAATTCGGATGCAGCCCTGGCAAAGCTGCCCAGCCGGGCCGCCGCCTCAAAGGCGCGCAGGGCATTTAAGGACGGGGTAGCAGGGCGCAACGCCATAGCAATAGTTTTCCTGATGATATAAGCAGAACTTCTGACTTTTTAGCCATTATCATTCTGATTTACAGTCTGACAAAGCGATTATCATTAATTTTTCTGGAAATTGAAGCCATGAAAATCCCGCCATTTCATTTGGCCTTCCCGATCAAATCAATTGCCGATACCCGCGCCTTCTATATTGGCATCCTGGGATGTGACGAAGGCCGTTCGACGGAAAACTGGATCGATTTTGACTTTTTCGGCCACCAGCTTTCAGCCCATGTCCGCCCCGAAGCCGGGCAGAATGCCGGTAACGGCACGGTTGATGGCGATGCTGTACCCATTCCCCATTTTGGCGCAGTGCTGGAATGGCAGCAATGGCACGACCTGGCCGACCGCCTGAAAAATGCCGCTGTCGCCTTCCTGCTGGAACCCAAAATCCGCTTTGTTGGTGAACCGGGTGAACAGGGCACATTTTTTGTCACCGACCCGGCTGGCAATGGTCTGGAATTCAAAACCTTCCGCGACCCGGCGATGATCTTCGCCCACTAATCGATCTTTGCCGCCGCGCGGATCGGGCTTTTATCTCCCGTCGCGCGGCAGTTTCCTGATTCAGGGCTTAACCAGCACCAGTTGCCTCTGCCCATCCATACAAGAAAGTCACCCCGTATTGCCTGCGTTGATGGCAAAGGCTTCTCTGACTGTCGCAAGCCCCACCGCCTTTAGCTGTAAGGCAGGCAACGCAGCGACCCGTGGCTAACAACCAGATAATCCAGGCCGGGGCGAAATTACGCGTATGACAGCCGAAAAACCGGCAAAAAACATGGATTTGGGGAACGCTGCTGCCCCAAATGCGTTATAAATTCACATCCCGATAACAAATCAGGGCCTGGCCCCTGCAACAAAAAAGGAGAGCAGCCATGCCTGCGTCTGCCCCATGCAAAATCCTGATCGCCGCACAGGGCGACGAAACCCGCTGGAAAAAGGCAATGACGGCCCGGCTGCCCGACGCCACCATCTATTCCCAGGACGAGGATTATGATCCCGCCGAAATCGATTATGCCCTGTTATGGAAACAGCCCCAGGGCATGATCAAAAGCCTTGAGAATGTGCGTGCCATTTTTTCGCTTGGCGCGGGGGTTGAACATGTGCTTTCGGCCCCGTCACTGCCGGTAAATGTGCCGATTGTTCGACTGGAAGATGCCGGCATGGCCCAGCAGATGATCGAATATCATGTCTATGCGACGCTGCATTTCATGCGCGATTTTGACCATTACCTGCGCCACGAAAAAGAAGACGACTGGCACCCCCACGACGTGGCCGAAATCAGCGATTTTCGCGTTGGCGTGATGGGGCTGGGCGCATTGGGGGCTGCGGTCGCCACCAAGCTTTCCGATCTGGGCTTTAGTGTTTCAGGCTGGAGCCGCCGGATGAAAGCGATTGAAAATGTCGCCACCTTTGCCGGGGACGAAACGCTGGATGAATTTCTGGGTCAGACCGATATTCTGATCTGCCTGCTGCCGCGCACGCGCCAGACTGAAGGGCTGCTTGATAGTGCGCGCATGTCAAAACTGCCTGCAAATGCCGCCATTATCAATGCATCACGCGGTGCCGTCATTGTCGAGGAAGACCTTTTGCGTCTGGTCGATATGGGCCATCTGCGTGGTGCCTTCCTGGATGTTGCCTGCAACGAACCTCTGCCCAAAGGTCATCCTTTCTGGAACCACCCGAAAATCCGCCTGACGCCGCATATCGCCGCTGCCACCCGTATCGGCCCGGCCGTCAACCAGATTGCCGAAAATATCGCCCGTATCGAAAAGGGCGAAACACCCGCTGGTCTGGTTGATCGCGATACCGGCTATTAATCACAGGCTTTGCCAAAAACCGCGATCGGCCAAACTGCCAACGCGGTTTGACACCTACCTGGCATGTCCCCCTGCGACGTAATCGTGGCAGGGAGTATTTTATGACGGTGCAAACAGGACATGCATTATGTGGCAAATCCATGCTTAACGCCTGCTGATATGCCCGCAACCACAAAAACCCGGTTTTTGATGGATGAGCGCGGGCAAAATTCCTACAAGATGGGCAGATCATTATTTTGCAGGGGAATGCCATGACCAGCCCGGTCTTTCGTTTTGCCGTCCGATCCGATCTTCCTGCCATTGTCGCCCTGCTGGCCGATGATGAAAAAGGCAAAACCCGCGAAGATTTCACCGATCCGCTGCCAGATGTTTATTACAGGGCGTTTGACGCCATGGAATCGACTTCCAGCGAGGCCCTGCCCAACAAATATCTGCTTGCTGTTCTGGGTGACGATATTGTCGGTTGCCTGCAACTGACCCTGATCCCCGGCCTGTCGCGGCAGGGCCGTTTGCGCGCCCAGATCGAAGGGGTCCGGGTTTCCTCAAAACATCGTGGCCACAAAATTGGTGAAGCCATGATCCTGCAGGCAATTGAAATGTCCCGCGCACTTGGTGCAACGTTGATGCAATTCACCACCGATAAAAGCCGCGGCGATGCCCACCGCTTTTATGAAAGACTGGGGTTTGTTGCCAGCCACGAAGGCATGAAGCGCGAACTTTAGGGTTCAAGCCCGAATCTGTCCTGAAAACCAGCCGGTTTGGGCAGGTTTACCCCTCTTTCTGGTGCTCTGGCTGGTCTTAAAGGCTCTTTTCCTGCCAATTCCGGCTATATCGGCCCGGTTATCGGTAATTTCTTGCATTTTTAACGCGATCAACAGGCCAATGCCACAATTCGGGCGCAGGATGGCTGTTCTCGGCGTGCCGGGAACACATGGCACGCTGCAACGTTTGCAAAAGACACCGCAACAAGCCAGAGGAGAGCGTTATGAACCTGTCAGAGCTGCAGGATAATGCCGTAGAGCATGGTTTCACCCATAGCTTTGTCTGCACCGAAAGCGGTGTACAGCGTGATGGGGATGGCCCGGTCTATCCGGTCAAGGATCTTCGCATCGTTCACAGCAGCAGCGTTGATACCGGAACCGACCCCGGCGATGATGCCACCATCTATATGATCGAGGCCGCCGATGGCAGCAAAGGCACCCTGATCGTCCCGGCCAGTTTTTATGCCGATCCGACCAAGGCAAAAATCGTCGATCAGCTTTTGCACCGGCACTAGGACTTGCAATGGCCGACTGGCACCTGCCGGAAGGTGCAGCGGCAAAGGCCATGAAAACGGCATAAAAAGCAGTGAGTTTGCCGCAAAATCACCACCTTCTATCGACCATATGAGAGCGCATCATAACGAACGCTGAGCGGTGCCCGCCGCTGCCGGAAGGATGGAAAACCCTATGTCCGATTTGTTGCCGTTTTTACGCGCCTGGGTCGCCGATCCCAGGCGTGTTGCCGCAATCAGCCCATCCGGGTCAGCCTTGACAGAGCTTATGACCCGTGAAGTCGACCCCGAAAATGGACCTGTTCTGGAACTTGGCCCCGGAACGGGTGTTTTTACCCGTGCGCTTTTGGCCCGTGGCCTGGATCAGCGCGACCTGACCCTGATTGAAGCCGGTCAGGATTTTGCCCATACCCTTGCCGCGCGCTTTCCCCAGGCGCGCGTGGTTTGCATGGATGCAACCCGCCTGGGCAAAGCCAACCTTTATCCTGAACAAAACCTTGGCACCGTGATTAGCGGCCTGCCGATGCTCTCTATGAATCCGCGTCAGGTGATGGGCGTGCTTGATGGTGCGTTTCGCTATATCCGGCGCGGCGGCTATTTTTATCAATTCACCTACAGCCCGCGCTGCCCGGTTCATTCCAGCATATTGAACCGCCTTGGTCTTAAAGCTTCGCGCGTTGGCCACACCATGCGCAATGTCCCACCTTCGGGCGTCTATCGCTTTTCGCGCCTGGATGACGAAGAAAACTGGTTTGGCTGATCTGACCTGCCCAAAATCAACCACAACCAAATTCAAACCTGTTCCCGTTTTCCCACCACCGCCCGCCTGATCAAAATCAAAACCAGACCCACCCCATCAATCATCACAGGTCCGCTCACCGGCCAACCCATTGTCGTGCCAATTCCAAATTGATTCCTGATTGACGGGCGGCCAGAGTGAAAGCGCTTTCACTCTGTATGTGCCGATGTTCGCCCCAGATCATTTTCACCTGATTGAGCGAACTGACGCCGCACCAAAGCATCAGGAAAGGGGCATTTAAAACCCCAACATTGCCGGAAAAACCTGCAACAGTGCGGCCACTTCCCACCCTGTCACGGTTAATCACCCGGTATCAGCGGCGATAAACCATCTGACGATACATCAGGGCCTCAGCAATATGGATGCGCAGGACGACATCACTTTCGGCAAGATCGGCAATGGTGCGGGCCACCCGCAAAATACGGTGATACCCACGGGCCGATAGCCGCAGCCGTTTTGTCGCATCCTGCAGCAGGGTCCGGCCTTCTTCATCTGGTGTGGCGTGGCGGGTTAAAACCTCGCCATCGGCCATGGCATTGCAGCTTACCTTGCGATCATCGCGATAACGCTGTTGCTGGCGCGCACGCGCAGCCAGTACGCGGCTGCGCACGGCTGCCGTGGTTTCGCCATTGGCCGGGGCATCAAGTTCCTCGGCGCTGACGGCGGGAACCTCGATCTGGATATCAAACCGGTCAATCAGCGGGCCGGAAAGGCGGTTCTGGTAATCCTCGCCACAGCGCGGGGCGCGGCTGCAAGCCATGCTTTCATCGCCCAGATACCCGCACCGGCACGGATTCATCGCTGCGACCAGTTGCACCCGGGCCGGGTAGGTGACATGGGCATTGGCGCGTGCAACCGAAACCTGCCCCGTTTCCAGCGGCTGGCGCAAAGCATCCAGCACGTTGCGCTGAAATTCGGGCAATTCATCCAAAAACAGCACCCCGTGATGGGCCAGCGAAATTTCGCCCGGCCGTACCCGGTGCCCGCCGCCCACCAATGCCGGCATGCTGGCAGAATGGTGCGGGGTCCGGTAAGGACGCTGGCGAACCAGCCCGCCTTCGGGCAAGGTGCCCGATACCGAATGGATCACGGTGCTTTCAAGGGCCTCAGCTGCTGAAAGGTCTGGCAGAAGGCCCGGCAAACGCGCCGCCAGCATTGATTTCCCCGAACCGGGCGGCCCATTCATCAAAAGGTTATGGCCGCCAGCCGCCGCAATTTCCAATGCGCGCTTGGCACTTTCCTGCCCCTTGATATCGCGCAGATCGGGCTGGTCTTCAAAAAGTGAAAGCGCTTTCACTTCTACCGGGCGCGGTAAAATCTGGCTGCCTTTGAAATGATTGATCAGGGAAATCAGGCTGGGGGCAGCCAGAATATCCAGGTCCCCCGCCCACAGGGCTTCGCTGCCATTGGCCTTGGGACAAATAATGCCCAATGCCTGGCTGGCCGCCTGCATGGCTGCAGGCAAAACGCCACCCACCGGTGAGATTGAGCCATCAAGCCCCAATTCGCCCAAAACCACCCAGGATGAAACATCTTCAAGGCTGATAACATTCATCACCGCAAGCAGGCCAAGGGCAATGGGCAGGTCAAAATGCGAACCTTCCTTTTGCAAATCCGCCGGGGCAAGATTGATGGTGATGCGTTTGGGCGGCAGGGACAAACCCATGGCCGACAGCGCCGAACGCACCCGTTCGCGGGCTTCGGATACCGCCTTGTCAGGCAGGCCAACAATGGTAAAGGCAGGCAACCCGCTGGCCATTTGGACCTGAACATCCACCGCAATGGTTTCGATGCCGGCAAAGGCCACGGTTGTTACATGTGCGGTCATGATGCTGCCTGTCTGATCCCCAAGACGCCTACTTTGGCGTCAAAAACGATCACAGGCAACCAGCACGTGCAATTTTGAAATGCTTTGCAAGGAGCACCTGGTTTCCCGGCAAACGCGAGATCACATCAGAATATGTCCGATAAATCTAAATCCGGGATTTTTGACCGCGATCAGTGCTAAAATTCACATTTCAGGATTATTCAAATAATCCAGATCAGGAATTTTTATCCGTTTCGATATTTGCATCTTCAGCATCGATATCGGTATCGGCTTCTGCTGCATCATCCGCAACCTGGTCTTCCGGGCGGGGTTGCAAAAATTCCTTGCGGCAGGGCACGGCTTTACCTTCGACCACGGTCCAGCCGAAATTGCGCATTTTACCAAAGCTGGCGCGTTTCATGGTAATGCCGCTGGCCTTGTGCACACGGACTTCATCGGGGTTTTCACCCTTGATTTTCTTTGCCTTCGCCCAGGCACGTTCACGTACGGCGCGGGAAATTTCAGTCATGTGATGATCCAATCATTGCGTGCGGCAAAATGCTGGCGCCCTGTATACCCGATTTTGCCCGTTACGACAGACGCTTTATCGTAAACCCTGCTCAAACCCGGCGCACAGCCAATGAAAACCGGGCAGCCAGGCCCTGTTGGTGGTTATTTTGGCAGATAAAACCGTGTTTCAACCATTGCCGGGCGCTGCCCAATGGTTTCGCGCCAGGCGGCAAGGTTAGCGGGCAGGGGAAACTGTTTTTCATCGGGCCAGCGAAAAGCCAGATATTCCAGTGCGGATGCCACCGAAATTTCGCCAATACCGGGCAGATCGGCATTTAAAATATCGATCTGATCATTCAGGGCTGCAAGACCAGCGGTAACGGCATCGGCCTGCCGGTTCATGACAAAATCGGATCGTTCGTTTTCCGGGCGCTGCTGGTCAGCAAACAGGCGGCCGGTTGCCGTCATGATGCCATCGGCAAGGGCCTGTAATTGCAATGCCCGCCAGCGGCTGGGCCCGGCAATGGGAAACAGGCGCCGGTCGATTTTGCCGTGGCTGCGGGCTTCTTCATCAAGAAAATCGCAAATAACGCCGGATTCAAAAATAACCTGGCCATCATTGCTTACCAGGGTTGGCACCTTTGCCAGCGGGTTGATCGCGCGCAGCTTTTCATCCGTCCACGGATTGATCAGGATTTCATCGACAGTACCGGCAAGGCCCAGTTCGCGCAGGCAGATGCGGACTTTGCGGGCAAAAGGCGAGGTAAAGGAGAAAAACAGGCGCATGTCAGATCCTGGGCTTTATTCAAATGGGACGAAATAGGCGGGCAGTGCAAAAGCAGCGTGTCAGCAGACAACATCACCCATCATGGCGCAGCAGCCTTTACAGGATGATAATGGCAGCCAACAGACATGTCAGATTTCCAGATCGGTGCTGAGGCCGGAATCCTCCAGCCGCCAATTGGCGCGCCAGGCGGCCTGATGGCGGGTTAATAACAGATAATTGCGTTCTGCCACATAAATGGAGGATTTACCCGGCAATGGACATAGCCGCGTGGGCCGCCCGGGCAGCGGATTTTCCCCCAGCCAGGCCAGAAAACCAAGACAGTGGGCAAACATGCCCGGTGGGGCCTGATGGGCAATGCCCGATGCCACCAATTGATGCACCACGCGCGATCGAATTTCAAAAACGCCGCGTGTCGCCAGATGAATTTCGCCCGACAGAATGGTGATGTCGTGATCACCTTCATTGGCAAGATTTTCAATCAGTTCAAGAAAACGCCGCCATTCCTGGCGATGGGCGCGGCTTTGCCACTGGTCGCGTAAATCATCTTCGTATTTTTGGGATTGCGGCATGATCCGCAAAATCGCTTCGACCACCGAAAGACGCGGGCCAATCGCCGGGACGCTGGACATTAAAAGCACCCGGTTGGTGGCGGGAATATCGCGCACCATTTTTTCAAGGGTTTGCCAACCCACATCGCCCATCAGGGCATCACGCCGGCGTTCGGACCGCAGATCAGGGGCAATGATGCTGATACCAGGATAATCATATCGCCAGCCAAAAGATTGGGCGCTGCGATCATAAATACCATCGGGCATATCGCGGCCATCGGGCGCGATGCACAGTTGCATCAGCATGAAGGCGTAACGCGCGGCTTCAAACATGCCACGGGCAACTTCCATTTCCTGAAACCCGCCGGGATGACTGCCCCAGCCATCAAAGATATCGTGATCATCCCACATCATGACCGAGGGAACACGTGCCATCAGATAGGCGATCTGGGGCAGGGAATAAACGGTCAGATAATGATCAAGATAGAATTTCAAAACCGCGTCAGCCATATCGCCGCTATAGGCCATCGCGCGTTTTTCGCGGGTTGATGCCTTTTGAAAAGTTTCGATTTTGGCATGGCAATGCCAGACATTATCGGCATAAATCTGATCACCCCCATGCAGCAGCAGCGAAAGCGGCTGTAGATCATGGCGGTCGCATAAATCAGCCCAAAGGGCATTGCGTTCTTCTATCGGGCGGTCAAGGTCGCCTTCTTCCTGACCATTGCAGGAGACAAAGGCAAGGCCGACTTCATCGCCAAAATCGGTGGAAACGGGGAAATGCTGGCCGCCAAGTTCGTACCAGGCACCGGCCTGTTGCGGCAGGCCAAAATCATAGCGCCAGTACACCCGATCAAATTTTTCGGCCAGCCGAACCGGTTGAACAGCGCCAGTCCCCATCGGGGATAAAAGCGGCGGCGAGATATCGGAACGGGTGATGACAAGGGCCGCCATTCGGGCAGTTCCGGCATGACAACCCCGACCAAACAAAAATGGTCCTGCCAGCCAATCGCCTGAAATATCGTCACTTGCCGTACTTGCCGCGTTCATATTGCTGCCTTTTCGCAATGAAGCCAAAGCCCCGGAACAGGTGATACGCCCAAAACCGGCAGGAAGTTCCGTAAAAACAGGAAGTTTGCCTGCCCTTGCCCCACAGCCTGCCCGCTGCCTGTGACATAATCGTGGCAAATCGCAGCGATATTAAACCGCGCAAACAATATGTTAGCAAAAGCTTGAGCCCATATTGGCCGTCCGTACCCGACATTTGCGCATAAACAAAAGCCCCTTTGACCAGCAAAACTGAATCAAAGGGGCTTTGTATTAGGGCCAGCACAGGGGCGGGCCAAAATTGGCGATGTGATCGTTATGAAAGGCGCATTAAGAAAGGCGCGTTTCAATGGCATCCCAAATCAGGGATTCCAGTTTGGAACCGTCAAAACGGTTGATTTCCTGAAGGCCGGTGGGCGAGGTAACGTTGATTTCCGTCAGGTAATCGCCAATCACATCAATGCCGACAAAGATCAGATCACGTTTTTTAAGTTCCGGGCCGATGCGTTCGCAAATTTCGTTTTCACGATCGGTCAGCATCGATTTTTCAGCAACGCCACCAACATGCATGTTCGAGCGGGCTTCACCCTCGGCCGGAACACGGTTGATCGCGCCAACCGGCTTGCCATCGACCAGAATGATGCGTTTGTCACCTTTGCGCACAGCGGGCACATAGGCCTGAACCATCAGCGGTTCGCGCGATTGTGCGGCAAACAGTTCAACCAGGGACGCAATGTTTTCATCATCGGGTTTAATGTGAAAAACACCCGCGCCGCCATTCCCGAAAAGCGGCTTTACGATCAGGTCTTTATGCTGCTTGCGGAAATCACGGATCCGGTCAATGGACCGTGTGATCATGGTCGGCGGCATCAGATCGGGAAATTCGGTAACAAACAGCTTTTCCGGTGCATTGCGAACATGGCCGGGATGGTTGACCACAAAGCTTTCCGGGTGGACCGCCTCGAGCAAATGGGTGGCGGTAATATAGTTCATGTCAAAGGGCGGGTCCTGGCGCATCAGGATCACGTCGGTTTCACGACCAAGATCAATGATCTTTGCTTCACCAAGGTCGTAATGGTTGCCTGCTTCGTAACGCAGGACCATCGGCCGGACCTGTGCCTTGACACGGCCCTGGTCGTAAAACATGTCGTCAGGGTGGTAGTGATAAAGCTGATAACCACGTGCGAGGGCTTCAAGACCCATCACAAAGGTCGAATCACCCTTGATATTGATATCTTCAACCGGGTCCATCTGGATGGCTACAATACGGCTCATCTTCCGGGTATCTCCTTGTCGCGGAGGCCAATTCAGGCAATTTTCCGCCAATTGTGATCATTTGCAGGCATTGCTTGACCGGGCTGGCCTTGAACGCCAAATGATGCGATACGTTAATAGTTTGATGAAATTACTATCACCTGCCATCGGCTTTTCGCAATCGCCATTGCGTCAAGCGGTTCTGACAAACAGGCTACTTAAATGGGTTTAAATTTGCGCTTCGCCACGACTGCCAGAAAACTTGCATCCGCCGTTCGTCCGCTTGCGGTAACCACCCTTTTGGCCGGTGCGGCCATCACGGGTTTACCTTTTGCCGGAACAGGCATACTTGCCCCGGCCAGTGCACAGGCAGCCGACAGCGTAACCCTGACCAGCGACCAGCAACAGGATGTTTCCCGGATCGAGGATTACCTGAACGGGATCACCACGCTGAAGGCCGATTTTGTCCAGATTTCATCGGATGGCGGGGCCGCCAAGGGCGAACTTTACATGCAGCGGCCGGGCAAGATGCGCTTTGAATATGCGCCGCCCTCGCAAATCCTGCTGGTCGCAACCGGGCATGATTTCATTTATTATGACAAGGAAATCAACGCACCAACCTATTTTGACATTGATGAAACCCCGGCCGGGCTGATCCTGGCTGATAATGTTTCGCTGAGCCGCGATGTCAAAATCATCGATTTCCGCCGTACGGCCGAAACCATCCGTATCAAGCTGATCCGTAAATCCGACCCCGGTGCTGGCAATGTGACCCTGGTTTTCCAGGATAATCCAATGCAGTTGCGCCAGTGGGTGGTCGAGGATGCAACCGGTATTGAAACCACCGTGACCCTGTTCAATGCCGAAGAAGGCATGAAACTGGATCAAAGTTTGTTTGAATTTAAACGTATCTGGATTGGCCGGGGTAACTAGGCCAACACCAGCACAGGCGCAATGATTTAAAACCCGGCCTGGCAAAATATACCTTACATTGAAAAACATACGTAAAACGGGGCGCTGCATACAGACAGCCCCGTTTTTTATTGGGCACATGAAATGCCCGGTTAACTGACCGTTTTTTCGTTGCCATGCGTTAAATTAATAGCCGCCATGTCCTGCGCGATACTGGTAATTGCGCACCCATATTCCCATATCCTTTGTTGTCACAAGGCTTCCTCATTTTCAGGAAGACCAGTGTGAGGAAGCGGTTTCCCCTACCGTTCCTCACGCTCCAGACTGATGGAGCGCTGGCGTCCGGTTACCCCCCTGGCCGGGCGCCTTTTTTTGTCCGGATTCCCGCGATTTTCAAGCAAACGGGTGGTATGAAGCACCCGCGTCCCCCATTCCCCAGGCCATGAAACAGCAGATGTTGCGATTTTCCGGCGCAAGTTCGCCTGAAAGTAACGATTATTTGCATCTTTTCGGGGTTATTGGCAAAAGTGGGGGCGGGCTTCACCGGCTGTTAATTTTAATTGCCTATCACCATAGAGCGTGATGAAAATTGCCCGCCTTTCCGCCCGGATCGGGCCGGAAATGGTAATTGGCACCCGTCAGATGAAAACAGGAACCGACCCGAAAAAATGATCAATGATTTCATGAAATCCCTGGCCCAGTTTTCGGACCCCCGATTTCGCCGTGTGGTTCTGATCGGGGTTGGCGGTGCGATTGTCACCATACTGGCCCTGTGGGGCGTTATTGGTTTCGCCCTGAATTCGATTGATTTTTTCACCAATGGCGGCTGGCTTGAAACCGCTATTGACTGGCTGCTTGGTGTTGGCCTGGCGGTTCTGGTTTTGCTGTTATTCCCGTCGGTTACGGTTCTGATCAGCAGCCTGCTGCTTGACCAGATCGCCGAAGCGGTTGAAGAAAAGCATTATCCGCACCTGCCGCAACCCCGCCACCAACCGTTTCTTGAAGCACTGATCAGCGGGCTTAAATTTGCGCTGACCGCCCTTTTGCTCAATATCCTGATTTTGCCGCTGCTGGTTCTTGGCCCGGTTTATGTCATCGCCTTCTATGCGATGAACGGTTATCTGCTGTCGCGCGAATATTTTGAACTGGTGGCAGCACGCCGCTTTGATGTTCCAACCATGACCGCCTTTCGCAAACGCCGACAGATGAAACTTTGGATCGCCGGTGTGGCCCTGACATTTCTGATGACCATTCCCATCGTCAACCTGGTTGCGCCGATCATTGCGACGGCCTTCATGGTGCATTATTCCATCCGTCTTGGCGCCTTCCAGCCCGGTGTGGCCGCCTGACACGTCTGAAAACAAACCCGTTTTTCGTTACAACCCACCTTAATGGCGCTACCTCTCGCCAGAAACTGCAAGACAAGGATTGATCAATCCCATGTTCGGTAAGAAAAAAGCCAACAAAACAGTCGACAGCAGACCCGCTTCGTCGGATACATCTTTGGAACCGGAAGTTACCGGCGCGAAGAATGAAGCACCGACCCCCGGGCCGGAGGTAAGCGCAGCATCATCGCCGGCAAACAAACCGGAAGATACACCTGAAAAACGCAGTGAGCCGCGCCTGTTCACCCAGACGCGCACCAAGGATGAACCCGCAATGTCCAGCAAACCGCATTCCACCAACTTCCGCCCGGAAATTCCGAAACGTCCGTTGGAAATTCCGACCCGTGGCAGTGCAAACCGCCCGAGCACCCCGGTTTCCAACAACGAAGGCAAAAAGCTGACGGTTGGCCGGGATATCCGCCTGTCGGGTGAAATCGGTTCATGCGACATTCTGGTTGTTGAAGGCCATGTCGAAGCCCAGATCAATGACTGCCAGCGCATTGAAATTTGCGACGGCGGCACGTTTGTTGGCACCGTCACGGTTGATGAAGCCGAAATCAGCGGCAAATTCCAGGGCGAGCTGAACGCACATCGCGTTTCCATTCTGGGAACTGCTGAAATTCAGGGTTCGATCAATTACGGCAGCATGCAGGTTGCCAGCGGTGCGCAGATCAAGGGCACCCTTGATTATGTCGAAAGCATCGATGATCCGGCACTGCGCCAGGCACCGTCTGCCGCGATTACCATTCCGCGCAAAAGCGACGATTCCTGATCCGTGCGCGCCGCATCGATCTTAAAAGACCTGCCTGAATTTTCCGGGATGCTGTCCATCAGCGCCCGGAAAAGGCTGGGTGCTGTTTTATCCGCAATCGGGCTTTCGGTGATGCTGGCCGCCTGTGCTGGCAATGCGGTTGCACCTGGTGCCACAAATAATGATTACGGCAAAAATACCCTGAAAGGGGCGTCCTATAGCGACGCAATAACGCCGGATTACAAATCATCTTCCAAAACCGCTGCTGCGAAAAATGCCGAAACGCCTGAAAAGGCCAATAACCAGGCAGCTTCGCTGGCCGCGCGCAAACCCCCGCTAAAACCGGCAAAACCGGTAAAGCCCAAGGAAACGGCATCCATTCCCTTTGTGCAGATCAAGGCGGCTTCGCTTGCCAATCTTGATGGCAAAAAGGTTGAAGCCAAGCTGGGCAAACCGGAAATGCAGCGCGGCGAAGGTGCGGCAAAGGTTTGGCAATACCGGTCTGAGCGCTGTGCGCTTGATGTTTTCTTTTATCCGCAGGGTACGAGCAAGGAACCGGTTCTGGTGCATATGCTTGCGCGCCTGCGCAACGGCGAAGACAAAATCGAGCTGCAGGATTGCCTGGACGAGATCGTAAAATCCCGGCAATCGCATTCCGGGTAAATATCTGCTGGGCAGATACATCCGCCAATAGTGAAAAAGCTGTGATTCCTTGGTCGAATCTTTACCTTTCCACGCCACATTGATGGGTAATGATTTATTCGGTTTATAATGTGATGAAAATGGACCCTGCAAAACCGGCCTTCTGGCTGGATTTTCCATTTTGATCGCAATGTACGCCTGTTGGCTTTTTGCCAACACCAAGATCCTGATAACCACAGATTAGTTACGCGGATACCATGGAAAAAGCAGTACATCGTCTCGTCAAAAGCACACTTCTTGGCGCAATTGCCATGATGGTGTCAGTGACCAGCAGCAGTTCAGCCTTTGCGCAGAATTCCCCGGAATTGATCGACGTTTACAATAAGTGGGAAGCCTATACCTATACCGAGAAAGGCAAAAAGGTTTGCTATATGGGCAGCCAGCCGACATCGGCCAAAGGTGACTATAACAAGCGCGGCAAAATTTACGTGATGGTCACGCATCGTCCCGCCCTGAAACTGTTTAACGAAGTCAGCTTTATCACCGGGTATACCTACAAGAAAAACAGTGAAGTCGATGTTCAGGTCGATTCGAATCGTTTTAAACTGTTTACCTATGATGATTCAGCCTGGGCCGTGAACAGCGAAGAAGACCGCAAGTTGGTCAAGGCAATGAAAGCAGGCGTCAAGATGACGGTTGTTGGCTATTCATCCCGTGATACAAAAACCACCGACAGTTATTCCCTGTCTGGTTTTACCGATGCCTATAACGCGATTTCAAAGGCTTGCGGCACCAAACCGGTAAGCTGACGCGCGATCAAACCTGGATGTTGGCAGTTACCCGGCTTCATCCATCAAGGCAGGTCCCCTTTGGTCCTGCCCTGGCCTGATGGCAGCAATGTGAAATTTATCGTTTATAAATATCAGCCGCTCCGCTATATGCGGGGCGACTGTTTTTTGGACCAGGCTGCCAGTGCCAACTGATATGTTGCAGGGCAGGGGTCATAACACCGATATTCCCGCGAAATTTGCATTGGCAAATCTCATGCCCATATCAGGCAGGAATTGAATATGTTATGGCTAGCCTTTGCTGGCACCCCGCAGCAGCCAGGCCATAAAAACAAAACACCCCTTGCCAGACAAGAGAGAGACCGGAATGACCGACAGCGATGTCTTACGCGCAGCCAATAGCGACATGGCCCCGCAACATCAGGATTCTGATGTGGTGAGCGCCCAAAGTGCGCCGCGTTCGGCCGAAATTGCTGATCCGTCCAAGCCCGGTCTGGCCGATTTTGTCGCCCGTGCCAAAGGCGGCCTGATGGCCGATGGCCGCAAGGACCTGATTGGCATGACCCGCGAGGAACTGACCGAAGTTCTTTCTGGCATGGGTGAAAGCAAGTTCCGCGTCAAACAGCTGTGGAACTGGATGTATAACCGCGGCGTCACCAGCATTGATGGCATGACCAATATTTCGGTCAAACTGCGCGAACGCCTGAGCCAGGATTACGTTATTGGCCGCCCGGTCCTGACCGCCGACCAGCTTAGCGAGGATGGCACCCATAAATGGCTGATGCGATTTGGCGATGGTAACGAAGCCGAAGCCGTTTATATCCCTGATCGCCACGAAGAACGCGGTGCGGTGTGTGTTTCTTCCCAGGTGGGCTGCACACTGACCTGTAAATTCTGCCATACCGGCACCCAGCTTTTGGTGCGCAACCTGACACCGGGTGAAATTATCAGCCAGTTCATGGTGGCACGTGACAGCTATGGCGAATGGCCGACCCCGGCCAATGGTGTACGCCGGCTTTCCAACATCGTGATGATGGGCATGGGCGAGCCGCTGTTTAACTATGAAAATGTTCGCGATGCCCTGCGCATTGCCATGGACGGCGAAGGCATTTCAATTTCACGCCGCCGCATTACCCTGTCCACGTCGGGTGTTGTGCCTGAAATCGTGCGCGCGGGCGAAGATCTGGGGGTTGGCCTGGCAATTTCATTGCATGCACCTGATGATGATCTGCGCAACGAAATCATGCCGATCAACAAAAAATACCCGCTAAAAGAACTGATGGAAGCCTGCCGCCATTATCCCGGTATGTCCAATTCACGCCCGATCACCATGGAATATGTGATGTTAAAAGGCGTGAATGACCAGCCCGAACATGCGCGTGCGCTGGCGAAACTGGTGAAGGGCGTTCACTGCAAATTCAACCTGATTCCCTTCAATAAATGGCCGGGATCGGATTATGAATGCACACCGACATCAGGCATCAAGAAATTTGCCAATACGCTGAACGAATATGGCTATGAAGCGCCAATCCGCTGGCCGCGTGGCCGTGATATTCTGGCTGCCTGTGGTCAGTTGAAATCGGAAAGCCAGCGCCAGCGCAAATCCCGCGTTTGTAAAGGCGATGCCCCGACTGCCACCAACAGCGATACGGTTGCCGCACAGTAATTGCAGATACTGGCAAGACGGCAAGACCGGGCAGCACACAGATAATTTAAACGGGCGGGACCCTTTCCTGCCCGTTTTGTTTAGGTGCTTTCATAAAACCGGGCCATTTAGCGCCAAACGGCGATACCCGGCTGCCTGGCAGGTTTTATCAAGCAGATCATAGGGATAACCGGCCTGAAAGGCGAAGGCCTGATCAAGACTGGCAAGATCATCGTCTGATAGCACAACATCACCTGCCGAAAGACAGCCGTTTAACTGATCAAGCGTGCGCGGCCCCAAAACAGGGAATGTCCCCTTGGCCAGCAACCAGGCCAGTGCAATTTCCGCCCGGCTTTTATGCAGGCGACCGGCCATTTCTGCCAATTTTTCCAGGGCAGGGACCAGATGGGCATTGTTATGGTGGTTATGGTTATGAGGATTTGATTGGCGGCTTCCCGCCCCCGCAACATCGCCCAAATCAGCCATATCCTTTGCCAGAACCCCGCCAAATAGCGGTGACCAGGCCATCATCGCCATGCCCGATGCCTTTGCAAAGGGCAGATATTCCCGTTCGATCGCGCGTTCAGCCAGGTTATATTGCATCTGCATCACGCTAGGCGGTATCAAACCGGCCGATTTTGCCAGCATAAAGGCCGATGCCACACGCCAGACCGGCATATTGGACAGGCCGACATATAAAATTTTGCCCGCCCGCACCAGATCATCAAGCCCGCGCATGATCTCATCGATTGGGGTGATGCCATCATCAAAATGGACAAAATAAACATCGATATAATCGGTTTTCAGGCGTTTCAGGCTGCCTTCAACCTCGATCTTCAGGGATTTGCGATGATTGCCATGGGTGGCAATGGCAGGTGTTGCCTCTGCTGTGCGACAATATTTCGAGGCAATGACAAATTCATCGCGCCGATGACCTGCCAGAAAATCCCCTAAAAAGGTTTCGCTTTGCCCCCCCTGATAGGCACTGGATGTATCAATAAAATTGCCGCCAGCAGCATGAAAATGCTGCAAAATCATGCGGGCTTCGTTGGCGTTGCTTTGCCCGCTGGCGGATTTTCCCATACGTGCTGTTCCCAATACCAGTTCCGATACGGCCAAACCGGTATTCTGGCCCAATAAACGATATTTCATCTATAATCTCCGTATGTGATGGCAACCAAAGACATAGGGAGCATTGATAAGTTTGGGAAGAACGCACAATAATATCAGTAACTTACCAAAAAGTAAGTCACACTGCCTTGGCCCGGCGGGATCCGCCGCACAGGTAAAGGCCGGTATTGCTGCCCTGGCAGGACGCTGGAAAATCGAAATCCTGTTTGCCTTGATGTCGCATGATGGCCCCTGCCGCTATTCCATGCTGGAGCGCGATATTGATGGCATTTCCCAAAAAATGCTGGCCCAGCAATTACGCGAGCTTGAACGCGATGGCCTGATTTTCCGCCAGATTTACCCGGAAATTCCACCAAAGGTGGAATATTCCCTGAGCGAAAGCGGCAGCGCCCTTCGTGAACCGTTACGCGCCCTTAAAATTCTGGGTCAAACCCTGCAACAGCAGGATAACGACAAAGCACAGGAAGCGGAAAAGTAGGGCCATCGTCCGCCAGCCACACCTCCACCAGGACCTGCCAAGCCACTATCAAATCGCTCTCAAGTCTCTCTCAAGTCACTGCCAAATCGCTACCAGAACCCTGAGGGTCCCGCCGGTAATCCTCAAGCGAAGCCATAGGGAGGATCGCAAAATACCTGCGCATTCTAAAAAATTGTCGCGGTGACATTGTTTCAATTTACCTGCCGACACGGCCGCACTAGCGTTAAGCATTCAACAGGGTTAACCACCTGATTTTGCGGCGTATTATTCGATGCTAACCACGAAAATGGGCAAAGCAGCCCGCTTTTATGCCTATGCGGAGTTCCCCGGAAATGTCACTGCGTCAGTTCCTTGCCATATTGCTGGTTGTTGTCATCTGGGGGGCGAATTTTACCGTTATCAAAATGGGGCTGGGTGAAATTCCGCCTATTTTGCTGTCGGGATTACGCTTTGCCTTTGCTGCCATTCCCGCCGTGTTTTTTCTGCCGCGCCCGAAATGCCATTGGGGTTATGTCGTTGGTTTTGGGGTGGTTCTTGGCTGTATCAAGTTTTCACTGCTGTTTATTGGCATGGATATGGGCCTATCGGCGGGGCTGGCATCGCTGGTATTGCAGGTCCAGGCGTTTTTTACCGTTATTCTGGGCTTTGTTTTCCTGTCCGAAAAAATCGCACCGCATCGCTATCTGGCAATGCTGGTAGCCTTTTCCGGTGTTGCGGTACTGATGCTGGTCAGTGACGGTTCCGTCACGATTACCGGGCTGTTATTGGTAATTGCTGCGGCCTGCGCCTGGGGGGTGGCCAATATCATCATGAAACGGGCTGGCAAAATCCAGATGCTGTCTTTTGTTGTCTGGGCCAGCCTGGTGCCGCCCATTCCCCTGATCCTGTTATCGATCCTGACAGAAGACCGCGCCAATCCGGCCTATCTTCTGGACCATATCAACTGGACGGGGATTGGTGCCATTCTTTATCTGGCCTATCCGGTAACCCTGCTGGGTTTTGCCATTTGGGGGCGGCTGCTTTCGACCCTGCCGGTCGGTCTGGTCGCACCTTTCAGCCTGCTGGTGCCGATTGTTGGTATGGCAACGTCGGCACTGGTTTTGGGCGAACAGTTTGATTTCTACAAAATCATCGCTGCCCTTTTGGTCATGGCGGGCTTGCTGATCAATATTTTTGGTGAAAGGCTGTTTAAACTTCTTAACAGGCCCCAAAAAGCCAAAGTTAATTAAGAAAATTCAACATCAGAATTTATCAAAAATATCTAAACATCGATATTTTCAATCATCCCCAGCTTGCCTGCAATTTGCGCGGGCGCTCCGGCCCGGCAGGGGGTGCCGGATCAAGTTCGATATTCATGACCAGAATACCACCAAGCCCCCCTTGTGCCAGTTTGATCAGGCGATGTCCGGTATGGTTCTGATCAAGGCCGGACAGATACTCGTTCCTGGCACCGGCATCGACAAAATCGATGGTGAAAGCATGGGTAAAACCTTGATGCAGCCCATCCTTTTCCAGGCTGCGGCCACCGGAAAAGGCCAGCATTCCCTTTGTTTTCAGGGCAATATCCTTAAGGGCTGCAAATACGGCATCCCTTTCGGCCGGATCGGCATGATAAGGTACCTGTACCAAAACAATATGACGGATCACGTCGTGCGTCCCTGCCTGATAACGGGATGATTTATGGTTTTATGTCGTTAAAAGCCAATTTTCATAAGCAGGCAGCACACCGAACCAACCCAGCCAGCAACAGGCAGAATAGGCCAAGGCACCCAACCCAGTGACAGCAACAAACCTGCCATCACAGCACCAATAAGGTACCTCAGCCTGACGCATCAACAGAGTACCCAACGATAGGACCTTATCCTGTTTCAGGCTTATGCCAATTCAGGGCAAAAACTGGTTCTTATCCTAGTCTTGATCCTGATCCTGGCCTGGTCCCGGTCCCAATTCCCAAGTCACTGGCAGTAACGGTTAAAACAAAACCTGCTAAAGAAAATATGCTTTAGTTTTTATCCTGCCGGTTTGTTGCAGAGTCAGCAATGGAAATACTGCGTGGTAACAAAAGATACGTTTGGCCCTGCCGGTTCATATGACCGGCATGCAAAGCAGCCTTTTCACCCGGCCCAAAAAAGATATCACCGCGAACCGGCCCGCGAATGGCCCCGCCCGTATCCTGGGCAATCATTAATTGATGAAAATTGCGATCCACATTCATCGCATCGCGGGTTTCAAGCCAGATCGGCACGCCCATGGCATGGAAACGCCGATCAACCGCAAGGGACCGTTCGGTTTCAATCGGCACTCCCTGCGCGCCCAGCGGGCCGGCATCCGGGTCACCGGGCAATTGCCGGAAAAAGACATAGGATGCGTTCATATTCATGACATCCTCGGCCTGATCGGGATTGTCATGCAGCCATTGGCGAATGGTTTGCAGTGATACGGTTTTAGGGGTTAGAGCACCCCGTTTGATCAGCTCCCGGCCAATGGCGAAATAGGCCTGGCCGTTGGTACCGGCATAGCCGACCTTTAAAATGCTGCCATCATCCAGCACAACCCGGCCCGAGCCCTGAATTTGCAGGAAAAAGGCATCGACGGCATCATCAACCCAGACAAGTTCAAGTTCACGGTTGGAAAGGGCACCTGCCTCGATCTCGCTGCGATTAAAATAGGGGACCAGTTTGCTGCCGGTTAAACGGCCAACCGCCTTTTGGCCCTTCAGCTCGTCACGAAAAGCACCCAGATCAATATCGATCATGTCATCGGGCTTAAGATAAAGCGGAGTTTGATAGGCATCATGCCGGGTCAGGCTGCCGCGAAGTTCCGGTTCGTAATAACCGGTAAAAAGCCCTACCGGATCATTGTTGTTGCCCGCACGGTAAGGGTTAAAAAATGTCTGGAAATAGGTGCGCAGGTCTTCATTGCGGATGGTTTGGGTATCAATCGCAAGGGCAGTTTCACAGGCCGGGCGCCATTGGGCTACGGTCCCCATGCGCGGGTCCGGGCCGATATCCTTGTCATTGGCACGCTTTAACATCCGTTCGCAGGATCGCTGAAAAGCAACCAGGGCAGGCTGCATATTATCGCTTTGCCAGCCATCAAGGTCGGTAAAACGGGCAGGGGTCAGGGTAAGATGGTCCGGCTTTTCAGGGGGCGTAATATATTTGGCAATCTGCGGCCAATAAAACCATGCCGCACCGCCAGCAACCAGAATTGCAATAAAACCGGCAAAAATGCTGATTAACAGGGAAGAACGTTTGTTATTCAAAAAAGCCGCCATTTACCTGAAACGAACGAAAACCACCACTGGCACAGTGTCGCGGGAAACGGTTAAAAAACCAGAAGCAACCCTGGCAAATCCACTTAAAAACCGGGTGATTTGGCACAAAAAAAGGTGAAACTGCACAACACAGTTCCACCTTTTTAATTCGGATAAAGCCCGTCAGAACATTTCAGCCCGAAGACACTTGTTCCGCATCCGGACCGCATCAGGCCCCAAACGCCAAATCGCTGAAATCAGCCTTCATCATCCGGCGTTTCAGTGGCAACCAGCTGCCAGTTCGGATCGGAGCTTTCAAGATTGCGGGCAAACGTCCAAAGATCTTCGGCTTCGATCACGTTATTAGGATCACCGGAAATCACATCACCCGCCTTGTTGCGCATGATCGAGACTTCCTCGGAAATGAATTTCACCGTGATATAGGCCGTGCGCCCTTCGACGCTAGCATCGTGAATCACCGCCGATTTGATACCAACCAGGGTTGTTTCTTCGTGTTCATCGCTGGTCGCACGGTCATCAATCGCACTGGAGAAGTTTTTATAAACTTCCGGCGACAGCAGCGAGCTCAGCGTATCCTTGTCGCCCTTGGCAAAGCTTTCAACGATCATTTCAAAAGCCATGTGTGCGCCATTGAGGAATTCCTGCTGGCTGAAAGACCCGTCAGCAAGCTGGATCTGGGTCAGGGCCGGGCTGGAAACCGTATTTTCAGCGGTGCTTTTACGGTTTGAATCAGGCAGGCGATAGACATTGTCACTGCCATGCTGGGCAGTGCTATCGCGCGGCGAGGTGCCATTTGCGTCATTCTGGGTACGACGCCCGTAAACATCGGTTGGGCCCTGCTTTTCGTTGCCGGTTTTGCGGCCCAGCACGCTGCGCAGGCGCAAAACCAGGAAAATGGCGATCAGAGCAAATAGAATGATATCAAAATATTGCAATTCCGGACTCTTGCTTTTGGGGTGTCGACGGACGGCAACCGCCATCATACAGCCTGTGTTCGTGAAATGGTATGACCTTATCTGAATGCAAGGGCAACTATCGAACCAGGAAAAATGTGATCAACTTCACCAGAACATCGACAAACGTGCTAAAACAACATCAGATTGCTGGCGCGATGCCGCATTTTTGTCCAGTTATGTCGGTATCGCAGCAGCTTGAGAGCATTTGATACAGAACGGCCTGCTATTACGCCTTCTGTTTATTTACAAATAGCCAGCGCCAGACGGAGCAATTATGGGCTTTATTCTTTTTGGCATTTTTGTCGTCATGCCAATCGTTGAAATCGCGGTTTTTATTCAGGCTGGAGAACTGATTGGTTTGTGGCCAACCATTGCGATTGTCATTTTAACGGCAATTCTTGGCACATCGATCATGCGGGTCCAAGGCCTGCAAACCCTTGCCCGTGCCCAGCAGGAACTTGATCGCGGCGAAATGCCGCTAGGTCCGCTCTTTGACGGTGTCTGTATCCTGATTGCCGGTATCCTGCTGCTGACACCGGGTTTTGTAACCGACACGATGGGCTTTTTACTGCTGATCCCACCGCTGCGCCGGGTGATTGGCGCAGGTGTGATCCTAAAATTGATGAAATCGGGCAAAATGCGCATGTCCTTTGGCGCCAATTCCCGCCAAAGCAGCTATCGCCCGGGCGGAAACCCGTTTGGTACTGGCAGCACATCATCGGGCGGGCAGCGCCGTGGCAGCAGCGGCCCGATCATTGATGGCGATTATGAAGACCTTGATCAGCGAAATGGCAATGCCGGTGGAACCCCACCTGACCAGGATGATCAAAACCGCAATCTACCGCCAAGGGATTAGGGATAATCCCAGCGGACCAAACGCAGAAAACCGAACAAAACGATTTCTAAGGCCGGGTCATATGCCCGGCCTTTTGCTTTTTAAAATCCGCAACCTGCCAAAGCCCGAAAAAAACCAGCTTCAAAACCATTAATCATCGCTGATTCGTA
Organism: Thalassospira marina; assembly: GCF_002844375.1. Lineage (NCBI taxonomy): Bacteria > Pseudomonadati > Pseudomonadota > Alphaproteobacteria > Rhodospirillales > Thalassospiraceae > Thalassospira > Thalassospira marina. Next base: position 4,325,661 of record NZ_CP024199.1, on the reverse strand, counting down.
CTGGAAAACGGATGCAAATCTGTTGGTGATAAATGGCAGAAAAGGTGCAAAAACTTCTTTGCCCACGCCTTGATCTTGCCCGTCTGTTCCAGACATGCTAGGCCATCAGGCGTTATTTTTCGCGGTGCCCAGTCGGGGGCCGCACCTTTTGGTGTCAGAAATAAGCCGGTTTCGCGACGGGTTCCGAGATATCTGGGAGGGAAGTCCGAAATGCCGGTATCTCGTATCTCGTATGATCAGAAATGAACGGCTTTTTCCTGACCGAATTCCAAGATCTTAGGGAGTTATCTTTTAATGGCTGAAAATACCACCGGTGCAGAAGGCGCGGAAGCAGCACAACAGCAGGCTGGCAATCCGATCACCATTCATGCCCAGTATATCAAGGATTTGTCGTTCGAAAATCCGAATGCGCCGGAAAGCGTTGCCCTGCAACAGCAGCCGAAAATCAACATCGACGTTGATGTACAGGCCCGCACGACCGAAGACCAGCGCCTGCATGAAGTGGTTCTGAAAATTGACGTTCAGGCAGAAGTTGCCGAAAAGGTCGCCTTCATTGCCGAACTGCAATATGGCGCCGTTGTTACCCTGAATGTTCCCGATGAACACCGCCTGCCGGTTCTTCTGATCGAAGTCCCGCGCCTGCTGTTCCCCTATGCTCGCAAGATCATTGGCGATCTGACCGCAGATGGCGGCTTCCCGCCGCTGATGATGCACCCGATCGATTTTGCCGATCTGTTTCGCAAGAAATATGCGCAGGCAGCCGAAAGCACCCCGGCCGGGAACGCCTGATTTTCCTGATTTAGATAACAGGAAAATACCCTGATACGTAAAAACCCCGCTTCAAAAGCGGGGTTTTTTGCATTTTAACATTCAACAAGGCGCAAAATTCAAAATCAGAATGGTTTGCTGATGACCATGAAGACGATGATAATCATCAGGATTGTCGGCACTTCATTCAGGATACGATAGAATTTTGCCGATTTGGTATTGGCACCTGCCTCGAACGCCCGGCGATATTTTGACAGCATCATATGGGCAATCGTCATCAGCACCACACACAGAAGTTTCACGTGAAACCAGCCCTGTGTCATGGCACCGGTCGCGCTGATCAAATATCCGCCGAAAATCCAGGTGGCGATCATGGCCGGATTCATAATCGCGCGCAGCAGGCGACGTTCCATCACCTTGAATTTTTCATCGGCTTCCGAGCCCGGTGCAACGTCACAATGATAAACATATAAACGCGGCAGATAAAGCATACCTGCCATCCAGGCGATAACGCTGATCACGTGCAGTGATTTGATAATGCTATATAAATCCATCGATCTCTCGGTTTTGATTTTTTAAAGCAGGCAGATCACTGCGCGGCACCTGGCTGTTTGGCTGTTGCGCATACATGATCATCCGGGCACCACCAGCCACGGGTCTGGGCACTATCGCTGTCCACACCATGCGCGTCGAGTGCTGTTTGTGTGTCATGTATCACATTCACGAGACCGGCAATAAATTTGGGATGCGAACATACGGTTCTGACGCGTTCGTAAACCGGGATATTCAAATGATCGGCAATTTCGCGATATTCGATATCCAGCTCGACCAGAGTTTCGGAATGTTCGGTTACAAATGCGATGGGCACAATAACCAAAGGAACGCCATCCTGACCGGCACGTTTGATTTCATCTTCGGTTGATGGTCCGATCCATTCCATCGGACCAACCCGGCTTTGATAGCTGACAAGCCAGTCCAGACCTGGAATTGCCAATTGATCAACCACCGCCTGGGCGGATTTTTCAATTTGCGACTGGTAAGGATCATTACGTTTGGTAATCACGGCCTTGGGCACACCGTGGGCCGAAAATAGCAGGCGCGGGGCACCCTTGTTTTCAGCCTGCGCCTTTTCATACCCTTCGCGAACCATATCGGCCGTGGCATTAACAAAGCCGGCATTGGTCGGATAACAACAGGCCGTTTTCATCGGAACCGTCAAACCCGCATCGCGACAGGCCCGTTTCCAGTCCTTGACCGATGATCCGCTTGTTGTAGTTGAAAATTGCGGATAAAGCGGCAGCAGAATCATTTCATCTGCGCCCCAGGCCTTTACCGCACGGGCTGTTTCATCGGCAAAAGGCTTCCAGTAGCGCATGGCAATGAAACAGCGATTGTCAAAACCATCATCAAGATCGTTCAGGCTGGTTTCCAGGGCATTGGCCTGATCCTGGGTCAGTTCCAGAAGCGGGGATTTCCCGCCAAGATGGGCATAAATCTCCTGGGCGACCGGTTCACGCCGCGATGAAATCAGCTTTGCCAGCAAAAACCGGAACGGATTGGGCAGGCTGATAATGGCCGGATCATTAAACAGATTGAACAAAAACGGTTTTACGGCTTCAGGGCCGTCCGGACCACCAAGGTTAAACAGGATGATGGCACGTTTTTTTCGAACTTGATCAGGCATAGACACTATCCTTCTGACACTTCGCCGAAACGAAATGCACGATTGGCCGTAAATCAAAAAATCCGCTTTGTTCCTGCGCACAGGATGACAGGAACTCTCAATTAAGCAATGAAGTTGCGTTTCATTACGAATTGATTTTTCCGATGGATTTCATTGATTGAAGAATTCATTCGCCGCGACGAATGAATTCCACCAATTTCCCGACATTTTCAGGGGAGGTTTCCGGCGTAATCCCGTGACCAAGATTGAAAATGAACGGCCCCTTGCCAAGCATATCAAGAATGCGCCGGGCTTCGGCCAGCATTTCATCACCACCGGTGATCAGATACATCGGATCAAGATTACCCTGGACCGGACCAAGCTTTTGCAGATTTTCGGCAACCCATTTCAGGGGAACGCCACTATCCAAACCAACTGCATCTACACCCGTCAGATTTTTGAAATCCATCAGGTGCAAACCCGCACCCCTTGGAAAGCCAATGATCGGCATATCCGGGTGCACAGCCTTGATATTGGCAACAATCTTACGGGTTGGTTCGATAACCCAGCGATGGAACCCGTTTTCGGACAAAACACCGCCCCAGGTTTCAAAAAGCTGAATGGTTTCTGCACCTGCCTTGATCTGGGCAAGCAGATACTGGGTTGTGGCTTCAACCAGAATATCGATCAGTTTTGAAAAACCGGCCGGATCGCCATAGGCAAAACGGCGGATATTGGCAAAATCCTTGCTGCCTTTGCCTTCAACCATATAAGTCGCCACCGTCCAGGGGGCACCGGCAAAGCCAATCAGGGCTGTATGGTCAGGAATGGCAGAAGAAAGTTTGCTGACGGTTTCATAAACCGGTGCCAGCACATCGTGAATTTTATCGATATTAAGCCGTGAAAGGCCTGCTTCATCGCGTATGGGATCAAGCTGGGGGCCTTCACCCTGCTTGAATGCCAAATGCTGCCCTAGCGCCTGCGGAATGACGAGAATGTCGGAAAATAGAATTGCGGCATCAAAATCATACCGGCGCAGTGGCTGCAGTGTTACTTCGCAAGCCAGATCGGGGTTATAACAAAGATCAAGGAACGAACCGGCCTCAGCCCGTGTGGCACGATATTCCGGAAGATAGCGACCTGCCTGGCGCATAAGCCAGATGGGCGGGGTTGGCAGGGTTTCACCGGCTAACGCACGCAGAAACAGCTTCTTTTGGTTAGGCATATATTTGTCCAGTTCCTGTTTTTTGATCCCCGGTCCACGGTGCCCGAGATGGGCTGTGACCTATCCAGGCCGTTTTTCCACCGTTCTCCTAACAAAACACTTTTAAAGAAAAAAGGATGTTGTTTGTTAGTGGTATCCTGTGGATAACCGGGATTAAATTTGGTTCACATCTTATCCACATTCCGACTCGGATAATTTGATCCGTCGCAATCGATCTTGGGGAAAACTGGGGACGACTCCGAACGACTCTGAGACTCTGCCTTGGGAAAAGACGATTTTGAATAATGTGGATAATGGGGAATAAACTGGTTTTGTGCCCGTTATCCCTGCTATCACGGGACAAATTTTCCGGTTATCCATAGCGGGACAATTGATTTGAGGAATTTTGTAAAGGGCTTGGGATAAAATTCGTCTGATGAATTTTGCCGGAGTCGCACCCGTTATGCACATTTATCCACAGGCCCGACTCCGACTCAGGCAAACGTGCTTAAAAAACTGCGTAAAAAACAGGCATTCGTGATGGAGCAGATATGAACGACAAGACCAGCATTTTTCATCTGCACCTTGTTTCGGATTCAACCGGTGAAACAGTGGACGGCGTTGCGCGCGCCTGTGTTGCCCAGTTTCCCGATGTTCAGGCCCATGAACATGTATGGCCGCTGATCCGCACCGATGCCCAGCTTGCCCGTGTTCTGGCCGATATTGAACGTCATCCGGGGATTGTTCTTTATACGGTGTTTAACAGCGAGATCCGTCGCAAGCTTGAAGAAGGGTGCCGGCGCATGCAGGTGCCGCACAGCCATGTGCTGGATACGACCATCACCATGATGGCTGGTTATCTGGGCCAGCAGTCGCACGGGCGGATTGGTGCACTTCACAAAATGGACGAGGATTATTTCAATCGGATCGAAGCGATTGATTATGCCCTTAGCCATGATGACGGGCAGGCGACCTGGGACCTGGAAGATGCTGATGTGGTGATTGTTGGTGTTTCACGTACGTCAAAAACACCAACATCGGTTTATCTCGCCAATCGCGGGATCAAAACCGCCAATATTCCCTTTGTTCCGGGATGCCCGTTGCCGCCGGAGCTTGACCAATTAAAAAAGCCGCTGATCATTGGCCTGATCAAGGATGTGGATCAGCTTGTTTCCATTCGTAAAAACCGGTTACGCCAGATCGAGCGCGGTGAGGGGGGAGACTATGTTGATCCGGTTGCCGTCCGGGCAGAGGTTTTTCAGGCAAGACGCTACTTTACGCAGCGCAACTGGAAAATTATCAATGTCACCCGTAGATCGATTGAAGAAACCGCAGCCATGATTATGGCGACCCTGCATGACCGTCGGGAGGAAAATGAATGAACCGTCTTGTTTTGGCATCTGGCAGCAAGGCCCGTTTGATGATGCTGCAAAATGCCGGTGTTGATTGTGAAGCCGTGGCTTCGATGATTGATGAGGACGGTTACAAACAGGCCATGAAGGCTGAAGGGGCATCGGCAATGGAAGCGGCCGAAACCCTGGCAGAAATGAAAGCCCTGCGTATGTATCGCCAGCGGCCCGATGCCATTGTGATTGCGGCTGACCAGATGCTGGAATGCAATGGTATCTGGTTTGATAAACCCCAGGACCGCGACCAGACCCGCGCGCAGCTTCAGGCATTGCGGGGAAAACGCCACCAGCTTGTGTCGGCAGCGGTGGTTTACAAGGAAGGGTCGCGTATTTGGGGTAAAATCGATACCGCCCATTTGACCATGCGCAATTTCAGCGATGAATGGCTGGAATGGTATTTGGACCAGGCAGGCGAGGAAATTTTTCACTGCGTAGGTGGCTATCAGCTGGAAGGTTTGGGCGCGCAGCTTTTTACCGAAGTAAAAGGCGATTATTTCACGGTTTTGGGCATGCCGCTTTTACCCCTGATTGGTTTTTTACGTGATCATGGTGTTCTGCAGGCCTGATTTGGGCCGTGGATTCCATACCTTATATTGATATTGCCTGCGACATACGGATTTCAGATGGATTTCAGCAATTCAGATCGCCTTCAGACATTATCGGGGACATCGCGCCTGGCCGGGGTGATGGGCTGGCCGGTTGCCCATTCCAAATCGCCGCGTCTGCAGGGGTACTGGCTGGCGAAATATGGGATTGATGGCACCTATATGCCTTTGCCAGTTGCCCCTGAAAATTTTGCATCTGCCGTTAAATCCTTGCGCGATCTGGGCTTTGCCGGTGTGAATGTGACGATCCCGCATAAACAGGCCGTTTTTGATGTTTGTGATGAATTGAGTGATCGTGCGCAGCGCATTGGTGCGGTCAATACCGTGACATTTGCCGATGATGGCAAAATCCTGGGCGATAATACCGACGGGTTTGGGTTTATCGAAAATTTGCGCCAGAACGCACCGGATATTGATTTTGCCCGCGGGCCAGCCATTGTTTTGGGTGCGGGTGGGGCTTGTCGGGCGATTATCGTGTCGCTACTGGATGAAAACTGCCCGGAAATTCGCCTGTTAAACCGCACAAAGGCCCGTGCCGATGCCCTGGCCGATGAAATTAACGATCCCCGAATTACTGTTGTTGAGTGGGATCGGATTGATCATTGCCTGGAAGATGCAGCATTGTTGGTCAATACCACCAGTCTTGGTATGGTGGGGCAGCCGCCATTGGAAATTGACCTTGCCGGTTTGGCCAAGCAGGCGATTGTTACCGATATCGTTTATGCACCGCTTAAGACCGGGCTTTTGGCCCAGGCCGAAGGCCGCGGAAATCCTGTTGTTGATGGTTTGGGTATGCTTTTGCATCAGGCACGACCGGGATTTCATTGCTGGTTTGGCATTGACCCGGTGGTAACACCCGAATTGCGCGATTTCGTTTTGGGCACATCGTAGGAATGATGGGATTTTCGTAAATGGAAATTCTGGGTCTTACCGGGTCTATTGGCATGGGTAAATCAACGGCGGCGGGCATGTTTCGCCATCTTGGTGTGCCGGTTTATGATGCTGATGCAAATGCCCATCGCCTGACGAAGCCTGACGGGGCGGCCTTTGCCGATATTGCTACACTTTTCCCTGATGTGATTGTGGATGGCAAAATTGACCGCCAATTACTGGGCGCGCGGGTTTTTGGTGATCCGGCAGCACTAAAGGCGTTGGAAGGCATTTTGCACCCCCTGATCCGGGCGGCACGAAACGATTTTATCCGCAATTGCCAACGGGCAGGCTTTGCCCTGGTGGTTCTTGATATTCCATTGCTGTTTGAAACCGACGGGCAAAAGCAGTGTGATAATGTTGCGGTGGTATCGGCCCCGGCCTTTATTCAAAAGCAGCGGGTGATGAGACGCCCGGGCATGAGCCCGCAGAAATTTGCCGAAATCCTTAAAAAACAGATGCCTGATCGGGAAAAACGGCGGAAAGCCGATTTTATTATTCCAACCGGGCTTGGACGTGCGGTGACATTTAGAGTCATTCAGTCCATTATCAGCGAACTGACACATCGGAATTAACGGACCTGCCATGCGTGAAATCGTTCTCGATACGGAAACCACTGGCCTTGACCCCTATGCCGACCATCGGCTGGTTGAAATCGGCTGTATCGAACTGGTCAATCACATGCCGACCGGCAAGCAGTATCATCAATATATCAATCCGCAGCGGTCGATGCCCAAAGAGGCCTTTGACGTGCACGGCCTGGGTGATGAATTTCTGGCAAAACAGCCGGTCTTTGCCGAAGTGGTCGATGATTTCCTGGCTTTTATTGGAACTGATTCCAAGCTGGTGATTCACAATGCCGCGTTCGATATGAAATTTTTGAACGCGGAACTGGGCTGGCTTAACAAACCATTGATCGCCAATGACCGTGCGATTGATACGGTGCAGATAGCGCGCAAAAAATTTCCCGGATCACCGGTAAGTCTTGATGCCCTGTGCCGCCGTTTTAAAATTGATAACTCGAACCGTACGCTGCACGGCGCGCTTTTGGATTCCGACCTTCTGGCACTGGTCTATCTGGAGCTTTTGGGCGGGCGTCAGCATGGTTTGGGACTGGATGCCAATGCATCGGATGCTGCCGGTGGTGACGTTTCCCGGCAGGTCAGCAGATCGGCAAAGCCCTATCGCGAGCCACGGCCGCATATGGCAAAGCCCGAAGAAGTCACACGTCACCAGGCCTATATTTCAGAAAAAATAAAAGATGCTGTCTGGTTGAAATAGCACATACCATTTGGGGGTGAGGGGTATTTATGGGTCAGAAAAAGCGGGGTTTTTTCTGCCTGACAGGATGGACAGGCACAGTCCTTTTATTGCTGGTTTCCCTGACGGGACAGGGGCTGGCACAAACAGAGAACCCGGCAGCAAAAGCGGTAAAATCATCACCGCAGATGATGCCTTATGTTCTGCATCAAAGCTTTCCGCGCAATGCCGGGGAAGGAAGGCCGGAACAACTGTTTTTTGATGAGTTGGCCCGCGCGCTTTTTAAAGATGCAGGGCTTAGCTTTAGTGAACAGGACCAGCAGCCCTGGAAGCGTGCCTATCAGGAAACCCTGTATGGGCCGCGCCATGTGATTTACCCGACCACCCGGACCACCGACCGCGAAAATGATTTGAAATGGGCCGGGCCGATCAGCCGGACCTTCTGGAATTTATATGGTCGCAAGGATGCTGGCTGGACTGATCAGAAGCTGGCGGACATATTTGCATCGGCGCGCATCGGTGTCGCCATGGGATCAGCCCGCGAGGATTATTTGCGCAAACGCGGGGCGAAAAATATAGTCTCGGTTCCGCGTGATGATCAGCTGTTTGCCATGCTGCAGGCGGAACGTATTGATGTTGTCGCCATGGGGGCAGCATCGGTTGATTTTTTCAGCAACGACCCGGAAAACCAGGGGATCGAGCTGGGCCGGCTGGCCAGTTATCGGGTGTGTTACCTTTATTTCGCGCTTAGTAAAGACAGCGCCAATGGCGATGTGGCAAAGCTGCAAAACAGTCTTGAGGCTTTTTACCAGGATGGGCGGTTTCTTGCCATGCGCCGCGATTTTGACCTGAGTGCTGACCCCGATAGTGAATTTATCCAGGCGCTGGCTGATCCCAAAAACCGTGATATTGGTTGCGTTGATATAGAATAGATAATTTCGATAAATCTTGTTTCGTAATTTTTGGCCATTTCTATAGGTATTGAAGCTGTTTTGGAACCCGTTGGAACTTTTAGGCATTGGTATTTGGCGGGTTAATTTCCCGCCTTATCCATCTGGCTTTTATCAAGTGCTGGACCGTAGAATGCAAAATTGGTAATACCAGTTAGATGTTTTCGGCAAAAGAGCAAGCAGATCCCGCACATCATGTTTGCCAATGCGCCTATCAGAGAGGGAACCAGAATGTCTTCTGCGCCATCGTCGCCATCATCCAAGCCACGGGTGGGCCTGTTTGTGACCTGTTTGGTCGACATGTTTCGCCCCACTGTGGGGTTTTCGGCGGTGAAACTGCTTGAAGAAGCAGGCTGTATTGTTGATGTGCCGATGGAGCAGGTATGCTGCGGCCAGCCGGCCTTCAATTCCGGTGATCTGGAATCGGCGCGCAAGGTGGCAAAGCCCCTGATTGCGATGTTTGAAAACCATGATTACGTGGTCGCCCCCAGCGGTTCCTGTGCGGGCATGATGATCAAGCATTTTCCCGAACTGTTTGCCAATGACCCGGAACTGGCTGAGCCGGTAAAGGCATTGGCAGGCAAAACCTGGGAACTGGTTTCGTTTTTAACCGATGTGATGAAGCTTGATGGCGTTGCCGCCGCCTTTGATGGCAGCATTACCTATCATGATAGCTGTTCGGGCCTGCGGGAACTGAAGGTCAAGGAACAGCCGCGCAAATTGCTGCGCACTGTTAAGGGCCTTGAGATCAAGGAATTGCAGGAACCCGAAACCTGCTGTGGGTTTGGCGGGACATTCTGTGTCAAATACCCGGAAATTTCCGGCAAGATGGTGGGTGACAAGACCACGGATATTAAAAACAGCGGTGCTGACATGCTGGTGGCGGGCGATATGGGCTGCCTTTTGAATATGGCAGGCAAGCTGCGCCGTGAAGGATCGGATATCGAAGTTCGCCATGTTGCTGAGGTTCTGGCGGACATGACAATGGCTGCCCCGGGCATTGCCGGTACGGAAAAGGGCTAGGTCATGGAACAGTCAACATCGCCGAAATTCAAACAGAATGCCCATCACGCCCTGCATGATGCCAGCCTGCAGCGTGCCCTTGGCCGTCTTAAAACCGGTTTCAAGGATAAACGCACCGCTGCCATCGCCAATATGCCGGAATTTGAGCAGCTTCGTGATACCGCGCGCGACATCAAAAACCATACCCTGGCCAATCTTGACCATTATCTGAGCGCGTTTGAAGCCAATGTCATTGCCAATGGCGGGCATGTGCACTGGTGCGCGGATGCCGAGGAAGCCCGGCAAACGGTTTTGAAGATTTGCCAGGATAAAAAGGCCAAATCGGTGCTGAAGGGCAAATCGATGATTTCGGAAGAAATCGGCCTGAATGCCTTTTTGGAAAAACAGGATCTGAAGGTCGTTGAAACCGACCTTGGTGAATATATCATCCAGTTGCGCAATGAACCGCCCAGCCACATCATTGCTCCGGCCATCCATGTTCATAAGGAACAGGTGGCAGACAGTTTCCGTGAAACCCATAAGGGGCGCGATATTAACCGCCCGCTTGATGAACCGCGCGATTTGCTGGATGAAGCCCGCGAAGTGATGCGTGAGCATTTCTTTGCTGCCGATATCGGCATTACCGGCGCCAATTTTCTGATTGCGGAAACGGGAACGTCGGTGATTGTCACCAATGAAGGCAATGGCGACCTGACCCAGACCCTCTCGAAGGTGCATATTGCCATTGCCAGCCTGGAAAAGGTGGTGCCCACCCTTGAGGATGCATCAACCATTCTGCGGGTTCTGGCGCGGTCGGCAACCGGGCAGGAAATGTCGTCCTATACGACTTTTTCCACCGGGCCAAAGCGCGATGGCGACCTGGATGGGCCGGAAGAATATCATGTCATTTTGCTTGATAATGGCCGGTCCAATATGTTGGGCACCGAATTTCAGGAAATGTTGCGCTGTATTCGCTGTGCGGCCTGTATGAACCATTGCCCGGTTTACGGGGCGGTGGGCGGCCATGCCTATGGCTGGGTTTATCCGGGGCCGATGGGGTCAGTTTTGACGCCATCGCTGATTGGTGTGGATGAAGCCGGGCATTTGCCCAATGCATCAACTTTTTGCGGGAAATGCGAGGAAGTCTGCCCGATGCGTATTCCCCTGCCAAAAATGATGCGTCACTGGCGCGAACGCGAATTTGAAAAACATCTGGGGCCGCAATCCATGCGGTTTGGCATCCGTTTATGGGCCTGGTTTGCCAGCCGACCGGCACTGTATGGCAAGGCAACAGGTTTGGCCGTACGGGTGTTGAAATCCATGGCCGGGCGCAGCCAGAAGATTGGTAAATTGCCGCTTGCAGGCGGCTGGACCGACATTCGCGATATGCCAGCCCCCGAGGGCAAAACCTTCAAACAGCTTTGGGCGGAACAGCAAGCCGCAAAAAAAGCCTGACGCCGGAGCAGATTTTATGAACCAGTCATCATCATCTTCGCGCAATGCCATTTTGGGCCGTATCCGCAAAAATCTGGGCCGTGATACCGGCCCGCAGGATGCCCCGGCCGAGGTCGTGGCCAGGCTTGCCAACCCGCCGCGCAATATCATGCCGGCCCGTGCACAGATTGATCATAAAGCCCAGCTTGATCTGTTTGTTAAAATGGCCGAGGAAGTAGCCGCTTCTGTCAGCCGGATTGACACGATTGACGCCGTACCGGGTGAAGTTTCGCGTTATCTGGCGGAGCATAACCAGCCTGCGGTGGTCCGCCTGGCACCGGATGCGGCAATTACCGGCATGGATTGGGCTAAGACCACGCTTGAAACATCAAGTGGTGTTGCTGGCCCGCAGGATATGGTCAGCGTGACACCCGCCTTTGCGGCGGTGGCTGAAACCGGCAGCCTGATGCTGCGTTCCGGCCCTGATCAGCCCTATACCCTTAATATGCTGCCAGATACCCATATCGTTGTTCTGAAAACCAGCCAGGTTGTGGGAACCTACGAGGAAGTGTGGGGTTTGCAGCGGCAAAATCAGGGGCGCGGCACCATGCCACGGACATTTTTGTGGGTTACCGGCCCGTCACGGACTGGCGATATCGAACAGACCCTGCAATTGGGTGCCCATGGGCCACGGCGTTTGCATATTATTCTGGTCAATGACGACGCGTAAGGCGCTTTTTCTGTGCGCAGACCCGGCGTGATATTGAATATCGCCTCCCAGGCTGACTGACAGATTGCACAAAAACAAAAGCCGGTGGGAATTCCTGCCGGCTTTTTTGCTGATTGTGGGCTGGTATTGCCGGTTTCGTGGTCCGAATTTGGGTAATGCAGGTCAAAAGCAGTGATTTGGCGGTTATTGGAAGCATATTTCGGCTGTGTATTGCCCATGAGGGCTGTTTATGGCGGTGTTTTAGTTTGTTACCGATATACTTGTGCGCCTTGGTCAAAATACAGTAGCTGATTGCTGATCGAAAAGCAGAGGAACGGGCTATTGCAAAAGAGAAACGCATTATTTGCCGAAAACTTTGTGATTTTGGAAAATTTCGCTGGTTTCGGGCGTTTCTGTGCGATGCATTTTTTAAACATTCCGGCTATATGTTAGCCAATGACAGATCGTAAGAACCATCGCCGTCGCCGCAATGTGACAGAATCGGAGAAAGCCCTGTGGGATGCTTTCACCCGTGATGTCATGCCTTTGCGCGCGCGTCGCAAAGGTTTGCGCGATGAGTTTGATAATGCGCTGGAAGAAGAACTGGCGATGGTTGCCAGCCAGAACAGCAGTGATACCGCCATTCCGCCAACCGCGTCGCTGGGCGATGAAATTGCGCGTTCAGAAGCAAACAGGCTGGCACGTAATCTTCCCTCGGCCAGGGATGCCAACCGCACGCCAGCGCCGAAAAACCCCGGTTTGCAGGATATTAAAACCGGGAATACTGCCGGTATTGATCGGTCAACGGCGGACCGGTTTAAAAAGGGCCGTATGCCCATTGAAGGGCGGATCGATTTGCATGGCATGACCCAGGAAGTGGCCCATCATGCCCTGAATGCCTTTATCGAAAAGGCCTGGCGCAATGATAAACGCTGTGTATTGGTCATTACGGGCAAGGGTAGCCGTGCCGATGAATATGGCCGCACCGGCCTTTTGCGCCAGCGATTGCCACAATGGCTGAGTGCGCCACGGCTGCGCCCGCATATACTGGCTGTTACCCAGGCGCAAATCGGCCATGGTGGCGCCGGGGCCTTTTATGTTTTGTTGAAACGGAGACGTGTGTGACACCTTTTGGCAATCGCATTCGCGAATTGCGAACGCGCCAGAATGTAACCCTGACGGAAATGGCAACCGCGCTGCAGCTTTCGCCGGCCTATCTTTCGGCGTTGGAGCACGGGCATCGTGGTCGGCCGAGCCCGGGCCTGGTCCAGCAGATTTGCGGATATTTTAATTTGATTTGGGACGAAGTCGATGAGATAAAACGACTGGCGCAATTGTCCCATCCCAAGGTGACGGTTGATACCGCCGGTCTGGAACCCGCAGCGACCGAACTTGCCAATCTTTTGGCCGAACGCATTGCGGGATTAAATCAGGATCAATTGACGCGTATGCTGCGGATTGTGCAGGAGCGCGGTTGAAATTACCCGTCAGTGTGACCTCAATCACATTGATTGCGGGTCTTTGGCCCAAAGCGGTTTGACTAATCACCAGATCGGCGTTATCTGTTTCTCATGTTTCGTCACGTTCTGCACGAAACGTCCCTACCTTAAGCAATCAGCGGTTTATTGTCGGTATTCGTATGTCGTATCTCCAAATGCGACACGGAAAACTGTACTCAAATATCGCCCTTCCATCCTTACCTATTCGCCCTTTCCGGCAATCACAGATCATCATACGCACATATGCATCTCCAGGAACTGAAACTTAAATCTCCGACCGAGCTTCTGGCCCTTTCGGAAGAGCTCGAAATTGAAAATGCCAGCACCTTGCGCAAGCAGGAGCTGATGTTTGCCATTCTCAAGCAGCTTGCAGAAAACGATCATGCCATTTACGGCGAGGGTGTTCTGGAAGTGCTGCCGGACGGTTTCGGCTTTTTGCGCAGCCCGGAAGCCAACTATCTGGCTGGTCCGGATGATATTTATGTCTCGCCAAGCCAGGTTCGCCGGTTTGGTCTGCGTACCGGTGACACTGTTGAAGGGCAAATCCGTTCACCCAAGGAAGGGGAACGTTATTTCGCGCTGCTCAAGGTCGACAAGGTCAACTTTGATGCGCCGGAAAAAGTCCGTCATCGCATCAACTTTGACAACCTGACGCCGCTTTATCCGGATGAATCCCTGAAAATGGAACGTCATCTGGACCAGGAAGGCAACAAGGACATCACCAACCGGGTGATCGAACTTGTATCGCCGCTGGGTAAAGGTCAGCGTGCCCTGATCGTCGCGCCGCCGCGCACCGGTAAAACCGTGATGCTGCAGAATATCGCGCATGCGATCGAGGAAAACCACCCGGAAGCCTATCTGATCGTTCTGCTGATTGACGAACGCCCGGAAGAAGTGACCGACATGGACCGTTCGGTGAAGGGCGAGGTTATCAGCTCGACCTTTGACGAACCGGCACAGCGTCACGTCCAGGTTACGGAAATGGTTCTGGAAAAGGCCAAACGTCTGGTCGAACACAAGCATGATGTTGTCATCCTGCTCGACTCGATCACCCGTCTGGCGCGTGCATACAACACCGTGGTCCCAAGCTCGGGCAAGGTTTTGACCGGTGGTGTCGATGCAAACGCCCTGCAACGTCCGAAACGTTTCTTTGGTGCTGCGCGTAACATCGAAGAAGGTGGCTCGCTTACCATTATTGCGACCGCGCTGATCGATACCGGCTCGCGTATGGACGAAGTCATCTTTGAAGAATTCAAGGGTACGGGTAACTCCGAACTTATCCTGGATCGTAAGCTGGCTGACAAACGTATCTTCCCGGCGATCGATATTCTTAAATCGGGTACCCGTAAGGAAGAGTTGCTGGTTGGCAAAAACGAGCTGTCGAAAATGTGGGTACTGCGCCGTATCCTCAACCCGATGGGCCCGCAGGACGCGATGGAATTCCTGCTTGGCAAGCTCAAGACCACCAAAAACAACGACGACTTTTTCGATTCCATGAATGGATGATGTCATTGGCGCCACAAGCACCTGACAGCCGGAATGGTAGGTAACAAAGCGGGGCCCCTGATGGGTCCCGTTTTTGTTTTTGTGCTGTTTTTCAGGCCGAATGCGAAAGCAGGGCAGGGTGGTGAAACATCACACTGTGCGATCCGTATCGTGAAAATGTTTCACGGGAAACATTTTGGCTCGGTTGGTCATGCCCGGCAGGTAAGTTTTGACGGTTATGTGGCGGCCTTCGCACAATCCAGTCATAAATATCATCGTCTTTGCACTGTACGGGGGCGGTGTGGACTGGCTTCCCGTCTGGCATGATCAGGCCAGTTTAAGGGTGATTTCAGCCCGGTTTCCCGACATTGCTTGATGTTTGATTTCGGCCAAGCCCGGTTCAATATCGACAATGCCATTGCCCATATGCAGGCCAATATGGCAGTTCCCATAATGCATGGTTACCGTGATTTCATCGGTCGTTTCAATGCAGCAGGTTTGTCGTGTGCCCGGTTCCAGATGGCGGGGTGGTAGGCTTTGCCAACCGGTTTGGGGTGCCAGGCTGGTAAGATGCAGGGATGTGCTGGCATTTCTGTTTTCAAGCGTAAGCACCAAAGACATGCTGCGCGGCATGGGCCCTCCAGATATTTTTGATCTGTCTGGATCATATGTGGGGATGGGGAAATTCGATGTCGATAGACGATCAATGCTTGCAGCGATTTTAAAGTCGTGGGACGCTGGCTTCAGTATTCACTATGACCGACAGGAAGATGCAGCTTCTTTTAAAATCCGTCGACTTTGCCGCCCGTGCCCATCGCGATCAGCGCCGTAAAGGCCCGGCACAGGAACCCTATATCAACCATCCGATTGAGGTTGCCCGCCTGATTGTTGAATGCGAGCCTGACACCCCCGAAGACGTGTTATGTGCCGCAATTTTGCATGATGTGATTGAGGATTGTGGTGCCAGCCGCGACGAAATAGCTGCCTGTTTTAACGAAAACATTGCCGATATCGTCCTGGAAGTCAGTGATGACAAGGCATTACCGCGTGATGACCGTAAGGCCAAACAGATCGAAATGGCCCCGCATCTAAGCAATAGCGCAAAGCTGGTTCGGCTGGCCGACAAAATTGCCAATGTCGGTGCGATGCTGACCGATACGCCAATTGGCTGGGACCGTGCCCAGATTTTACGTTACGTTGATTGGGCTGAAGCCGTGGTTGCCCCGTGCCGTATCGTCAGCACCGGGCTGAGCGAGCGTTTTGATGCCATTTCACGCGATGTCAGGGCGTGGCACGAGGCCGAAATGCAGGCGGCTGAAGGCTGATTTTCAGCCTTCTTTCGGGGTTTTTTCCGATTTTTGCATAAAATCGTTCTGGCTCGGGGCATCCTTTGGGTGCGAAAAAATGCCGTTATAGCTTTGCCAGGCAAATATCAATTTTCAGATAGATATTTCTGATTGATCAAAGATCAAAATATTTTCGCGTAATTACAGCGAAAAATGGCCCATTAGTTCCCACGACAATCCTGGTTTTGGCGATTGGCGTTGTGGCGTTATCAAAGGTCAAAGGCATCCTGCCGCTGATCAGCTTTTGGTTTGTAAAGATCAACCCCTTCAAGCTTGAGCAGCATTTCCTTGGTTTCCAAGCCACCATCACCGGAATATCCGCCCGGTTTACCGCCGCTTGCCAAAACACGATGGCAGGGGATCAGGATGGGAATCGGGTTTTTGCCGCAGGCCATGCCAACGGCGCGAAATCCCTTGGGTGATCCTGCCGCACGGGCCAGGTCCTGATAGGTGGCTGTTTGGCCCAGCGGAATTTCGCACATTGCCGCCCAAACGGCCGCCTGAAAGGGTGTTCCGCCAGGGGATAGGGGCAGGTCAAAACGCGTGAGCTTGCGGGCGAAATAGGCATTGATCTGCGATTTGGCTTCTTCCAGCACCGGGCTGGTTTCCATATCTTCCACGAAACCCCAATCCAGCGAGACGATTTCATCATCAAATTCGAAAATTGTCAGGGCGCCAACAGGGCTGTTGATCGAAATTTGCGGCATTGGCGGGCTCCTGTCTGGAAGATGGGGCAGAGGTGGTATCTATCAGGCCATTGTGGCGTTCAAAGCTGTTAAACGACCTGGCTGATGCATCTATATGCCTGCCTTGAAGTTGTTGCTGCAAGCAGTTTACCACGCAAGCAGGCGTGATTTTGTCAGTTATAAGCAGGGTTGGCAGGCAAGGTGCGGCAGGCTTTGCCGATGGTTTGTGGGTTGCAGCGTGTAATTTTGCCGCAAATTTGAGGCCCTTGTGCTTGTTTTGTTGGGCCATTTTCTTCTGCTGGGGTGAGAGGCCTGTATGAGAAAGCACTGTAAGACGCTCTTAAACATCGGCTTACAGCCAGTTTTCAAAGATAAGAGGCGCCCGAATTGCGAGGGGCGCCTTTTATAAATAGTGCTGGTTTCCCGGGCGATTGGCTTTGAAATTTTAGCTTTTCAGTTCGTCACCTGATTTGCACCAATATCCTGAAGCTGTGATTTCAGGGCATCAAGATCGGTGATCGGGGCAGAGCAGGTCATGTTCTGGCAGATATAGACGGTGGCTTTGCCATCGATTTTCTGTTTGCCAAAGGCCGGATGTTCGGCGGGCAGGTCCTGGTCATTGCCGATGATCGTAATTGCGCGCTGCGGCAGATACTGGTCAAAAACCGCGCGGCGGAAGCCATACATTTCTTCGCTGCCAAAAGGTGCGAGGATGACGATTTGAACGCTGTTTTGAAGCATTTCAGCGCCCAGCAACAGCCCCGTCATATTCGGGAACTGGTCGCGCAGGCGGCCACCAAAACAGGCAATCGTGGTTTCAGCCCGGGTTTGATAGGTTTGCTTTCCGGTCAGGGCATAAAGCTTTGCCAGGTTTTGCACCATAATGCCATTGCCCGAGGGAACGGCCCCGTCAGTTACCGGTTTACTGCGTACAACAAGGTCGCTGCTGTCGATCGAGGATTGGAAATAGCCGCCCAGACGCGGATCGACAAATTGGGCTTCAACCTGTTCGGCCCAGTTTTCGGCATCACGCAGATAAGCGGCCGAGCCTGAAATTTCAAACAGCCGCAATGCCGCGCGGATCATATGGGCATAATCCTCGAGCATGCCTGCATGCTGGGAACGGCCAGCACGATAGCTGTGCAGCAATGTGTCATCTTCGCCAAGGTTTCGTTTGACGAAGTTATAGGCCAGTCTGGCGTAATCAAGCCATTCGGAACGACGAAAAACCATGGCGGCATCGCAAAGGGCTGCGATGGTCATGGCGTTCCAATCGGTCAGAACTTTATCATCCCAGCCGGGGCGCACCCGTTCGTCCCGTTTGGCAAGCAGGGCCTGGCGCATATTGGCAAGGGCATTTTCGGTTTGATCATCACCCAGTGACAGGCCAGATTGCGTTCTATTAAGGATATTGTGGCCTTCCCAGTTGCCATCCGGCGAAACGTCGTAATAACGCTCAAACAGGTTGGCATCCGTTTCTGAAAGTACCTTGCGGATTTCTGCCTGATCCCAGACATAGAACCGGCCTTCTTCGCCTTCGCTATCGGCGTCTAGGCTGGCGGCAAAGGCACCGCCCGAGACCCGCATTTCCCGCAAAATCCAGCCGATTGATTCTTCGATCCGTTCGACATAAAGCGGGTTTTTCGTGATCCGCCAGGCATCAGTCAGAAGGTCGATCAGTTGGGCATTGTCATAAAGCATCTTTTCAAAATGCGGCACCAGCCACTGGTCATCGACGCTATAGCGCGCAAAACCGCCGCCCAAATGGTCGTAAATGCCCCCCTGTGCCATGCGATCCAGGCTGAGCAAAACCGTGTTTTTCAGGGTTTCATCCTGGGTGCGGATGGCGCTTCGCCATAGAAAGGACAGCAGGGCTGGCTGGGGGAATTTTGGAGCGCCCTTGGTGCCACCATTGCTTAAATCCATCATTTGCAGGCAGCTTTTGCCAAATTCATCGATGGTTTCGGGCAGGGGCACATCGCCGCTTCGCGTGGTATTCAGGCGCAGAAGGGCACTATTGATCTGCTTTACGTTATGGGCGACGTTTTCGGGTTCGCTGTTATAGATATTGGCAATCGATTTAAGAACATCATCAAAACCCGGCCGGCCATATTTGGCATGTTTGGGGAAATAGGTGCCGCCCCAGAAAGGCTCGCCCTTCGGGGTTAAAAACATGGTCAGGGGCCAGCCGCCCTGTTGGCCCAGCAGGGCCAGCGCATTCTGATAAAGCGCATCAAGGTCGGGGCGCTCTTCGCGGTCGAGCTTGATATTGACGAACAGGTCGTTCATCAGCGCGGCGATGCCCTCATCCTCGAAACTTTCATGGGCCATGACATGGCACCAGTGGCAGGCGGCATAGCCGACCGACAGCAAAATGGGTTTGTTCGCCGCTGCGGCCGCGGCAAGAACATCCGGGGACCAGGGCTGCCAGTGGACGGGATTTGTCTGGTGTTGCAAAAGATAGGGGCTGGTTTCCTGCCCCAGATTGTTGCGTCCAAGATCCATAAGCGCGTGCTGTCCCAAGCTGTTCTGATTGCGTTTAGCGTTCCTTCCGCCTGTGGCATTGATATGGCAATGCTGGAACGAAAGGTTTAAATTCGCAAATTCTTATCTTCCCAAAATAGGGCGAAAGCATTTGAAAAGAAAGGGAAATGCTTTGCACAATTGCCATATGAAGCAAATGGGACGAAGATGATGGCAAGGCGAAAGCGGCGCCAGCGCCGAATTGGTGCGGCTTTCAGAATTTATACATCGCCCGTGCCATAAAATAAAAATGATCAGTGAGGAGGTCAGGCTATGAAAATTTCAGTCGATGTCGATTGCACGCCGGAAGAATTGCGCACATTTTTCGGTCTGCCGGATGTCCAGTCGATGCAGCAGGCCCTGATGAAGGATATTGAAGACCGCATGAAGGCCAACCTGCAGGCCATGGACCCGGAAACAATGTTGAAAACCTGGTTGCCGCAGGGCATGCAGAACTGGGAACAGATGCAAAAGGCATTCTGGAACCAGTTCAATAATGGCGGCACGATGAAAAAGGATTGATCGCGGGTGACGATGTCAGAGCATTTTTATCAGTCGCATGTATTTGTCTGCCAGAATGAACGGCCAGACGGGCATCCGAGGGGGTGCTGCCAGGCTGCTGGTGCCACGCGGTTGCGCAATTATATGAAGGTTCGGGTCAAGGAACTGGGCCTTCCGGCAACGCGTGTGAACACGGCAGGCTGTCTTGATCGCTGTGAATTGGGTCCGGTTATGGTGATTTACCCGCAAGGCACCTGGTACCGGTACGAGAATGAGGGTGATATTGAAGAAATTCTTCAGACTCACCTGATAGAAGGGAATATCGTTGAACGGCTGCAATTGCAGCCTGATCAGTAAAATGACCGGCCGCCAACAGGCGGCCATTTTTACACAGCCAGGAAAACGGATTTAAGGTTTTGTACGGCCACTCTGATACCATTTTTGCCCTGTCCAGTGGCGCCGGTCGTGCTGGCGTTGCGGTTATTCGCCTGTCGGGCCCGCGTTCGCTGCCGGTTCTTTGTGCGCTTCTGGGGCGGCAAAACCCGCCCAAACCCCGTGTTGCAGTTTATGCCCCGATTGCCGATCCGCAAAATGGCGAACGGCTGGATGATGCCATCGCCCTTTATTTTCAGGCACCGGCAAGTTTCACGGGCGAAGATGTGGTTGAACTGCATGTCCATGGGGGCAGGGCGGTTATTGAAGGGGTGCTGGAATGTCTTGGCCGCCAGCCTGGCTTGCGGTTGGCGGAACCTGGTGAATATAGCCGTCGCGCCTTTCAGAATGGCAAAATGGACCTGACAGAAGCCGAAGGCATTGCCGATCTGATTGATGCCGAAACCACCGCCCAGCGACGCCAGGCCGTGCGCCAGATGGCAGGGGAACTGGGACGGTTATATGAGGATTGGCGCCTGCGCCTGATGCGCTCGCTGGCGCATATCGAAGCGGATATTGATTTCCCTGACGAGGATTTGCCCGATGGTATCGTTGCCGTGTTGCGCGATGATCTGGCGCGTATCGGCAATGAAATTGGCGGGCATCTGGCCGATAACCGGCGCGGTGAACGCCTGCGTGAAGGCTTTCAGATTGTTATTCTTGGTGCGCCAAATGCCGGTAAATCCAGCCTGCTGAACCGGCTGGCACGGCGTGATGCGGCCATTGTTTCCGATATTGCCGGCACCACGCGTGATACGATTGAAATCCATCTTGATCTTGGCGGGTTTCCGGTAACCATGGTTGATACGGCCGGGCTTCGGGAATCGGGTGATGCGATTGAAACCGAAGGCGTGCGTCGCGCGGCCCAGCGGGCCGAAAATGCCGATCTCAAGCTGGTGGTAATTGACCGTTCTGATTGGCCCCGGATCGAGGGCGAGGCACAACGCCTGATCGACCAAAATACCTTGATCCTGGTAAATAAAGCCGACCTTGGCGGTGACGATGATTTGTCGGTAGTAGGGGAAATGGCGACCTGGTCTGGCACTGACGGGCAGGGAAATGCGGTTGAGCTACCGGTTTTGGCCATATCGGCTATGACAGGTTCGGGGATGGAAAGCCTCTTGCAACTGCTCGAAACTCGCGTAAAAGAAGGGCTCGATTTTGCCGGGCCGGTTCCGTTAACAAGGATGCGCCATCGCCGTGCGCTAGAAGATGCCCTGGGGCATTTGCAGCGGGGACTGGCGACAGACATTGCAGAGCTGGCTGCCGAGGATATTAGATTGGCGGTACGGGAAATCGGAAAGATTACCGGTCGCGTTGATGTTGAAGATTTGCTCGACATCATTTTTGGTGATTTCTGTATCGGAAAATAGGCTCAATCAAATGTGTTTCACGTGAAACATATCGCATTCCGGACACAGAATTATATCCGACTAAACTAAACATTTATGCGGTCTTTGGATGATATTTCCAGGGATCTGCTATTTGGAACGCCCGCTTCGGGCATGAGGAACTGATGTCACAGAACGGTTTTGATGTGATTGTTGTTGGTGGTGGCCATGCTGGCAGTGAAGCCGCCGCCGCCGCCGCGCGCATGGGTGCGCAGACCGCCCTGATTACCCACCGTGCCGACCGTATCGGCGAAATGTCCTGCAATCCCGCAATTGGCGGGCTTGGCAAGGGGCATATGGTGCGCGAGGTGGATGCCCTTGACGGTGTTATGGGGCGTGCCATTGACCGGGCTGGCATCCAGTTTCGCATGCTTAACAGGTCCAAAGGGCCAGCCGTACGTGGCCCGCGCGCGCAGGCCGATCGCAAGCTTTACCGTCAGGCGGTTCAGGATATTCTGGCCGGACAGGAAAACCTGACGATTATCGAAGCCGCGGTTGAAGACCTGATCATTGATGAAAATAGCCGTATCGGCGGGATCATCACGGGCGAGGGTGTTCGTTATACCGCCGGTGCTGTGGTACTGACGACAGGCACATTTCTGCGGGGTGTGATCCATATCGGCGAAGAAACCATGGCCGCGGGCCGCATGGGCGATGCACCGTCAATGGGCCTGTCGGAGACACTGGGCAAATATGATTTCGCATTGGGCCGGTTAAAAACCGGAACACCCGCACGTCTGGATGGTCGTACTATTGAATGGCACCGCCTTGTCGAACAGCCAGGTGATAACCCACCAGACCCGTTTTCGTTCCTGACGGACACGATCACGGTGCCACAGATTTCGTGCTATATGACGCATACGACCGAAGAAACGCATAAGATCATTCGTGATAATTTGCATCGTGCGCCAATGTATAGCGGCCAGATCAGCAGCAGCGGCCCGCGTTATTGCCCTTCGATCGAGGATAAAGTCGTCCGCTTTGCCGATAAATCCGAACACCAGATTTTCCTGGAGCCGGAAGGCCTGGATGACCATACCGTCTATCCGAATGGTATTTCAACTTCATTGCCCAAGGATGTTCAGTTGGCATTGCTGGCGTCCATTCCCGGCTTGGAACGCGTTGAAATCTTCCGTCCTGGTTATGCCGTTGAATATGATTTTGTTGATCCGCGTGAACTGCGCCATACGCTGGAAACCAAAAAGGTGGCTGGCCTGTTCTTTGCCGGGCAGATCAATGGGACCACAGGTTACGAGGAAGCCGCCGGGCAGGGCCTTATTGCCGGGGTGAATGCGGCGTTGGTGGCAGATGGCGGTGAACGCCAGTTTGTTCTTGATCGTGCCGATGCCTATATCGGTGTTATGATTGATGATCTGGTAACACAGGGTACACGTGAACCTTACCGCATGTTTACCTCGCGTGCTGAATACCGTTTAATGCTGCGGGCCGATAATGCCGATCAGCGTTTGACGGAATTGGGCCTGACAATTGGCTGTGTTGCATCCATACGCCGTGATGTTTGGGGCGCCAAGCGTGATGCGTTACTAGCTGCCAAAACGCGCATTGGTGATCTGGCCGAAACGCCAAATCAGTTGATCAAGCATGGTATACGCGTCAACCAGGATGGGGTCCGCCGCAGTGCCTTTGACCTGCTGGCTTATCCGGATGTGTCCTTTGATCAGCTTGTTGCCGTGTGGCCAGAGCTTGCAGATGTGTCGCCGGCTATTCGCGAACAGCTTGCCATTGATGCGCAATATAAAGGTTATCTTGACCGGCAGGCAGCTGATGTTGCGGCGTTCCGCCGTGATGAAGAACTGCGTCTGCCGCGAAATCTTGATTATGATCAAGTCGGTGGCTTGTCGACGGAGATCCGCCTGAAGCTTCAGCAAATCATGCCGGAAACCATTGGTGCGGCATCACGTATTCCGGGCGTAACACCCGCTGCGATTACCGCGTTGCTGGGACATATTCGTTCCCACCGTCATCAGGCGATTAATCGCAAAACAGCGTGATTGGCAAGTTTGGGGCAGGGGCCTTCTGAGGTAATAGATGTACCCCGATATCATACTCCTTCGCCTTAAATTGTCGTTTCAGGAATAAAAAAAAAAGCCGCCAATGTTTCACGTGAAACATTGGCGGCTTTTTTGATGAAAAATATCATCAATTTTTGCAAAAACCCACGCCGCTATTAAAACAACGCTGGCGAATGATGCATTCCAGATTTATAAGAAATTCATGCACACAAATACAAACGCCGTTAAAAACTGGTTTGAGACAGAACTTGATGTTTCACGTGAAACAATGTCTCGCCTCGAGCTTTATGCCGATCTGGTCGTGAAGTGGCAGCCCCGAATTAATATTGTTGGCGCCAGCACCACCGAAGACGTTTGGGCACGTCATTTACAGGATTCGGCTCAGCTTTGGCCGCATCTTGGCGAAATTGCCCAAAAAGAAGATAGTAAAATTGTTGATTTTGGCTCTGGTGCTGGTTTCCCGGGGATTGTTTTGTCCATCCTGGGGGCAAACCACGTTACCATGATGGAAAGCGTCACCAAAAAGACAGTCTTTCTGATGGAAGCCTGCCGGGTATGTGGCTGTTTGGCCAAAACGCGGGTTGCGCGCGAACGCATTGAAGCCGCGAAGCCTGAAAATGCCGATATTATTACGGCCCGTGCCTTTGCACCTTTGCCCAAACTTCTGGAAATGGGCCAGCGCCATTTGAAGGCGGGTGGCAAATATGTGCTGCTGAAGGGCAGGGCATTTGAAGCTGAACTGGCAGATGCACGTGATGCTGGCTGGAAATTCTCCGTTACGACCGTTCCCGGGATCGTTGACCCGGATGGCGTGGTGATGATTCTTGAGGGAGTAGAGCGATGACTGATGTGATTGACTTGCCCGTAAATAGCGGCGGAAAGCGTCCGCGTATTATCGCCATTGCCAATCAGAAAGGCGGGGTTGGTAAAACAACCACGACTATTAACCTGGCAACGGCGCTTGCGGCTGTTGATCAGCGTGTTCTGATCGTTGATCTGGACCCGCAGGGCAATGCCAGCACCGGGCTTGGTTTGCGCCCGGCAGAGCGTGACATCAGCTCCTATGACGTGCTGATTAACGGTGCCAGCCTGATGGAAGCACGTCGACCAACGGCAATTCCGCGGCTGAATATAGTGCCTTCGGGCATGGATTTGTCGGGTGCTGAGATTGAACTGGTCGATTTCGAACGCCGCGAAATGCAGCTTAAGGAATCGCTCTCGCGGCTGCCGCAAGATGTCGATTATGTTCTGATCGATTGCCCACCATCTTTGGGGCTGTTGACCCTGAATGCGCTGGTGGCGTCTGACGCGGTTTTGGTGCCGTTGCAGTGTGAATTTTTTGCCCTGGAAGGGGTCAGTCATCTGGTCCGTACGATTAAGCGCGTGAAGAAGGCGTTTAATCCCAATCTGGAAATTCAGGGCATTGTGTTGACGATGTATGACAAGCGCAATAATTTGTCGGCCCAGGTTGCGAATGATGTGCGCGATTATTTCGGTGATGTTGTTTACCGCACGGTGATTCCGCGCAATGTACGTGTCTCCGAAGCCCCCAGCCATGGGGCGCCGGTGCTGGTATATGATATCAAATGCCCGGGCTCGCGGGCATATCTGAATTTGGCAAGTGAAGTCCTGAAACGCGAAGGAGTGAAGGCATGAGTGAGACTAAAAAACGCGGTTTGGGACGGGGCCTGTCGGCGTTATTGGGCGAAGAAGATGATGAAGTTGGGGCAGCCGTAAGCGGCGGTAATAGCGTTAGCGGGGAGGCTGCGCATCCTGGTCCCGGCGGGACAACCCAGCTTGTCGCGATCAGTGATCTTGCACCTTCGCCATTTCAGCCGCGCAGCAATTTTGACGATGAAGCGATTGACGATCTGGCAGCTTCGATTCGTCAGAAAGGCATTATTCAGCCTATTCTGGTGCGAGCATCTTCGACGGGCGAGACGGTTTTTGAAATCATCGCTGGTGAACGGCGTTGGCGCGCGGCGCAGCGGGCACAGCTTCATGAAGTGCCGGTATTGGTTCGCGAATTTGATGATCGCGAAACTGCTGAAATTGCGCTGATCGAAAACCTGCAACGCCAGGACCTTTCGGCACTGGAAGAAGCAGAAGGCTATAATCGCTTGATGGCCGAATTTTCCCATACCCAGGAAGCATTGGGGCAGGCATTGGGCAAAAGCCGTAGCCATATTGCCAATAGCTTGCGCCTGTTATCGTTGCCGTCGCCGATTAAGCAGATGTTGACCGACAAGGTCTTAAGTGCTGGTCATGCGCGTGCTTTGCTGGGTGCGGATAATGCGGTTGAGTTGGCAACACAGATCGTCAAGAAAGGCCTGAATGTTCGCCAGACTGAAAAGCTGGTCAAAACCGATGGTGGCAAGCTGTCGCGTCCGAAAAAGGAAAAGGGCAGCGCAAGCGCAGAGAAAGACCCTGACACAGTCTCGTTGGAACGTGATCTGAGCAATATGCTTGGCCTTGCTGTGAGCATCGATTTTGACGGGGCTGGCGGGCGCCTGACGGTGCGTTATGACACGCTTGAGCAGCTTGACGATATTTTGCAGCGCCTGACCCACGGCCGCGCTGAGAGTGTTGCCGCGGATGGAGATGGCGGTTCTGCCGTTGATCTTGCCGAAGATGACAACGAATTCGACTCGATGTTTATGGACGACGGCGACGAAGGTGAGTTGGCTGAGGCTGATGACGGGGCCGAGGACATTACCAAGGAGCTTGAATCCATTGCCGATACATCCGGTATCATGCTCGATCTGACTCAGGATGATGAAGGCGAGGATGATCAGGCACCAGAAGCAGACGAACCGGTTGCGCGTGATGAAATCGACGAAGCTGTATTTGCCGACGTCTTTGCGGATGATGACAAAAAGCCATCCTGATTGATTGCCCAAACAGCATTTTGCTGCAACGCAACAAAAGCCGGTCCCAACAGGATCGACTTTTGTTGTTTAGCGACGTTGCGACTCGCGGTGATAGCTTAAAAAATGACGGAACCTTAATTTCAGCGGAGTAGTCAGAGCTTTACCTGCGACCCTGTTTTTGCCGGGCGACAGTTACTTTGATCATGGCGCGATGGGCAAGCGTTTCCGGGATGGCAAGGCCGCTTTTGCAGTCTTTCTCGGCTTCCAGGAAAATCTGTAATGCACGCTGGATATGGGCCAGTGGCCAATAGGACAAATTGGCCTTGAACTGGTCGGCCGCCTTGAAAAATAGTGGGGGGCGCAGCGTCTTCATTGCCTGATCAACGGCGGCACCCTGTGCGACCTGTCCTTTGACCAGGTGAAGTTTCTGGAAATAACCAATCATCATGCGAAGGGCGCCGACGGGATTAAGCCCTTCTTCGACCAGCCGGGTCAGGGCGAGGTCCAGATTGGCGACATTGCCGGCCGACACCGCCTGCAGGACATCGTCATAATGCCGAGCGGAGCTATCACCAATGCATGCCATGGCATCGCTTAGGGAAACGCGCTGCTGGTTTAAGGCATATAGGGCAAGTTTCTGCAGCTCGTTACGCGAAATCATGCGATCGCTGCCAAGATTGGTCACGAGGTAGCGGGTGGCATCGCCATCGATGGCCAGGCCGTGTTCGTCCATTACAGAACGGATTAGTCCTTCAAGGTCGCGGCCCGAATCGGCATAGCAGGGCAGGGCCATGCCATTGCCGGCTTTTTCCACAGCCTGACGCAGCTTTGAACGTGCAGGCAGGCTTCCTGCCTCGCAAACGATCAGCGCGTCTCCTGCGGGGTGTTGAAGGAAGTCTGCGATAACAGGAGCCTGTGCATCACCAATATCACGGAGTCGCACGACACGGCGTCCGCCGCCAAAGCTGATTGCTGCTGCTTCATCACGAAGGCGCCCGCCATCTTCTTTCAGATGTGCTGCTCCGAGCTCAACCACGCGAAACGGATCTTTTAGATCTTCGACAACGGTTTTTGCCAGTTGTGCACCCCGTTCGCGCACCAGGCCTTCATCTTCACCGTAAATCAGCACAAGCTGTGCCTTTGCGTCTGGAGAACGCAGGAAAGAGTCAACCTGTGCAGCTTTGAGTTTCATGAAATCCCGGTGAAAGCCTAGTTAGCGCTGCGGATGCCGATGGCAACCTGATTGGAAATCTGGCGGGCAAGGTTCCGTGCCGCGTCTTCACGCGCTGACGACTCGGCTTCCAGCGTTGCGTAATCTGATTGAACGATATTGTAACTGGTACGCGCACGCACGGAACCGCTGCGCAGAATTTTGGTATCGGAGATCCGTATCAGCTGATAAGCGCCAGTCAGCAGATAGTCTGCAACGGTTGCTTCATTTTCCTTGGTGAAGCCCAGTTCATACTTCGACTCGGATAAGTCAACCTTGAGTTCATACAGCGGCGACGATATCTCGCCCTTCGGCGTCAGGTTTTCGAGCAACACATTGCGGGTTAG
This sequence comes from Thalassospira marina, assembly GCF_002844375.1. NCBI lineage: Bacteria > Pseudomonadati > Pseudomonadota > Alphaproteobacteria > Rhodospirillales > Thalassospiraceae > Thalassospira > Thalassospira marina. The sequence continues at coordinate 4,297,404 of NZ_CP024199.1, read as the reverse complement.
CTGGCCAACCCGGTTTTCGATCATATCGATCTTTACGGCCGAAAGTGGGTCTGCACCCGTTTCACCGACCTGGTTTTTTGCGTAAAGCGGTTGAAAACCACATGCACCCAATGCCGGAATGGCAAGGCACAAAAACAATGTCATGATCGGGCGCAAAAACATCAGGTCAGGACTCCGTTTGATCCGGCGATTTGATAGCTCCATAGCGATACAATAATTCATGTCCGATGTAAGGACAAAATAACCGTAAAAGCTCAAGAAAGCACAATTGCAGCGGATTTTGCCGATTCGCTGGTGATTTTTTAAGTATCTGGAACAGTTTGCGCAATTCGGCTAGCGCGATGTTATGGCGGAATTGTCCGATCTGCCCGATGATATGGGTAAGCATGTCGCGTTCGTGGGCATGGATTGCCTCCGGATCAGCCGGTAGATGATATCCGTTAATTGGCAGTATCCCTGTGGGGGCGGAGAAATGTGACCAGACAAGCCGCAACCAGCGCCACTGGGCAACCAGGTCTTCAAGTTCGAGGTTTCTCGGGCGGTGCAATGGGACGTCTGACAGGATGGAGAGTGTCAGAACATCAATGCCCGTTTCGGCTGCGAGGTCATCAATCTTTGAAATGCCGTCTTTCAGGATAATCGGCGCGCATTCTGGCGGGGTAAATGCGGGTAAGCCGCCGTGCCAGGTTGTTCTAACCAGTATCTGAAGAATATCTGATTCTTTTAAATCAGCATGGATGTTTTGAACCATCCTGTGCCGCAATGCCTGGGTCTGGTGATTGACGGGCAGCGACGCAGGCAGACCTGCGATCAGATGTGTAGAAAAAAACAATCCCCATCGGCGTGAGAGCGAATGGGGATTGTACGCCAGTGAGGCATATGGATCGCGACTTAACGCCTTAGCAGCCATTGCAGATTTTACTGGTTGTTGGCGCTATCGATACGCAGCTGGCGAGCACGGGTCAGAATGGAGTCTTCCATGGCCGTTACGGTTTTCGGATCTACCACGGCATCAGCCCATTCGTTGCCACCTGCACGAACCTGGCGGAAAATCGCAACCTTGATGGCATCAGAGCGCAGAGCTGTACCAAGGATGTAACCTGTCATTTTGAAGCGTTCGTTGGGGGTTTCAGCCGGGCTGTACCAGTCGGTGATAATAACACCACCAAACGGGTCTGCAGAGTTAAGCGGCATGAAGGATAATGTATCGAGCGTTGCACGCCACAGGAAGCTGTTCACGCCAATGCCTGAGCCACTTTCCTGTTTTTTCTCATCACCGCCAAAAATGCCCAGACCGCCATCGCCAAAAACGCTGCCCTGCTTTTTCATATCTGCGCGGGTTGCTGAGCGACCGAGAATTCTCTCGTTACCAGGCGCGGAGCCAGGATAGCTATCATAGTCATCCTGGGAAGCTCCGCTGCAGGCTGCGAGTGCGGAGATCAGGGTGCAGGCGGCGATTAATTTCAATTTTGAAACAGACACGTTGTACGGCCTTCTGATCAGTCAATGGCAATGCTGAGCGCACTATAAGCAGCAATTGCAGGCAGGGCAAAGAAAACAAGTGTGTCCTTTTCGCCACAGCTGCGCAAAAATGTTACATAGTCGCCACAGTTTGGTTGACGGGGTGGCAAAATGCTGGCTCCATAGCGTCGAACCGAGCGCCAGATAACTGTCGTTCACACTTCAAATAACCGCTCAAGCGGGTTGAAGAAGACGTTGAGGGAAAAGATGAAAAAGATTCTTATTGCTACCAGCGCACTCGTCGCTGTTGCAGTTGCAGGCCAGGCACAGGCCTCTGAGAAGATTAAACTGTCGGTTGGCGGTTACATGGAACAGTGGGCAGGCATCGCCTCCCAGGATGATGCGTATGACAACATCAACGCTTTCCAGTCCGACACCGAAGTTTATTTCTCGGGTTCGACCACCCTGGATAACGGTATCGAAATCGGTGCCATGATCCAGCTCGAAGGCGAAACCTCTACCGACCAGATCGACGAACAGTATCTGTACGTTAACGGCTCCTTCGGTCAGTTCCGTATTGGTGAAGGTGACGGCGCTGCTGCTGCTATGGGCATCACTGCTCCGGCAGTTGGCCCCGTTGGCGTTAACGACGGTGACCTTTCTAACTGGGTTAGCGTTGCTGCAATGCCGGATACCGTTTGGGACGATGGCGATGCACCGAAAGTGACCTACTATACTCCGGTTCTGGGTGGCTTCCGCGTTGGCGTTTCTTACACCGATAGCAGCACCGCGAAAAATAACGGTTCGGCTGGTGTGTCTGCAAGCCCGGCAACTGCTGGTCAGAACACCACTACTGGTATGCCGGTAGTTTCTCTTGGCGTTGAATACAACGGCGACTTTGATGGCTTCAGCCTCGGCCTTTCCGCTGTTGGTGAACACAAGGGTAGCGGTGAATGGTTCAGCGTTGGTACCAATGTTGGCTTCGGTAACTTCACCGTTGGCGCTTCTTACGGTGTTAAAGCTGACGATTACGGCCTGACCGAAACCGATGCAAAACGTGCTGATGACACCACCGGTTTTGATATCGGCGTAGCATACAAAATGGACGCAGCTTCGGTCTCCCTGTCCTATGCTAACGGCGACATCGTAACCAACGCTGCTGGCGCTGGTTCTGACATCGACACCGTTGACCTCGGCCTGGCATATGCTCTTGGCGCGGGCGTTGATTGGAAGACCTCGCTCTTCTGGTTCGACAGCGACGGCAAAAATGGCGGTGCTGACAACGACGGCTACGGTGCAGTTACCGGTATCAAATTGTCCTTCTAATCTTCAGATTAGTAGAACCGTTTTGGGAAGGGGGCGCTTTGCGCTCCCTTCTTTTTTTTGGGTATGTTCGATCAGAGGCTGATTGCCCAAGGTCTTATATCGTTGGATATTTTAGGTCTGCCCTTTCTTCGTCAGGTAAGTACGGTAGTTTTACCTGACGAAGTTCTTTCCTCATTTTAAAGCTTCGCCCGATACATCAACCGCGCAGGAATCGTTCACGGGTTGAAGTACTAAGGTTGATATGCGGGTGGGCCAGAAATGTGTCAATAAAGTGACTATTGGTCATTTATAAAACGCATTTGCCATTTTTCGCGATCAAAGCACTCTTCATGGCAAACTGGAAATCGCAATATTTGGCCGATTATCGGTAATTGAGAACCTGAGTGTGATTTTTTTATCACGGCACTGACAAAAACATCACGTTTGGTATCTGTTTTAATTGACCCAAGGTCAGTTATCCGATTAATTGGCTTTCAGCAAACAGAAAGATGTTCTGCTAACCAACGCCAACAGCGTTCGTTTTCAATGAGGGAAAAGATGAAAAAGATTCTTGTTGCGACCACGGCACTCGTCGCCGTTTCCGGTTTCGCAGTTTCCGCAAGCGCATCCGAAAAGATTAAACTTTCGGTCGGCGGTTACATGGAACAGTGGGCTGGTATCACCAGCCAGTCTGACGGTTTTGACAACGTCAACGCTTTCCAGTCTGACACCGAAATTCACTTCAAAGGTTCGACCACTCTGGATAACGGCATCGAAGTTGGTGCAGTTGTTGAACTCGAAGGCGAAAGCTCGGGCGACCAGATCGACGAACAGTACCTCTATGTGAACGGTTCTTTCGGTCAGATTAAACTGGGTGAAGACGACGGCGCTGCTGACGATATGGGCATCACTGCACCGGCAGTCGGCCCGGTTGGCGTGAACGACGGCGACCTGACCAATTGGGTTTCTTCTTACCTCCCGGATACCGTTCCGAGCGATGGCGATGATCCCAAAATCACCTACTTCACCCCGGTTATGGGTGGCTTCCGCGCCGGTGTTTCCTACACCGACAGCGACGTTTCCAAAAATGCTGGCGGTACCGGTGGTAACCTCGGCCAGACCACCACTTCCGGTCTTCCGGTTGTGTCCGCTGGTCTGACCTATGACCACGACTTTGGTGATGTTGCTCTGGGCCTGTCCGCTGTTGGCGAACACAAAGGTCAGGGTAACTGGTACGGCCTCGGTGCAAATGTCGGCTTTGGCAACTTCACCGTTGGTGGGTCCTGGGGCCACATCGAAGACGATTACGGTGTTAACGATCGTCAGACCGCTGGCAACGAAACCGACACCTTTGACGTCGGCGTAGCATACGCAATGGATGCAGCTTCTGTTTCCCTGTCTTATGCTTACTCTGATTACGGTAACCGTTCGACCTCTGGCGGTGCAGCATCCACCGGCGAAATCAGCACGGTTGACCTTGGTCTTGCTTACCAGCTCGGCGCTGGCGTTGCATGGAAATCGTCGATCTTCTGGTTCGATGATGACAACGATGCAGCTGCATTCGACAATGACGGTTACGGTGCTGTTACCGGTCTGCGTCTCGACTTCTGATCCTGTAAAGATCAGCAATCGCAAGAGAGAGGGTGCTTCGGCGCCCTCTCTTTTTTTGTTTGATGGTCGGTTTCGAAACGAACGGTGAGTCAGGCTTTGGTGATTTGTTTTTTGAAATCGGCGTGTAAAAACGCTTCGAACCGGTCGAATTCGGTAAGCAGATGTTTCACGCAGGGAACAGGATCAGTTGTCGAGGTGCGTTGAACAAGTGCCGGATCGCGCCGATTCGGCAGGGCAACGAGCTTGTCTTTGGTAACTGCCAGGCTTCCCATACAGCCTATCTTTCCGTCTTCGGTGGCATGCATTTTTGCCAATCCGCACGGGGCAGCACAATACTCACCGCGAAAATCACTTTGCCAGGCTTTGATATTGCAAAAACGGCCATGCAGAACTTCTGATGAGGCCGAACTATAAACGCCAATACCGGGAATACCGGCAAGTTTGGTGATATGGGCAGGGCCACTATCAGCCACCAGGACATAATCGCAATTGCCAATAAAGCTCACCAGCTCGGCAATCGTTTTAAATCCGTCTACAAGCTCGAGATGATCATCCTGCGCTATGTCCTCACCAAGGGCGGCCTTATAGGCTTCCTTGACCCCCTGATAGGCATTAAGAATGACTGTAATTTTAGCAGTCGGCCCAGCGCTATCTCGTAGGGCATGGATGCTTTTTGCCACAAATTCGGGTGGCAGGGTGCGCAGTGGCGAGGATGCCATCGGCAAAATACCGATTTGCAGCATATTGCCCTTTGCCACGTCCTTGTGGGGTAATGGAACAGGTGGAATATCAAATTCGCGACATAGCACGCCTTCGCAATCAACGGGTGCCGTTGCAATATCTTTCCAGCCATCCATCTCGGACAGATCGATGATGAAATCAAACCGTTTGAGTGCATGAGCCGAAATAAACAGCTGAAAAATTTCGGTGTTTTTCAGACTGGTGAAAATGTCGCTGGCGCTTCCGGTATTTAAAAGGCCGATTTTGCAATGGGGATAGGCGGCCAGAAAGGCGCGTAAAAACATTGTCATGCCCACACAATCGCCCAGGGCATCGGCCGGAATTAGAAACAGAACACGTTTGCGATCAAATGACCGGGTCCATTGCGGTTTGGGTAGAACATCCAGATGGATTTCATCTGATACAATCTTGACGGATGCAGCGCGTGGTAAAACCTGCTGGCGCAAAAGCGACGACACCCGTGTCAGATAGCTGGCACTGCCATCGGATTTCTGGCTGATCCCGGCAGCAACATTGGGCAGACCAAATTCAAAGGGCTGTCTGGTTTTAAAGCGGGTGAAACGGGCGCGAGACAGATGCACGTTGCTGGAAGCCAAAGCGGGAATCCTTGGAAATAAACGGGGGCCGATCACGCCGACATTAAGTGGCGAATCCGATCCCGGCAATACCGCAAATCGGCAATTTTCCAAGCATATGCCCTCTGGAAATATCAACGCCCCCCATCGCATAGACACCTATCCCATGACGGGTCGCCAGGTGCGCCATCCGCTCAAATTTCGCATAACCCAAACAGGGTGCTCCCGGGTGGCTTTGGGTTGCAAATAACGGGGAGATGATGGCGGCATCAATATTGCGCCCAAATGCCAGCAGATGCCTTAGCTGGGGCATGTCATGAATGGCAGCACTGACCATCAAACCATGTTTTTTTGCGGTATTAAGCAGATCAATGGGGGTTTTCTGGATGTAGCCTGGCATGTGAAGCCCGTCTGCTTGCAGCCGGATGGCCAACAGAATGTCAGCAGCAATAAAAAAGCGGTGCCCCAACTTGCGACAGATTTTACGTAAGATCAGTGCCTGTTGTGTCCGGTCAGCGGCATCATAATGCCGGAAAACAAGGGTACTGCCTTTGGGCAGTTTGTTGAGTGCCAGGTGCGGATCAGGCAGCCTTTTATCGTCGCTCATTAATATAACGGGCGAAAGGCTGCGATCCGGTGCGTTACGTAAATTGAGTTGCTGCGCCAGCTTTGCTAGTTTGGGCTCCATTATGTTGTAACGTCCTTTTGGGCACTGAACCGGAATCTCGCATAACATGAGCGATCATAACGATTCATCAGGCGATGTCGATATCGCTGCCAACCTTGCCACTATTCAGCAAAATATTGACGAAGCTGCCAGTGCCGTTGGCCGGAAAAGCGATGACGTGACACTGGTATGTGTCAGCAAAACCCACGATGCCCCCCATGTAAGGGGTGCGCTGGTTGCTGGGCGGCGGATATTTGGCGAGAACCGGGTTCAGGAAGCGTCTGAAAAATGGCCGGGATTAAAGCAGGAATTCCCTGATGTGGAACTACACCTGATCGGCCCGTTGCAAAGCAACAAGGCCCGCGAGGCCATGAGCCTGTTTGATGTCATCGAGACACTGGACCGCCCCAAACTGGCCCGAACCTTTGCCCGCCTTCGCGATGAAACCGGCCAGTGCCCGGAATTATATATTCAGATCAATATTGGTCGCGAACCGCAAAAAGCGGGAATTGACCCCGCCGATGCCGATGATTTCATTCGTGAATGCATCCATGATCTGGCATTGCCGGTAACCGGGTTGATGTGCATTCCCCCGGTTGACGAAGAACCTTCACCCCATTTTGGCCTCTTGGGAAAAATTGCCGACCGGCATGGTTTAAAGGTGCGCAGCATGGGCATGAGCGGTGATTACGAGTGTGCTATTCGCCTTGGCGCTACGCATATTCGGGTTGGAACCGCAATTTTTGGGCATCGCGCCTATAATCTTGCCCCTTGATGCTGAAAAAGGACGAAATTCAAATTAATTTCGTCCTTTTTGCCTGAATATTTGCTGTTATCAGGTCTTTTGGTTGGGTTTTCCGCGTTTAAGCACGCAGTTGGCAAAACTGCCTTTCGAACAGATCGATTTTTCCCCAACCAGATGAGACGTCAAAGTTGGTAATCTGTGACACAGATTTTTGGGAAAACCAAAAATCGTGATCGGAGCGGATCGGGAAAGCTGCGTGATAGGGATTGTGATCCGGCTTGATGGCGGCTTGTGAAAGTTATTAAACCCACCTCAAAGCAATTGAGCCTGCAAAGCAGGCTCAATATCGCGCATCTTATCGGAAAACCGGATTAAACCCGGTTCAGGGGACGAGTTTGTAGCCACCGGGTTCGGTAACCAGGATCGTCGCGCTGGAGGGGTCTTTTTCGATTTTCTGGCGCAGGCGATACACATGCGTTTCAAGTGTATGCGTTGTCACACCAGCGTTATATCCCCAAACTTCATCAAGCAGGGTTTCACGTGAAACCGGTTTATCCCCGGCACGGAACAGGAATTTCAGGATTGATGTTTCCTTTTCCGTCAGACGGATCTTTTTGTCGGTTGCCGTTTCAACCAGAATTTTGGCGCTGGGCTGGAAGCTATACGGGCCGATGGCAAAAACGGCATCTTCGCTTTGTTCATGCTGGCGGATATGGGCGCGAATACGGGCCAGCAGCACATTGAGGCGAAACGGTTTGGTGACATAGTCATTTGCGCCGGATTCAAGACCCAGAATCGTGTCAGAATCGCTATTGGCACCGGTCAGCATGATCACAGGGGATTTGACACCGGCACGGCGCATCAATTTGCACACATCGCGCCCGTCTATATCGGGCAAACCAACATCAAGCAGGATGACATCGAAATAGTTGTCTTTAACGGCTTCAAGCGCTTCCTGGCCGCTATTGGCAACCACGCAGTCAAATTCTTCATGAAGGCGGAGTTGCTCGGTCAGTGACTGGCTCAGCGCCGCATCATCTTCAACCACTAAAACCTGTTTACCTGTCGTCATTGCCATCCCTTGCTGGTCCCTAAATTCCGTCTATATTCAGGCCCTGTTCTTTTTTCGTGGCAATTGGAGAGCATTGCCTATGTGCAATATAACCAACTCTCACACTCAAATCGTCACTTTTTCAAGAACAAACTGTTTTGGCTTTAGACATTGACGAACGAATGATCCAGCCTCATACCGGCCTGATCGCGATCTTGTGATCGCCCTGGCCCCAAATCGGTAATAAAATTAAGTATGACGATGACGACGCCCAACAGCATTTCGGCAGGTTCCGAAATTTCAACATCCGAGCTGATTTCGGTTTCCCGTGCCGTTGCCGACCTGCGCCGTGGCGAAATGATATTGATCCGGTCTGAAAATGCGGCCATCGCGGCCATCGCGACCGAACCATTATCCGATCACGGCCTGGCACGTTTGCGTGCGATCGCCGTCAATGCCGATGATATTGCCCTGATATTGCCGCGGGTGCGCGCACGTGCCCTTGGCCATGCCGATACCAGCAGAGGGTTTTGCGCCCTGCAGCCAGCAAATCCGCAGCAGGTGGATGGTACGACATTTTCCATTTGGGCCAATCCGCTGCTTGATATGGTCGAGGCCCCAACGGCAAGCTGGCGCCAGACTGATGCCGGCGAGGATGCCGCCATTCGCCTGGTAAAACTTGCCCGTTTGTTGCCGGCCATCGTTTCAGTTTCTGTTGATGCAGCCCGGGTTGAAGAATTTGCCAGGGCTGAAAACCTGTTATTGCTCGATGCCAACATCGTTAATGGTTACGAGGATGCCGCCGCAGGGTCCCTGCGCCAGGTAAGCGATGCCCGCGTCCCCCTGGAAAATGCAGAAAATACCCGCGTGGTGGCCTTTCGTCCGGCCGATGGTGGGCAGGAACATATTGCTATAATTATTGATGAACCCGTGGCGGATGAACCGGTACTGGTGCGTTTGCATTCGGAATGTTTTACCGGTGATTTGATCGGATCGTTGCGTTGTGATTGCGGCCCGCAATTGCGTGGCGCAATTGCCGAAATTTCGGCCGGTGGCAAAGGTGGCATCGTTCTTTATTTGCGCCAGGAAGGGCGCGGTATTGGCCTGGTCAATAAATTGCGGGCCTATGCCTTGCAGGATCGTGGCTTTGATACCCTTGATGCCAACGAAGAACTTGGTTTTGACGCCGATGAACGTGTTTATCGCCCGGCGGCAGAAATGTTGCGCCAGCTTGGCTTTTCGACTGTCCGTATCCTGACCAATAACCCCGAAAAGCTGCGCGGGCTGGAAAATTGGGGTGTTACTGTAAGCGAACGGGTACCGCACAAATTTCCGTCTAACGGCCATAATGCGTTTTACCTGAAAACCAAAAAGGACCGGGCAGGGCACCTGTTTTAAGCCCCTGCTGATATTCCGGCTGCATATTTTGTAAAACACCATTTCCATCCCGGCAGCTTCTGCCGGGATGTTTTGTTATGGGTGGGCTGGCAACGGTCCCTTGCGCAAAAGAACCCGGAATTCAGCGATTTTTTGCCCCAAAATAGCCAGAATGAATTTTGGCATCATGATTGCATATCTATCGGCAAGAGGAGGACTGCTATGTCGATAGGTGCAGATTGGCGGCAAATTTCGCCCGGTGCGGGGGCGCAAACGGCAAATGGCGCGCAGCAAAGCGCGGCCAAAGCTGGCAACCCGGCACAGCAGGCGGCAGAAAATGGTGAATCCGGGGGATTTGCCAGCTTCCTGTTTGGCGACGATGGCTTTGATTTTGGTGACATCATTGATGTGATTAATCCGCTGCAACATATTCCTGTTGTCGGCGCGCTGTATCGTGAATTGACTGGCGACCAGATGGGCAATGCTGCCCGTGTGGTAGGTGGTGGCCTGTTTGGCGGTATTTTTGGCCTGGCCGGTGCCGCCGTGGATGCCGCAGTTGAAGGCTTTACCGGTGAAGATACCGGTGCCCATGTCCTTGCCCTGTTTGAAGGCGATGACAGCAACAGTAACCCGGCAACCGCCATCGCCCAGAATGACAATGCCAATTCCAACCCTGACGCATCAGCCACGGCCAGCACGCCCGGTAATGGCCTTGTCCTGCCCTGGAGCACGGGTGATACCTCGCTGGCATCGGCAATGGCGGGGGAACAGGCTGCGGCCCAAAACGCCGTTGCAGCAACCCTGCCATTTGACCAGGCAAATCCCGCCAGTGAAACGGTCGCGGAAAATATTGCCCAATCCGCACCAATGGGCACAAATGCAGCCGCCGCCTTGGCACCGACACCGGCATCATTTAACCGGTCTGTCCCCAATTCAGCGGCGCAGCCCGCCCAGCAGGATGCACCTGCGGCTGAAAACCCGTTTGAACGGGGCGCGTTAAGTGCTGCCAAAAGTGCAGACCCGGCAGAACTTGCCGTTACCCTGGCCCGCGCGGGACATAGCGATTATGCATCACGCATGGTGGCCCAGCGTGAAACGACCGGTGCATCCTCGCGTTTGTCGGCCAATGTGCATGTAAATCATGAAAAAGGTGCCACGGTTTGGCAGCGGGCAGAAAATAACGGCCGTGTATCAGGTCCGTCCTTCGGTGGGGATGTGCAGGGTGAATTGATCAAGGCGCGCGCCCAGCAGGGCAGGGCTGAAACCGAGCGCATGAATCCCGCCCTGATGACGGATGCCGCCCTGCGTGATGATATGGCCAGTGGGCCGGTTTTATCGCCTGCTGAAATGGCAGCCCGGTTTAATTCCGCCCTTGGTCTTGGCCCGGTCAGTAATTCGGCCAGCAGCAACAATGACCGCCCGGCAAATGGCGCCAATAACCGAGCATCTGCCAGCGGCGTAAACCGGTCTTCATCGCTGGGTGCAGGTAATGACCAGCTAGCGGCCAATACCAGTGCTGGTGCCAACAATGCAAACGCTGATGTTAGCGATGAACACCCGCTTTTGCGTGAAGCAGAACAGCATAATGCCGGTCAGGCTCCGGTGGGTGCATGGTTTAGCCAGACCATGATGGATGGCCTGCAGAAATACCAGGCCATGCAAAAACGCCAGCAAAACCAGGGTTCGATCTGATCCTGGCAAAGGGCTTTAGTTTGCTGTGCCACCGGGATAATGGCGGCATAGCGCAGATACAAAAAGGCCCGGTTCCGTGTGGAAACCGGGCCTTTTTGATGAAATGGGTTTTAGCGGTTCAGGAAACCGACAACTTCCTTAACATCACGCAGGATCGGCTGGGCAATGGCATCGGCGCGTTCCGCCCCCTTGGCCAGAACCGCATCGATATAGGCCGAATCGTTTTTCAGACGGGCCATTTCACCGGTGATCGGTGCCAGCTTATCAACAACCACGTCCGTCAGGGCCTGTTTGAAACCCGAAAACTGGGTGCCACCATGTTCCGCCAGAACATCTGCTACCGGCTTATCAAGCAGGGCTGCATAAATGGTGACAAGGTTGCGGGCTTCCGGACGGCCTTCCAGACCTTCTGCTTCGGAGGGAAGCGGTTCGGCATCGGTTTTGGCCTTGCGGATTTTCTTAGCCAGGGTATCGGCATCGTCGGTCATGTTGATGCGTGCCATGTCCGAGCTATCGGACTTTGACATTTTCTTGGACCCGTCACGCAATGACATCACACGGGTTGCCGGGCCAAGAATAAGCGGCTCGGGCAGGGGGAAGAAATCTTCCGCGCTGAAGTCATTGTTGAATTTCGCCGCAATGTCGCGGGTCAGTTCAAGATGCTGTTTCTGGTCTTCGCCAACCGGAACATGGGTGGCCTTATAGGCCAGAATGTCGGCTGCCATCAGGCTGGGATAGGCATAAAGACCAAGGGAAGCATTTTCGCGATGCTTGCCAGCCTTTTCCTTGAACTGGGTCATGCGGTTGAGCCAGCCGATACGGGCCACGCAGTTGAAAATCCAGGCCAGTTCGGCATGGGCGGAAACCTGGCTCTGGTTAAACAGAATGTGTTTTTCCGGATCAACGCCCGAAGCAATCATGCTGGCGGCCAGTTCGCGAATGTTGGCGCGCAGTTCGTTTGGTTCCTGCCAGACGGTGATGGCATGCAGATCAACGACGCAATAAACGCATTCATAATCGTTCTGCAAAGCAACCCAGTTGCGGATTGCGCCAAGATAGTTGCCAAGATGAAGATTGCCGGTGGGCTGGGCGCCCGAGAAAACACGTTGCATGTGTGTATCGTCCAATTCAGGAATGTTCATAAAAAATCCGCATGCTCCGCCAGGTTGTGGACACCCGCCGGCGGACGAGCATACGAACAGACGCGCGGAGTTAAGCCCCCGAAGGCGAACAGGTCAAGCAGCTTGTCGTATATGGGGCAAATTAGCCGCGATCACGCCATGCCCGTGCTCCCGGCACTGTTATTATGCCGGGTTGCCGCGCTTCAGGGTTGATTTCAGTTCGCTAAAACTTGTCGCACCACTAAGCTGGGCGATCAGCGCATAAACAACCATTCCGGTGATCACGATGCCGGCCATAATGGCAGCACGTAAAATGGCGTCATATCCCGCATTCCAGAAAAATGTAATCGCCGCCCACAGGGCCAGGCCCATCATGGCTGAAGATAGAATAATGCGTGGAACACGGCGTTTTAAACGGTCATCAAATGTCAGATGGTTGCGTTTGCGCAAAATGGTGCCCAGCGAGATGGCGTTGATCCAGGATGAAACCGCTGTTGCCGCCGCAATACCAAGATGCCCAAATAACGGCATCAGAACAACGATCATGCCGATATTCAAAATCATGCAGATAATGCCGATGCGAATGGGGGTTTTGGTATCTTCGCGGGCAAAGAACCCCGGTGCCAATACCTTGACCAGCACCGATGCCGGCAGGCCACAGGCAAAAATCGTCAGCGCCATGCCCGTGGCACTGGTCTCTGTTGCGCTAAAGGCGCCGCGCTGAAACAGAACATTGATGATGGGAATGCCCATGACAGCCAGGGCAACGGCGGCAGGCATGGTCAGCAAAAGGGCAATTTCAATGCCGCGATTCTGGCTATACATCGCAACAGACGGGTCCTTGCCCTGAAGCTGGCGCGACAGGGTGGGCAGCATGGCCGTGCCAATGGCAATGCCAATGACGCCCAATGGCAATTGATGCACGCGATCCGCGTAATAAAGCCAGGAAACCGCGCCGTCCGATACCATCGATGCCAGCATCGTATCGATCAGCAGGTTAAGCTGGTAAACGCCAACGCCAATCATGCCCGGCACCATGCGTTTGCCCAGCAATTTTACCTTGTCGTCAATGCGGGGCAATTGCCAGCGAATGGCAAAACCAGCCCGTTTACACGCAATCACCAGCCACACAAACTGCCCGATCCCGGCAAACAGAACCCCCCATGCCAGGGCATGGGACGGTGTTTGGGTAATCGGTGTTAGGGCCAGAAGGGCGCCGATCATGAAAATGTTCAAAACCACCGGGGCGGCGGCCGCTGCGGCATAACGATGCAGGGTATTTAAAATGCCTGACATTAGCGCGACGGCTGAAATAAAGGCCAGATAGGGAAACGTGATGCGCGAAAGTTCGACCGCCAGCGTGAATTTTTCCGGGTTTTCGGAAAAGCCCGGTGCAAAAACCAGCATGGCCCAGGGCATGATGATTTCGATAATCGCCACAAGAAACCCTGTCAGCACAATCAGGATCGACAGGGCATTGGCGGCAAAATCGCGGGCTTCTTCCAGGCCGCGTTTTTCAATATCACCGGCCAGAAGCGGAATGAACGCGACTGAAAAGGCCCCTTCGCCAAAAAGGCGGCGAAACAGGTTGGGAAATTTGAATGCCACGAAAAAGGCATCGGCCATGCCGCCTGCACCCAGCATTGCCGCAATCAGAATGTCGCGGGCAAAGCCCAATAACCGTGAAAGCAGGGTAAAACCACTGACAGTGGCAATCGAACGAACAAGTGACATGGTCTTTCTGATCCGAAATTTCCCGGTGGTGTCAGGGGGCTGGCTTTGGCCTTTGGCCGTACTTCCCCTGCGCGCGAGACTGCCATTGGAAGGTGAAGGAAACGGTAATTTTTAGGGGCCCTGCAAGGCGCCCATCACAAAATATTTATCGCTTGTGATGGCTGTCACAGGCTTTGGCCGGTGAACCGGTCCATTTTAACGTTTCCAGGTTTTGTTGGGATACGAGCACTTGGAATTCGACGGACGAGAGCACAAAACAGGGACCCCCGACCTTGTACGGCTCTGAGCAGGCCATATCCGGCAAAATGCACGGATCGGGTCGGTGGAGATACCCTTGCTCTCGTCACGTCATGATTGGCGCACCGGCTTTCCCTTATCCGCGATCATCATTTGTCAGTACCTCGATCAGGTTTTCCTTGATCTGGACAAACTTGGTGCGGCTATCAATTTTCAGGCCGAAAACATCCTTCACATAAAAGACGTCAACAGCGCGTTCGCCAAAGGTCGAAATACGGGCTGATGCAATTTGCAGTGACAGATCGCGCAGAACACGGGTGATGTCATAAAGCAGGCCCTGGCGGTCACGCGCGGTAACTTCGATCACGGTATGGGTGCGGCTGGCCTTGTTATCGATAATAACGTTGGGTTCCACCCGGAATACGGCTGTCCGGGCCTTGTTATCCACAACCTGGCGTTTGCGGATTTCGCCGCTGGGGCGCAGTTGCCCGGAAATAACCTCTTCCAGTGTTTTGCGCAGCTTGTTTAATCGGCCCTTGTCGTTGAAGGCTTCGCCATTGGCATCCTGAATCCAGAAGGTATCAAGCGCCATGCCGTCGCTGAGTGTCAGGATCTTGGCATCAACAATGCTGGCACCACATACCGCCATGGCCCCGGCAATTTGTGAAAACAGGCCGGGATGGTCGGTGGTGTGAACCGTAATTTCGGTTGCATCCATATCGGTTTCAATTCGGGTATGGATGGTAATATCCGCCCCCGAATTTTTTGCTTCGCGGGTCAGCTCGGCATGGCGCAACTGGGTTTCGGTATCAAAACTCAGCCAGTAGGACGGATATCCGCGTTCGATGAAATCTTCGATATCCTGTTCGCTCCAGCCGGTCAGGGCTTCGCGTACTTTTTGCTGGGCACGGGCCACGCGGGAATCGCGGCTGTCTGCATTCAGCCCGCCCGAAAGCAGGTCATCGGTGGCGTAATAAAGTTCGCGCAGAAGCGATGCCTTCCAGCCATTCCACACATTGGGGCCAACGGCGCGAATGTCGGCCACTGTCAGGCACAAAAGCAGACGCAGGCGTTCCTGTGACTGTACCAGGTCGGCAAAGGCGCGAATGGTGGTGGGGTCGTTCAGGTCGCGTTTAAAGGCGGTGGCACTCATCCATAAATGCGCCTTGACCAGCCAGGCCACCGTTTCGGTATCGGCCGGGCTTAGGCCCAGGCGTGGACACAGTTTTTCGGCAACTTCGGCACCCAGTTCGGAATGGTCACCCCCCCGGCCTTTGGCAATGTCGTGCATCAGCACGGCCACATATAAAACCTGGCGCGAAATTACCTTGTGAATCACCGATGTTGCCACCGGGGCCTCGTCGGACAAATCGCCACATTCGATCTGGTTTAAAATGCCAATGGCGCGGATGGTGTGCTCGTCCACGGTGTAGGTGTGGTACATGTCATATTGCATTTGCGCCACGACACGCCCGAAATCTGGCACAAACCGGCCCAAAACCCCGGCTTCGTTCATTTTGCGAAGGGGGATATCCGGTGTGATTTTGTGGGTCAGAATTTGCAGGAAAATGGCGTTTGCCGCCGGGTCCTTTTGCAGGGACTGGTCAATCAGTTGCAGGTTTTGCGTTACCCAGCGCAGGCTTTCGGGGTGAATGCCAACCCCGTTTTGATGCGCTACCAAAAACAGGCGCAGCATCTGGATCGGGTCTTCGCGAAATACATCGCGGCTTTCAACAGCCAGGCGGTCATTGCGAAGCTGAAAGCCGTCAATTTCCTTATTGCCAAAAAACCGGGCCGGAAAACGGATCAGCGGGCGGCGCTGATGGCGTTCCTCAAGGGCGGCACAGAAAATGCGGGTCAGGTTACCCACATGTTTGACCATCAGGTAATAGTGCTTCATGAAGCGTTCAACGCCACTGGCACCGGCATGGTCGGTATAGCCAAGGCGGGTGGCAATTTCGCGCTGCATGTCAAATGTCAGGCGGTCTTCGGGCCGGTCCGACAGGTAATGCAGCCAGCAGCGAACCGACCACAGAAAGTTCTGTGCTTTCAAAAAGCCCTGGGCTTCCTTTTTGGTCAGAACGCGCTGATCCACCAGCTCCAGCGGGGTATTGACGCGATAGAGATATTTGCCAATCCAGAACAGGGTGTGCAAATCGCGCAGGCCGCCTTTGCCATCCTTGACGTTGGGTTCAACGACATAGCGTGAATCCCCCATACGGATATGGCGTTCATCGCGCTCGTTAAGCTTGGCTTCAATAAATTCAAGGCCGCTGCCTTTGACCAGTTCATCCATGAACCGGGTGCGGAACTGGTCATAAATGGCTTCATCGCCCCATACAAACCGGCTTTCAAGCAGGTTGGTGCGAATGGTGATATCCTGGCGTGCCATGCGCAGGCAGTCTTCCAGCGATCGGGTGGCATGCCCCACCTTCAGGCCCAGATCCCACAGCATATACAGGATATATTCAACAACCTGTTCGCCATGCGCTGTCTGTTTGTAGGGAAACAGAAACAGGATATCGACATCCGAATGCGGTGCCATGTCACCCCGGCCATAACCGCCCACAGCCACCACCGACATGCGCTGTTCCTTGGTCGGGTTATGCAGGGGATAGACAAATTCGATGGCGTAATCATGGATAAGCCGCACGATCTGATCGATCAGGAAGCTATAGGAAAAAACCGCATCATGGCCGGAATTGCTGGCTTCAAACCGTTCGCGTATTTCGGAACGCCCATGCAACAGCGTATCCTTCAGGCAGCGCAAAACCGCGGCACGCTGTTTAAGGGGTTTTAAATCACCATCTTTGCCAATTTTACCAAGTTCGGCGAAAACTTTGCGGCGGTCGATGATATCACGCTGATTCTTGACTTTAAGCATGGCGAAATGCGGTGTCCTTGTTGTCGGGACTTTGATTCCGGGATACGGGTTCCGGCATTTGATGGAACGGTCAAATTGTAGTTTTCTGCACCAGCAGCCAACCACCAGCAAACCGGGTCTGGCAGGGGGCGATTTTTGCGTGCCGCCCCTCTGATTACCAGTAAAATATTTGCCAGCGGGCCGTTTTATATATCTGGTGCAAAACCGTTTTTTCCAGTGCGACCGGGCAATTTAACCCCGGTCCTTAACGGTTTTGCACCGGGTCGTTTCAAGCCCCGGCCTGGCGTTTCAAATCGCGCAAACGATACAGCGCATCAAGTGCCTCGCGCGGGGACATGTCATCAGGTTCCAGGGCCGCAACCGCATCTAACAGGGATTGCTGTTCTGTGCTTAATGCTGGGGCAGCGGCCTGTTCTTCCTTTTCCACCTGGGCCATGGCCGCAGCAAAAAGCGGCAAATCATCGGCCAGTTTGGAAACGGCACCGCCCTGCTGGCCCTTTTCCAGGGTTTTAAGCACCTGTTCGGCCCGTTTGATGACCGCCTTGGGCAAACCGGCAAGCTGGGCAACATGGATACCATAGGACCGGTCTGCACTGCCCGGGCCAACCTCGTGCAGGAACACCACTTCGCCCTGCCATTCCTTGATCAGCATGGTATGGCAGGAAAGATGCGCCAGCTTGGCGGCAAGGGCCGTCAGTTCGTGGTAATGGGTGGCAAAAAGCCCACGGCATTTATTGATTTCATGCAGGTTTTCCACCACGGCCCAGGCAATCGACAGGCCATCAAATGTTGCCGTGCCGCGCCCGATTTCATCGAGAATAACCAGCGACCGGTCGGTTGCCTGATTAATGATCGCTGCGGTTTCGACCATTTCGACCATAAAGGTCGACCGGCCACGCGCCAGATCATCGGCCGCACCAACACGGGAAAACAGCCGGTCAATTGCGCCAATATGGGCTGATTGCGCCGGAACAAATGCACCGATCTGGGCCAGCACGGCAATCAGGGCATTCTGGCGCAGGAAGGTCGATTTACCCGCCATGTTGGGGCCGGTAATCAGCCAGAGTTTCTGTTCGTCTTCCAGGCGGCAGTCATTGGCAACAAAGGGCGATTCCCCGGCATTTTGCAGGGCAGCCTCGACCACCGGGTGGCGGCCACCGCGAATGTCAAAGGACAGGCTGTTATCAATGATCGGGCGAATGCAGCCCTGTTCGCGTGCCAGTTCGGCCAGCGAAGATGACACATCCAGCCCCGCAAGGGCCTGTGCGCAGCGGGCAATCGGGTCGGCATGGACCAGCACCGAATTGACCAGATCGGCAAATAGTTCCAGCTCCAGCGCCATGGCCTGGTCACCGGCCTTGGAGACTTTGCTTTCCAGTTCCGAAAGGGCCACGGTCGTAAAACGCACGGCATTGGCCATGGTCTGGCGATGAATGAATTCATCCACCTCCATCATCTTGTCGGCCTGTTTGGCCGGAACCTCGATGAAATAGCCCAGAACGTTGTTATGTTTGACCTTCAGGCTGGAAATCGCCGTCTGTTCGGTATAGCGCGCCTGCAAATTGGCAATCAGCTTTTTGCTTTCACTTGAAAGCATGCGCAATTCATCAAGCGGCGGGTGATACCCCGTGGCAATAAAACCGCCATCACGCGCCATCAAAGGCAGGCTTTCGGAAAGGGCGCGGCGCAGCAGGTCCACCAGGTCACCATGATGGCCCATTTCGGTTAAATGGTCGCTCAGGGCACCGGGCAGGCTATCCAGGCTGTTATCGGCTGGGTGGTCCAGAAGGGTGCGAATGGCAAAGGCGCAGGCAAGGCCATCGCGAAGGGCTGCCAGATCACGCGGGCCGCCACGGCCAATCGACAGGCGCGATAACGCCCGTTCAATATCGGGGCATTCCGACAGGGCATTGCGCAAATCAACGCGCAAATCATTGTGGTCATGAAAATAGCTGACCAGATCAAGCCGCCGGTTGATCGATCCGGCATCAGTCAGCGGGGCAGAAAGGCGGGCGGCCAGCAAACGTGCTCCGGCCCCGGTGCGGGTGCGGTCAATCACTGATAACAGCGACCCTTTGCGCTCTCCGCTTTGGGTTTGCGTCAATTCCAGGCTGCGCCGCGTGGCGGCATCAATTTCCATTGCCGCCCCCTGCGCCATGCGCGTGGGGGGTGACAGGCGCGGCATCTGGCCCTTCTGGGTCAGTTCGACATAATCAATCAGCGCGCCAGCGGCCGAAAGTTCGGCGGTTTCAAACCCGCCAAAGGCATCAAGGGCCGCAACATCATACAGCTTTTTCAGGCGCAGTTCGGCATTGGCCGGGTCAAAGCGCGCGGCAGGCTGCGGCGTAATGATGTTTTTATATTCGTTATATAAATCAAACATTTCGGACCGGTTCAGCAACCGGTCCGAAATCAGGATTTCGCCGGGATCAAGCCGGGCAATGGCAGCACTTAAACCTGCACTGGCACAGGGCTGCACATAAAAATCACCCGTCGAAATATCCAGCCAGGCCACCCCCATTTTGCCGCGCACATCGGCAATGGCTGCCAGATAGTTATGGCGGCGTGCATCCAGAAGGCTGTCTTCGGTCAGGGTGCCTGGCGTAATCAGGCGCACCACATCGCGTTTGACGACGGATTTGGCACCGCGTTTTTTGGCTTCTGCCGGGTCTTCCATCTGTTCGCAAACGGCAACACGAAACCCCTTGCGGATCAGCCGCTGCAAATAGGTTTCATGGCTGTGAACCGGAACCCCGGCCATGGGAATATCGTTTCCCTGATGTTTGCCACGTTTTGTCAGGGCAATATCAAGGGCTTCGGCGGCTTTGACGGCATCGTCAAAGAACAGCTCGTAAAAATCGCCCATCCGGTAAAACAGCAGGCAGTCCTGGTACTGTTCCTTAAGTTCCAGGAACTGGACCATCATCGGGGTGGCGCCGTCGCGGTTAAAATCGGGTGCGGTCATGGTTTTTTCGGGGGATCCGGGCATTTTGTTCATGGCAGCCTTGATAGCAAACCCGGCCGGACTTGGCGAGGGGGGCCGTTATTTTGCCCTAAAGTTTTGCAATATATGATAAAATACTTGTATAGAAATCTATCGGACCAGTGACCCAGGAGAAAAAAACAATGTCTGAAGAACACACCACTGCCCAGGTTCCGGAACTGGTCGGCCTGTTTGATACCAAAGAATCGTTTGATGCCGCGATAAAGGCCCTGTCGGATGCCGGTTTCGCCCATAGCGACCTTTCCGCGCTTAGTACCCATGAATCCATCGATGTTGCTGGCAAGGAAGGCCAGTCATGGACCGACGTGCTGACCGCGATGTTTGGCGAAGTGAAATACGAAGTTCCGCTGGTGGCATCGGGTGCCATTGCCCTGTTTGGCGGTGCTGCAACGGCGGCCCTTGCCCTGGCGATTGGCGCGGGGGTTGGCACGATGGCCCTGACCGATTTTATCGACAAGGTAACATCCACCCCGCATACCGAAGAATTCGCCAAGGCGATCAAGGAAGGTTCGGCTGCTTTGTGGGTCCGCCTTGACCCGAAAGACCCGGCCAAAGAAGCCAAAGCCCGTGAGATTTTCGCGCTGAATAACGCGCATAATGTTCATATTCATGAACCTGTCGAGCCGGCAGCCGGTGCCTGATTTAAGGTATTTGGACTGATTGCCAAAAAGGCACCCCGCAATATGCCGGGTGCCTTTTTTAATGAGTGGTTTTCGAATTCTGTGTGCCCATGCTGTGATGTTGCGATGCAACATACGGAAAATGCAGGAAAAATCGCAATTTTCATCAACTGGTCCTTTGACCGGCGTGCGGAACCCTGATTTATTACGAGGTTCCCTTTGGCAGTCCCACAATCTGTCTTTGGGTTAACCGCTTTTCTCACCCACCATGCAAGCGTCAGTGAAGACATATGGAAGAAAAAGAAATCAAGGTTCGTGACCGCGAAGCGCTGCTGTTCCATTCCAGCGGCCGCCCCGGAAAAATCGAAATTACCGCCTCCAAGCCGCTGACCACCCAGCGCGACCTTTCCCTGGCCTATTCGCCGGGTGTGGCTGTGCCGTGTCTCGAAATCGCCAAAAACCCGGCAACCGCCTATGATTACACCTCCAAGGGTAACATGGTGGCTGTTATTTCCAACGGTACTGCCGTTCTGGGTCTGGGCAATCTGGGCGCGCTGGCGTCCAAACCGGTCATGGAAGGCAAGGCAGTGCTGTTCAAGCGCTTTGCCGATGTTGATGGCCTTGATCTTGAAGTTTCCACCGAGGATGTTGACGAATTCGTCAATTGCGTTCGCTTCCTTGGCGCATCGTTTGGCGGCATCAACCTTGAAGACATCAAGGCGCCGGAATGCTTTATCATTGAAAGCCGCCTGCGCGAGATCATGGATATTCCCGTTTTCCATGATGACCAGCACGGCACGGCGATTATTGCCGCATCGGGCCTGATCAATGCCTGCGATTTGACTGGTCGCAAGCTTGAAGACATCAAACTGGTCGTCAACGGTGCTGGTGCAGCCGCCATTGCCGTGGCCGAACTGGTCAAAAGCATGGGTGTAACCCCTGATAATGTCATCATGTGTGATTCACGTGGCGTTATCTATAAGGGCCGCGAAGATGGCATGAACCAGTGGAAATCGGCCCATGCCGCCGATACCGATGCCCGCACCCTGGAAGAAGCAATGGTTGGGGCGGATGCATTCTTTGGTTTGTCGGTCAAAGGTGCGGTGACGACCAAGATGGTCAAAAGCATGGCCAAACAGCCGATTATTTTTGCCATGGCCAACCCGGACCCGGAAATTACCCCCGAGGAAGTCGCCGAAATTCGCGACGATGCCATTTGCGCGACCGGCCGTTCGGATTACCCGAACCAGATCAATAACGTTTTGGGTTTCCCGTATATTTTCCGTGGTGCGCTTGATGTTCAGGCATCAACCATCAACGAGGAAATGAAAATTGCTGCGGCCCACGCGGTGGCGGCTCTGGCTCGCGAAGACGTGCCTGATGAAGTGGCTGCTGCCTATTCCGGTCGCCGGTTGCAATATGGCCCGGAATATATCATTCCGGCCCCGTTTGACCCGCGCCTGATCATTGCCGTGCCCAAGGCCGTTGCCCAGGCGGCAATGGATAGCGGCGTTGCCCGCAAGCCGATTTTTGATATGGGCGAATATGAAAACCAGTTGCGCAGCCGTCTTGACCCGACAGCAGCCCACCTGCAGCTGATTTCCGATTATGTGCGCGCCCATCCCAAGCGTATCGCCTTTGCCGAAGGCGAAGAGGAAACCGTTATTCGCGCGGCAGCGGCCTTCCGTAATTCCGGTTATGGCACGCCCATTCTGGTGGGTCGTGAAGATCGTATTCTGGAAACCGCAAAATCGCTGGGGATCGAAAGCCTGGATGGCGTTGAAATCACCAATGCGGCCCTGACCACCGATAACCGCAAATATGCCGAGTTCCTTTATGAACGTCTGCAGCGCAAAGGTTATCTGTGGCGTGACTGCCAGCGCATGGTGAACCAGAAGCGCAATGTCTTTGCCGCAGCCATGGTTGCGATGGGGCAGGCAGACGGCATGATTACCGGCCTGACGCGGAACTTTAACCGCAGCTTCACCGATATCAGCACCGTGATTGATGCCAAGGACGGCGAAATTCCGATGGGGCTGTCCATTGCCATTGCCAAAGGGCGTACGGTGTTTATTGCCGATACCCGTGTGCATGACGTGCCCGATGCCGAACAACTGGCCGAAATCGCCATTCAGGCGGCGAAAAAGGCCCGTCAGCTTGGCCATGAACCGCGTGTTGCCATGATTTCGCATTCGACCTTTGGCAACCCCTGGACCGAAGATACCGACCGTATCCGCGAAGCGGTTTCGATCCTGGAAAATTCGGATATCGATTTCGAATTTGATGGCGATATGAGCGTTGATGTCGCGCTCGATACCGAACTTCTGAAGCTTTACCCGTTCTGCCGTCTGTCTGGCCCGGCCAACGTGCTGGTGATGCCGGCCCTTCATGCTGCAACCACGGCATCGAAGCTTTTGGGTAAACTTGGCGGCGGTACGGTGATTGGTCCGGTCATGATTGGCCTGGCCAAACCGGCCCAGATTACGCAAATGGGTGCCACCGTGAACGACCTTGTCAATCTGGCAGCCCTTGCCGCGCACGAGGCCGAACACGGCTAATCCGGCCTTGGCCGGGTTATGATGCGGTTCACTTTGCCATTTTTGCAATTTGGGCCGTAAAAACTTCATCTGATAGGATATGGCGGAAGCGGAACACCCGATTTCCGCCATATCTTTTTTGTAGCGTGCCGCAAATTGCCCAACTGACCGATGAAAGAAGGATCGAACCTGATGCAGCGCCTTGTCGCCATTTTTGCCTTTTTGCTGATAGTGCCGGTTTTATCAGCCTGTAATGACGAGGTCAGCGCCGAGCCCAGTACCGATGAAATCACGACTGCCGTGATCGAGCGTTTTCGCAACGATCCCTATGCCCGCGTGGCCCATGTGGAAAATGTGCAGAAAACCAATAGTGTCGCCGAAGGCGAGGGCGTTGTGACCGTAATGGTCAGCTATGACATGGTGTTTGATCGCAGCATTTCCGATTTTGCCGATGATGTTGTTGAGCAAAGCCGGGGGGTCGAAAACCTTGATGCGGCGGGTGCCGCGGCACGCGATGCGGTGGATGTTCTGAAAATGAAAATGCTGGCACTTAAGGAAGGCGGATTCACTGTTGGCGACAGGCGCGGTATCAGCAATGAAATACGCATGGTGAAATCCGAAAAGGGCTGGATCTACCGGCCCTAGGCCCGTCAGGACGGACTTGTTTGATGGTATGAATATGAAAGGGGTGCCGATGGTGGCACCCCTTTTTTATCAGGTTTTGGCAGGTCGGCTTAACCCTGCAGGGAAGCCAGAAGGTTCGGCGGTGGGGGGACATCCTCGACCGCGAATTTCAGGCCATCAAGGTTATCAAGCCCGTTTGCTTTCATGATGGCATGAAGCGACTGCACATATTCTTCGCCACGTTCGGAATATTTCAGCAGCGTTTTTGCCAGTTCCCAGCCGGTGATGCTTTCGCCGCCAGCGCGCAGGCGGGCACGTTCTTCGCGCAGGGCCTCGTATGCCGGGTGGGAATTGATATTGACCGCATAGGCACGAACGGAATCCATCAGCGTGTCAAATGCCTTGATCACGTGGGTTTTGCCCGTTTCGCGGTTTTCGGGAACAATGCCTTCTTCCTCGTTATAGGCCCACTGGCCAAACAGGGCATTTCCCTTGCGCACAAAACGCGACGTCCCCCAGCCGCTTTCTTCAGCCGATTGTGCCAGGATCAGCGAGGGCGGGATGATGTCAATCCGTTCAAGAAGGGCGGCAATGCCCCCACCATCTACGCGGTAACGTTTCATCATTTTCTCGACCCATTTCTGCTGGGTCGGGGTGGCCGGGACGCCGGCATATTCGTTGCTTTGAATGGATAGCAGGCGATCGCGGCGTGCGGCAATTTCCTCGTTTACCCGCAGGGCAAGCGGCAGAATGATGCGCAGGAAGATCTGTTTGCGTTCCGCAACAGAGCTGAGATCGCGCAGGCCTTTGGGCACGCGTTTGATATAAACGCGCGGGATGTCACCCGCATTGCCCAGCTTGTAGTCAATGCTTTTGAAATACTGGTCAAGCGCGACCACTTCCGGGTCGCGCTGATAAAGCTTTTTGACCTTCGGTTTTTCCGGATTTACCGGTACCACGACCGAGGCGTCGATCACCATGCCTGCGGGTTTCGGGGCAATATCAAAGTCGCCAAACATCAGCGCATATTGCAGGCCCACCGCGCCGACTAACGACGCAAGTGCGACCTTTGTAAATGTCGTCTGGTTTGCGCTACTCATACATCTCTCTCCAGGATCATTGAACCTGTTCGTTTTCCGCGCGTAAATATCTATGACCGGCCCGGTAATGCGGCGCAATCCGAAAAAATACACACGGTAAAAACCCCCCGCCAATGCTGGCGTTGCACATCAAAACAGCAACGCCTGGCGATCAAAAAAGATCGCAAGCGGGACCAAAAAAGTTACGAATCGGTTAATGGTGGTTGTCTCCACCCCGTTTTTGCCGGGTCGGAATCCCAAATTTCCTTACCCGGATATCTGCCGGAAGACCTCTTATTTCAAGGTCTGTCATACTCCATATGGTATGTCGTCTCTGTGTGCAGCATCACATCATGTGAGACGGGTGCAAGCCGGCAGGGCCGCAATAATCGCGCCGACATCCTGCCAGCAAGTTTATCCGTTGGACAAACCGATAGCCGATGATTCCGGCGCGATTATGAAAAAATCTTGATCAGACCGTGAAGCGATAAGCTTTCTGGTCTCAGTATTCCGCCATGACAGGCTCGACAGCCTGAACTTCGGGAACATAGTAACGCAGCATGTTTTCGATGCCCATTTTCAGGGTCGCGGTGCTGCTGGGGCAGCCTGAACATGCGCCGTGCATTTCCAGATAGACAACGCCGTCTTCAAATTTGTGGAAAACGATGTCGCCGCCGTCCTGGGCAACAGCCGGACGCACGCGGGTATCAAGCAGTTCCTTGATCTGGCTGACCAGCTCGTCATCCCCTTCCGAGGCTGAGCTGGTTGCTTTGGTGGCATCGCTGCCCTGATCGAGGATAGGTTGACCAGAGGTGTAATGCTCCATGATCCCGCCCAGAATTTGCGGTTTCAGGGTCTGCCATTCGCGGCTGTCTTCCTTGGTGATGGTGATGAAATCACCGCCAAGAAATACACCGGTAATACCTTCAACTTCAAACAGCTTGCGGGCCAGCGGCGATTTCACATGTTCATCGTTGCTGGTGAAATTGGCAGTCCCCTGACGCCCCATGACTTCTTCACCCGGAAGAAATTTAAGGGTGGCGGGATTCGGGGTCGGTTCGGTTTGTATGAACATCTTCACCAAGTCCTTTTATTGTGGCGCCGCAGCCATGACGTATGCGCGGCAGCCCTCATGTCTTTCTCTTTGGTCTCTAAATGGGCCAATTTTTTAAAAAGATCAAGTCCGACCATGCAACTCAGGTATTCGTTAAAATACCAGATTGCGCCTAGCGTTGCAGGATACTGATGATTTCATTCATCTGGGTGCGTGCACGCAGCAGGTAAAAACCAAGACCGGCAAGATGGTTGGGCAGAATAATCCCGTCAGCCGACCCGTTAATGACAACAACCGGGTCAAGTTTGGCCGCCGACTGAAGCGATGCCACCATTTCAGCCCAGACCTGGCTGACCTGGCGTTCATTGAGGATGTTTTCAAAATCAGTGCCAAGGTCACGCAGGATCAGGCTATAGGCATAAAGGCGGCCTTTGGTGGCATAGAAAACATCGTCTGCCGTGGTATCGAAAATCGACGGATGGGCAACCTTGTTGTCAATCAGTGCCGATGCCGACCCCAGATCATTGGCAAAACGGGCAAGGGTTTCCTGCAAATTGTCTGCACGGCGTTCAAAAGCGGCATTGCCAGCAGCAAGGCGTTCGTTATAGCGGCGCAGCGATGAAATCGCCTGGCGGTATTGCTGTTCGGAGGAAACGCCAGGCAGCAGCGAAATGCTGGGGTCAAACACCCATTTGTCACCCCGGAATTTCAATACACCGGCAGCGTTATCAAGATCACCATCCACCTGGCTTGATCCGCGTGCACGGCCGATCTGATCGGACAGTTCAATGGCGAATCGCGACAGGGCGTAAATGATGCCGGTCTGATAGTTCGGCATATTGTCCAGGGCGGCACCGGGCATGAAGAACGGGTCGTTCGCCGTCCATTGATGGTCATTCACTTCGCGGTCGATCAGATCAATCGCGGTGGCAACGGCATGGCTGCCACCCTGATAATTGCCGGTGAAATCGGTATTGTCGTCGATCTTCTGCACAATGATCATGCCGACCGGATAATAGATCAGGGCCAGAACAACAATCACGGCAAGGGCCCGAAGCCAGAAACGGCCGCTTCCGAAAAAGCCGCGCAGTTTTGCACCAAAACCTTTGATGCCGCTCTTGTTGTAAAGATAATCGTCTTCGATCATGTCCTGTCCCGGTCTGATAAATGTACGATGATCAAACTAGGGCGTTGGTCGATTTGCCGCAAGGGTCTGTTCGTCGCCGCCTGGTTGTGTGCTGCGAATGCAAAGACGGGTCGAAACGCCACAGCCTGCCAGAATTTCATATAAATCCGCGCGTGATAGGGCAATGCAGCCTTCGGTTCCGTTATAGGCAGGGCGGGCGATATGCATGAAAATAGCCGAGCCGTTGCCAGGAACGGCGGGGCTGTCGTTATGGTCAAGGGCGACAATCACGTCGTAAACGGCATCTTCGCGCCACAGCTTTTCATGGCTGGCATCCAGGGGCAGGCGCACCGGACGGTTATAATGGCTGCTTGACGGCGCATCACACCAGCCATCATCGGGTGCAAGAATATGAACAGGAAGGCCGGTTTTGGGCGCAGGGACGCGGTCAGCTCGATACATCACATAACGCAGGGTCCAGTTGCCAATCGGGCTGGCACCGTCGCCTTCCCGTTTGTCTAAGCTCATACCGGTTTTACCAATTGCCGCGCGATAGTTTTTGTCCTGAAAATGCAGTGTGCCGGTTTCATCAACTGTAATTGCGGCTGTAGTGTTATCGGGGTTTTCAGGGTTCGGGCTTTTGCGATCGGCCATGATGGTGATTATGCCCCTGTAGTGTGCTGGTGTTGGGAAAATGCTCGATCAGTACACGCCATGAAATGCCGGGAATTTGTCATGGCGATGACGGGGGTTAAAAATAACAACGCCCCGCGATAGGGCGGGGCGTTGTATCGCATTGCAATGTCGGTGCGCCATCACAGGAATGATGGAAAACCGCTCAAGCTTGCTTATTTCGCGAAACGTTCAATGGCAATATTGATCAGTTCGGCAGCGGTTTCTGCACCTTTCCAGCCGGTAACTTTGACCCATTTGCCTTTTTCGAGGTCTTTGTAACGCTCGAAGAAGTGCTGGATCTGGTCGCGCAGGATTTCCGGCAGGTCTTCGTGCGATTTGATGTCCTTATAGTAAGGATCGACCTTTTCATGCGGCACGCAGATCAGCTTTTCGTCCATGCCTGCTTCGTCTTCCATCATCAGCACGCCAATCGGGCGGGCACGAATGACGGAACCGGCAACGACTGGCTCGCGGAACATGACCATGGCGTCAACGGGGTCGCCATCTTCGCCCAGGGTGTTGGGAATGAAGCCGTAATTGACCGGATAATACATCGAGGTATGAAGGAAACGGTCAACAAATACCGCGCCAGAATCCTTGTCGACTTCGTATTTGATCGGCCCGCCCTGCGGGATTTCAATGACAACATTAACGTCCCAGGGAACGTCTTTACCAACCGCAATCTTGCTGAGGTCCATCGGGGTAACACCCTTTCGCATTTGCTTCAGATCACCCGTTGCCGGGCTTGGATATGGGATCCATTTGCGCATCCCGAAGGCATGCGCAAAAATGATGCGGCCCTTTTATCGCGAAATGCGCAATGTTCCAAGAACCCGCTTCTTCATCCTTGGTCGGGGATGGCGTTATTCTGCTGCTTCGGGGGCCAGGAACATGCTGCGGCCCGGTAAAAACCGTACCGTATCATTTTCAAGATTGCTGAAATGAATGCGGTTATCATCAGCACCGGCATGGCGCTGGGCAATTTTGCGGTCATGAAACAGGTGCAAAACTGGCGAGGAGTATTCCAGATTTTTGCGTTTCAGGCCGGAGCGCAAAAGCCGCAGGACAAAATCGGAATCTTCAAGGCCGTGGCCTTCATAGGATTCATCAAAACCGGCAACCCGGTCGATATCCGTGCGCAGCACAGCAAGATTGCAGGTTTGTGCTTTTTTCCAGCAGTTTTCATGCTTCCACAGGCTTTTGCCGCTTTGGGGCAGGGGCATGAACTGGAACGGGCGGTTGCACTGCCCGGTAAGGCCAAGGGTAAACAGGGCGAATCGCGGCCATTTATGGAAATTGGGCTGTTTGCGCATCAACATCTGGGTGAAGTTGCGCTTCAGGAAAACCCGTTTGCCAGTGACAAAACAGCCTTCTGTTACGGCCTTGCGATGACGGGTAACAAAATCAGGCATCACACAGCAATCGCCGTCGATAAAGATCACCAGATCGCCACTGCAAAGCGACAATGCGCCGTTGCGTGCGCGTGCAACCCGAAAACCGTTGTCTTCCTGCCAGAAATGTTTGACGGGGATGGGGCATTCTTTTGCAAAACCGGCGATCAGGTCGCGGGTTTCATCATCTGATCCATCATCGGCAATGACGATTTCGAAATTGCGATCATTCTGGTCCTGCAGTGATTGCAAAACCATCGCCAGTGCACTTGACCAGTTATAGGTGGTCACGATTACCGATACGAGATCTACCTTTGACATCTTCCCCCCGGACGAAATCTCTAGTCAGGCGTTATTGCCCCTCAACAATAACGTGATTGAAAGTTGTACATAGGTGGGGAAGGCTGTGCAATAGCCCGAAGGTTACAAATGCATGTTTTCGTTTATAGGAAGGCGGATCTGATTGCGAATCCAGTCTGCTGCGGCCATGACAGCGGGGTCGCGTTCACGCGAAGGGCGAATCAGAAGCCGGTACCACCAGCTTGACATGAAATCGGGAAAATCCAGCGCGACAAGTTCGCGACGATCAACATATTTGCGGGCGACAACATCGGTGCTTGCCACAATGCCATGGCCTTCGCGCGCCGCCTCAAGCGCCCAGATATGATGGCTGAAGGTCCAGCAGTCAGACAGCGAAAAACGGGTTTCCTCAAACCAGGAATTGATTTGTGAAAACTGTTCGCTATCACTGTCGATCAACAGAATATCGCGTGGTTCAAGCTGCGAAACATCGACACTGGTGCCTTTAAAACCGCGCCGTTCCAGCCAGTGCGGCGATACCAGCGCATGATAGATTTCCGGTGTCAGAAGCTCCATGGTCCAGCCTTCCGGGCCGGGCAGGTCTTTGGGCGCGATCTGAAGTGCCAGATCAATTTCCAGCGGGTCCAGGTCGTCATCAAATTCGATTTTGCGAAACTGGACAGGGATATCGCCAGGAATGGCAGCACGCAGACTGTCGAGTTCCTCGATCAGGATGCTTAGCGCCGGGGTCGCCAGTGCCCCGATCCGGATGGCACGGCCTTTATCCGGGCCAATTTCGCTGGTGATGCCGGAAATATCGTCAAGGGCGGCGGTCAGGCGTGGCAAAAGCTGGCGTGCCGATTTGGTCAGCGACAGGCCGCGCCCCTTGCGCACAAACAGAACCACGCCCACGCTTTCCTCAAGCTGGCGCAGCTGATGGCTGATTGCGCTTTGCGTCACATTCAGTTCTTCGGCGGCATCTTTCACGCTTTGATGGCGGGCCGTGGCTTCGAAGGCGACAAGGGCGCGTAAGGGCGGTAATTTGCGACGCATTCTGGTGTTCCGCTAACAGGCAATATGGGACGATCCTGTTTATCAGGACCGGCCTTCTGTTTTGCACAAAATTTTCTCATCGGTCGCTGAAAACTCTTCATTCGTTTTTTTGAATGGTTCCGGGCAAGATACTTGCGAGAGGGTTTCCAGACCTTTTGTCTCCTTGCGCCACCCGCAGTATCCGACTGATCCCGGCTTTGGAAACTCCCTCTTTATCCTTTTCATATCGAACAACAGGAAGTTGGCCATGACCAGGACGCTGGCGCGCCTGAGCGGAAATTTGCGCGGCGTTTTATGGATGACCGGCGCGATGGCATCGGGCGTTTTTGTCGATGTCTGTGCCAAGCTGGTTTCGGCCGATATCCCGACAGCCCAGATTCTGGCCATGCGGGCCATTCTAACGGTGGCGGCCTTCCTGGTGATTTTGATGTTTGTGGGCACCCGCCAGGTGCGCACACGCCGCCCCTATGCCCATATGTTGCGCGGGGTGCTGTGGTACGGGTCGCTGTTTTGCGTGTTCTATGCCCTGCGACAAATGAGCATCAGCGAAGTAAACGCCTATCTGTTTATCGAGGCATTGCTGACCGTGATGCTTGCTGTGGTGTTTCTTGGCGAAAAGCTGACAGCCCGTAAGTTGGCCGCAACCCTTTTGGGGCTGGTCGGTGTCTGGATTATGTGTGCCCCGAAAATGAATGGTTTTGGTGTGCCGCTGGGTGTTGCTGGTGCACTGGCCGGGGCGTTCTGTTTTTCGGCGCAAACCCTGTTTGCCAAGGTTCTGACCCGGACAGAAACCAATTTTTCCATGCTGTTCTGGCCACAAATTGTAGCCGTGGTCATCTGGGTGCCAGTTGGCGTTATATTGTGGCAGCCAGCGGCCCTTTCTGACTGGGCCTTTGCGGGCGGTGCCGGGTTTTTCGCGATGCTGACCAATTACATGGTGCTGCGCGCTGTGCGTGTTGCCGACGCCAGTGTTATTTCGCCTGCGGCCTATACCGCCCTGCCATTTTCGCTGGCAATGGACCTGATCTTTTTTGACATGTTCCCGATGCCGATCATTTTTGTCGGCGCCGGACTGGTGGTTCTGGCCGTTATGCTGCTTGATTTCAAGGGATCAGCCAAACCCGCCCCATCGGCGGATGAGGACGAAGATATTGCCCCGTCAGTCTCGACAAAACAGCAGGCTGATGCCAGGGTTTAAGCCCGGCATTTAAACAGTGCCTGCGCGCAGGGTAGCCTCCGCCTTCACCAAAGAATTGATCCGCCCGAACCTGAAAAATGGTTCGGGCGGATTATTTTTAAGCGTTGTGATGGTTTTTGGAATCAGGTGGCACATCGCCGCGTTCGGTCGTGCCGTAATCGCGCATCACATGGGCAACACGCAGGCGGTAATCCTGAAAAATGCGGGTGCGGCCTTGCGATTGTGCCGCGCGATGTTCTTCAAGATTGCGCCAGGCTTTGACCGCCTCTTCATCCCGCCAGAAAGAAAGCGACAGGATTTTTCCTGGTGTGGTGATGCTTTCAAACCGTTCGATCGAGATAAAACCATCAATCCCGTCAAGAAGCGGTCGAAGATCGCCGGCAATGTCGAAATAGTCGGACTTATATTCGGCTTTGGGGATGACTTCGAAAATCACGGCAATCATGGTTCGATCCTTGTGGCATGCGGGCCGGAAGCCAGTTTGTAAAACTGTCGTTCTTCGCGGCGAATGAATTGTTCCTTTTTGGCGAATCGGTAATTTTCTTGGCCTAGCGGGTCGGCCATCAGGCGGGTGCGATAGGCTTCGTAAGCTGCAAGGTTTGGCAGGGTATAAACGCCATAGGCGGTGGTGGTTGTGCCCTCATGGGGTGCAAAATAACCGATCAGATCTGCCCCGCAGCGCGGAATCGCCTGGCCCCAGTTGCGTGCATATTCTTCAAAGGCGTCTTTTTTATAAGGGTCAATTTCATAGCGGATAAAACAGGTCAGCATCTTGAATCTCTTTTCTATGTCAGGAGGGGGGAGGAGGATAATGGGTTGGGTCAGTGTGTCGGTTTGGCCTTTTCTGGCCAGTTCAGGATGACAACCCCGGCCAGCGCAATGGCAATGCCCGCCAGTGTTCGTGGACCCGGGGTTTCGTGCAGAATGAAAATGCCAAGAAAAACGCCGATTCCGGCCCGTAGATAGCTTTGGCTGACAACCCCCATGGGGCCCAGTGTTTTGACCAGCCGGAAATACAGCATCAACGCCACGCCGGTACAAAAGACCGACAGGATGATGACAGCAGAAATGGCTGATAAGGATGGCCGCAACGCCCAGGGGTGATCGTTAACCAGGCAAAGCGGGATCAGCCAGATTGCCGCCCAGATCATGGTGCCAGCTGCGGTAACGGAAGGGGCAAAGGCAGTGAATTTTTTGCCATAAAGGGCACTGCAGGCATAAAGAAAGGCACCGGTCAAAACGGCCAGTTGCCCCATAAGATGCTGCCCTAAACCATTTAGTGCAGCCGGGCCGACAATAAGGATGACGCCCCCCAGACCCGTTAGGGCCCCGAGAAGCTTTAACCCGTTTATCTGATCGCGGTGGATGAGAAACAGCGAGATGAAAAACAGAAAAACCGGCGATGTCGAATTCAGGACGCTGGCAAGGCCGCTATCGACATATTGCTGGCCCCAGGCAAGGATTGTCCAGGCGCCAATGGAATTGAAAAATGCCTGCACCAGCAGGTGTGCCCAGATTTTCGCATCACGCGGAAAATGCTGTTTTTGTCCGAAAACAATGGCAGTCAAAAAGACCGCGGCAATGCTGACGCGCAAAGCAATCAGTGTAAGGGGCGGAATTTCCGCCACGGCAATTTTGATAAAAATATAGGACGAGCCCCATAACAGGGCCAACATTCCCAATAACAGCAGTTCGCCGATAAAGGCGGTTCGCGACAGGTTCATGGTTTTTCCAGCGACCAAAACTTGTGGTGTTGGCGCCATTATCGCGATTGTTTGACAGGAATGTTTCGATTAGGATCGAACTATGAAAGAAGGACCGGACATTGCCCGTGTGGCAGCACTTATTGGTGATCCGGCGCGGGCAAATATGCTGACCGCGCTGATGTCCGGTCGTGCCTTGACGGCAACCGAGCTGGCACTTGAAGC
Organism: Thalassospira marina; assembly: GCF_002844375.1. Taxonomy (NCBI): domain Bacteria; kingdom Pseudomonadati; phylum Pseudomonadota; class Alphaproteobacteria; order Rhodospirillales; family Thalassospiraceae; genus Thalassospira; species Thalassospira marina. The sequence continues at coordinate 4,263,614 of NZ_CP024199.1, read as the reverse complement.
TGGTGTTACCGCCCAGACGGCCAGTTCACATCTGGCGAAATTGCATGAAGGCGGCATTTTAGCTGCGCGCAAACAGGGGCGGCACCGCTATTTCACCATTGGTAACCCCGATATTGTCGATTTGCTGGAAACTCTGATGGGGATTGCCCAGCGTACAGGCCATAACCGGGTGCGAACAGGCCCGCGTGACCCTGCATTGCGCAAGGCCCGCATTTGTTATGACCATCTGGCGGGTGAAATGGGTGTGACCCTGTTTGAGAAACTGCAACAACATCAAGTGGTTGAATTTGATGATGTTGGCGATATCCGCCTGACCAGGCAGGGTGCCACCTTTATCGAAGGTTTTGGCCTTGATCTGGCGGAAATGCGCCAGCTACGCCGCCCGTTATGCCGCGAATGCCTGGATTGGAGCATGCGGCGTTCACATCTGGCGGGGGCTTTGGGTGCCGGGCTGTTGCAACGTATGCTTGATCTTGGCTGGGCCAGGCGATTAAACGATTCGCGCGTGATCGATTTTACCCCGGCAGGGGAAAAGGCCTTTTACGACCTGTTTTTGGCCCTTCCCAGTAACTGATCGACAAATTCAGGCACGCATTTGGTGGCCGGACCATATAGGGCATGGTCAAACAGGCTGGCCCCGTCGCTGGGCTCAAGGTTGATTTCAAGAGTCTCGGCCTGCGCCTGATGATGGGCAACTTCAACAAACCCCGCCGCAGGATAAACATTGCCCGATGTGCCGATCGATATGAAAAGGCCGCAATTTTCAAGCGCCTGATAGATCCGCTCCATCTCCAGCGGCATTTCCCCAAACCACACCACATGCGGGCGAAGGCCGCCTGTTTTGCCACAGGCCGGGCATGTATCGCCCGCACCCAAATCATCCTGCCAGGGTGAAATGGCATCGCAGTGATTGCAGCGCACTTTTAATAATTCACCATGCATGTGGATCAGGTTTTTGCTGCCTGCGCGACCATGCAGGTCATCGATATTTTGTGTTACCAGCAACACTTCACCGGGCCATTCCTGTTCCAGCCGGACAAGGGCCTGATGCGCTGCATTGGGGATGACGCTGGCATCATGCAGGATTTGGCGCCGGTCATTGTAAAAGGACTGCACCAGTTCCGGATTGGCGATGAAGGCTTCGGGGGTCGCAACCTCGGAAATATCGTATCTGGCCCAAATGCCATCCGGGTCGCGAAAGGTGTGCAAACCGCTTTCGCGCGAAATGCCGGCCCCCGTCAGAATGACAATCGGTGCGGCCTCGTTGCGCAATATCTCGATCAGGGTGCTGGAAATGCTCATGGCTGCTCCGGTCTTTCAAAAATCCGGGCGTAGCTTACAACATTGAAATGCCCCCTCCAATCTGATGTGCCGGTAGAAAGGCCGTCATAAAAGCAGGCAAAAAAAATGGCCCCGGCAAAGTGCGCGGGGCCATTTTGAAAATTAACATCGGGCCGTTTGATCAGGCCGAAGTATCAACATTGCTGCCCGGCTCGGCGCTGGTATCGGGGGCGGCACCCTTGGCAACGCCAACCATGGCCGGGCGCAGAAGGCGACCTTTCAGCACATAACCTGCCTGCATCACCTGGGCGACATGGCCTTCAGGATGTTCAGCACTTGGCATTTCAAAAACAGCCTGGTGTTTGTTCGGGTCAAGCTTTTCGCCCAGCGGCTCCATCTTTTCGATGCCGTTCTGCTCGAACGATTTCAAAAGGGTACGCTCGGTCATTTCAACGCCTTCGATCAGCGTTTTCATCGCTTCATTCTGCTGCGAACCATCGCCAGCAGCCTCAAGGGCGCGGCGCAGGTTATCGCCAACATCAAGCAGGTCGCGTGCGAATTTGGTAATGGCGTAGTTAGCCGAATCCTCGACGTCCTTCTTGGCGCGACGGCGGATATTTTCGGCTTCGGCCGCGGTGCGCAGCAGGCGGTCTTTCAGCTCGGCATTTTCGGCCTGCAGGGCGGCAATCACGTCGTCAGCGCTGCCAGCAGCATCAGCTTGGTCCTGTGCCACGTCTTCCTGTGCGGCTTCCTCGGCGGCGACCTGTTCGGCCGGCGATGCGTTCTGCATTTCTTCTTCGGTGGTGTTTTTTGCGGTTTCCGTCATTGTTGGACTACCTTCATTTGTTGTGTGGCCTGACACGCAGCGCCACATAAAATTAACCAATCAGTCGCCCGACCAGTTTGGCGGTATAGTCGACCAGCGGAATTATGCGGGCATAATTGATCCGCGTCGGTCCGACAACCCCGATTGCGCCGACAATGCTTCCTTCGGCGTTCTGATAGGGCGATATCACCATCGACAAACCCGATCCACCAAACAGCTTGTTTTCGGTCCCGATAAAAATCTGAACCCCTTCCGCTTCCGATGTGACGTCCAGAAGTTCGATCATCTGATCGCGGGCTTCCAGAACGTTAAACAGTCGACGGACGGTTTCAAGCTGCTCGATCGTGGCAATATTCTCCAATAGCTGTGATTGCCCCTTAATGATTAGCGACGAATCCTTAACCCCGCCTGCCCAGGTTGCAATGCCTGCATCAATCAGGCTGGCGGAAAGAACGTCAAGCTCCGTCTGGATGCGTTCGCGTTCGCGTGCGACCAGAAGGCGTGCATCATCAAGTGTTTTTCCAGCTAGCTGCGTATTTAGATAATTCGCCGCTTCTGTCAATGCCGAGGTCGGCATATTGGTTGGCACATCGACAATGCGGTTTTCCACACTGCCATTCTGCGAAACCAGTACAGCCAGTACCTTGCCCGGCGAAAGTGGCACGAATTCGATCTGTTTAAGGCGAAGCCCGTCGGTTTTTGGTGCAACAACCAGACCGGCACAGCGTGACAGACCCGAAAGCATGCTGGTGGCTTCGCCCAGCATTTCATCAAGCGAATAACCCGCGCGTTCGCAGTTTTTCGTCAATTGGTCGCGCTCGGCATTGGGCAGGTCGCCCACCTCCATCAGCGCATTGACAAAAAGGCGTAATCCCTTCTCGCTGGGCAGGCGGCCAGCCGAAATATGCGGTGCAACCAGAAGCCCCTGATCTTCAAGATCGGCCATGACATTGCGCACGGTTGCCGCCGAAAGCTTTTCGGAAAGGCGCCGGGCAATGGTGCGCGATCCGATCGGTTCGCCGGTTTCGACATAGGCATCAACGATCTGACGGAACACCTCGCGGGATCGTTCATTCAGATCACCCAGCATTGTGTTGTCCAAAAGTGCCATTCAAGACCCTGTCAAATACGGTTTTGTGCAATCCTTCGAATTTAGACAGCCCCTTTCGCGGCGTCAATTGCAGGCTGGATGGGGGCAGGGGCCACATATTTGCATCTTTGCAGGCATATGGGCCTGTCGGGGTGATCAAACCGGCAAGAAACCGGGGAAAATGCTGGACCTTTGCAGGTGGGGCCATTAGCTTGGCCGCATTCAGGATCTGGCCTGCCATCCTGCCGGCTGGTTTAATCATTTTCTTACGAGGTTCCCTTTATGCGTCCTTCCGGTCGTTCCCTTGATCAGCTTCGCGACGTCACCATTGAAACCGGTGTCAGCAAATATGCCGAAGGCTCCTGCCTGATTAAATTTGGTGATACGCATGTTCTGTGTACTGCCACGGTCGAAGACAAGGTTCCTGGCTGGATGCGCAATTCGGGCAAGGGCTGGATCACGGCGGAATATGGCATGCTGCCGCGTGCCACCGATTCGCGCATGCAGCGTGAAGCTACTCGCGGCGGCCAGTCCGGCCGTACCCAGGAAATCCAGCGTCTGATCGGGCGTTCCATTCGTGCCGTCACCGACCTTAAGGCGATGGGCGAAATGCAGATGCGCCTGGATTGTGATGTTATCCAGGCTGATGGCGGCACGCGTACGGCGTCAATCACCGGGGCCTATGTTGCGGCCCATCTGGCGTTTCAGGGCGTTCGCCGCCTTGGCCTGATCAAGGAAATTCCGCTGACTCAGGCGGTGGCGGCCATTTCGTGTGGTATTTACAATGATACCCCGGTTCTTGACCTTGATTACGCCGAAGACAGCAATGCCGGTGCCGATGCCAACTTTGTTCTGGCAGGCAATGGCGGCCTTGTTGAAATTCAGGCTACTGCCGAAGATGTGCCGTTTGACCGCGGTGCGTTTGACCAGATGCTTGATCTGGCGCGCAAGGGCTGTGACGAACTGTTTGCCAAACAGCGCGAAGCCCTGGGTTTGTAAAACCCGCAATCGGCATTGCGATGCCGGTTAACGACCCGGATTATCCCTGCACGACAAACCCACAGGCGGGAAAATGGTACGTCGATTTACGGAAAAGAAGCTGGTGATTGCCAGCCATAACAAAGGCAAGATCGTTGAAATTGCCGAACTGCTTGCCCCTTTCGGGATCGATGTGGTGTCGGCAGGCGATCTTGGCCTGCCAGAGCCTGAGGAAACTGAAAATTCCTTTATCGGCAATGCCCAGTTAAAGGCACTGGCAGCGGCCCGTGCGGCAAAGCTTCCCGCCCTTGCCGATGATTCGGGCATGGCTGTGTGGGCGCTTGATGGTGCACCGGGGATCTATTCCGCCCGCTGGGCCGGGCCGGATCGTGATTTTGATATGGCGATGGAAAAGGTCAATACGGCGGTGGGCAACCACCCTGACCGTCGGGCCGATTTCGTATGTGCCCTTTCGCTGGCTTGGCCTGATGACCATGTTGAGAATTTCGAGGGCCGCATTGAAGGCGATCTGGTGTGGCCAAAACGCGGTAAAAACGGTTTTGGTTATGACCCAATGTTCCAGCCGCGTGGTTATGACCAGACCTTTGGTGAAATGCCCGCTGCCAAAAAACATGAAATGAGCCACCGTGCCCGTGCTTTTGACCAGCTTGTGAAAGCCTGTTTCGCATAGGGGCAGGTCGGGGTTTCTCCGCACCCTGCTGGCCGGTTTGGGCACCGTCGGTTGATATCGTCGGTGCCTGAATTTTATAAGGCATACTTTGACGGCTCGACTGTGCCGTGCCTTGCGCAAATTTGAAAGAACGCACCTTAAATGACGTCTGAAACCGTCCCCTTTGGCATTTATATTCACTGGCCGTTTTGCCTGTCGAAATGTCCTTATTGCGATTTCAACAGCCACGTTGCCAGCAATGTTGATCATAAACGCTGGCGGGCGGCGTTGCGCGCCGAACTGGCTGCCGGGGCCGCACGCCACCCGGACCGGGTGGTGGGGTCGGTCTTTTTTGGCGGTGGCACACCTTCATTGATGGACCCGGAAACGGCCGGTGCCCTGATTGCCGATATCCGCACCTATTGGCCGATGACCGATGATGTTGAAATTACGCTGGAGGCCAATCCCGGCACGGTCGAGATTGACCGGTTTTCTGCCTTTGCGGCCAATGGCATCAATCGCGTGTCGCTGGGCATTCAGGCGTTAAATGATCGTGATCTGGAATTTTTGGGCCGTGTTCACAATGCCAGCGAAGCCCGCCGCGCGCTTGATGTTGCCGCTACCGTGTTTGACCGTTTTTCCTTTGATCTGATTTATGCTCGCCCCGAACATGATCCGCAGGCCTGGCGGCGTGAATTGCGTGAAGGGCTGGATATCACCAGGGGGCATATCTCGCTTTATCAGCTGACCATCGAACCGGGCACGCGGTTTTATACCCTTCATCAGCGCGGCGAATTGAAGGTGCCCGGCGAGGATCTGGCCGCCGAGCTTTATGATATCACTCAGGAAGAAACCGAACTGGCAGGTTATCGCTGTTACGAGGTTTCCAACCATGCCCGCCCGGGGCAGGAAAGCCGCCATAACCTGGTTTATTGGCGCTATGGCGATTATCTGGGCATTGGTCCGGGCGCACATGGCCGCGAGGCCGTGGTGGGCAATGATGGCCATATAACGCCCATGGCGGTACGCCGTCACCGTGCGCCTGATATCTGGTTGGACCGGGTCGAAAAGTTGGGCAATGGCACACAGGAAGAAGTCGTTCTTGATAATGGTGAACGCCTGATCGAAATGGTGATGATGGGCCTGCGCCTGAATGAGCCGATTCCCCTGGCCCGGTTTGACCGGATCGGCGGGGCCGGACCACGCGATCTTCTCGATTCCGAACGGCTTGAAACCCTGATCGTGTCGGGTGATTTGATCTGTGATGAACGCGGTTTGCAGGCCACCCGACAGGGCCGCAATCGTCTGAATGCTGTTCTGGGCTACCTTTTTGATCCTGCGGTTTAAGGGGGCGATATCGGGAAATGGCGGATTTGCGTCATTTTTTCGGGGCCGTCAAAAAACTGCAAAAAGAAGCGCAAAAACTTTGAAAAAGTTTGTTGACACTTGTTTGTCAGCGCGTATATTCCGCCCCGTTCCGGACGACAAATCTGGAACAACCAACTAGCCCCTAAGCCCAGGTGGCGGAATTGGTAGACGCGCTGGCTTCAGGTGCCAGTGGCCGCAAGGTCGTGGAAGTTCGAGTCTTCTCCTGGGCACCATACCCCAGTACATCTTTTGATGTACTGGGGTATTGTATTTTCTGGCCTGTTTTTTGGGTGTGCCTGGCCTTCCCTGTTGTTGGATGAGCCTGCCAATCCCTGCCAGTATTACGACCTGTTCGTACTCTCCGATGCGTGGGCATTTTGATATGCCTTTTGTCTTTGCAGTGGCCCGGTGATACCGGTAGAACTGCACAGCGCGAATTTGGCAAATGGGGGCATGGGTGCCAGATATCAGTTATGTTCTGCCGGTTTATAACAAGGCGGCTGTTTTGCCGTTTTTCATCCGGTCCCTGCGCGAACAGAGTGGCGATTTTTCCGCGGAATATATTTTTGTCGATGATGCATCGTCCGATGCCTCGCTTTCTGTTCTGCGTGCGGAAACTGCCGGGCTTGCCCATGTAAAAATCCTTGAAAATACCGAAAATAAAGGCCCCGCTATTCGCCTCAATCAGGGGGCGAAGGCCGCGACTGGCGATTTTCTGGTATTGTTTGATTGCGATGAAGTGATTGCGCCCAATGCGGTTGCAACATTGCTGGGGCTGGCGCGCCGTCATGGTGCCGACATGGTGCATGGCAAATGGCACAAAACCGCCGATGCGATTGCCGATATTCGCCCCCGCGAAATTCCTGCTGAACCAGCGGCACATATTCATACCAATCCGTTCAAACGTGCCCTTGGCAGGGGGCTTATACGCATGACATGGCTGGTGGAACGCAGTTTGTTTGCCAATGCCGGGGGCTGTGACGAACAGGTTTTCATTCAGGACGAATCCCTGCCATTAAGGCTGGCTTCACAGGCGCGCTGCCTTGTCGATACCGATGCGGTGGTTACCTGGGTGCCAGATGAAGGCAGCCATTTGTCGGATAATAAAATTCAGCAGCATCATGATCGCTTCATGACTTTTTATCATTTTCTGCGCCAGCATCCGCAGCTTGATCGCGTCAGCCGCCAGAAACTGGGGCAGAAATGCATTTCGGCAGCCCGCAAGGCCCTGCGTGATGGTTATGCAATGCCGGGTCTGAAAATTCAGATTGCCTATTTTGGCGCCAAGGCAGGGCTGATAAAGGCGGATGGCGCGATGCTTGATGATTTTTATGCTGCCTTTAATTCCATTCCCGCGGTTCGGAGGCCCATTTCACAGTGACGAAATTATCTGCCGCTTTGCCCTATGGTGAAAAAATTGAAAATCGCCTGCGGGGCAGCGCCCTTGTGTTTTTGTGCCTGATTCCGGTGTTTTTGCTGTTTGCGCGCGGTGCTGCCGATGTGGCACTGGTGCTGGTGGCAATATTGTTTTTGGTGCGCAGTACGTTGCGCCGGGATTGGGCCTGGATACGCGAAGCAGATATTTTCGCCCTGTTGGTGGCATTGTTGATGCTGGTTGTGGTGGTCGCCCCACTGGCTGAATTTCCAAGCAAAAGCTTTACCCGCGGGCTGATCTGGGTGCGGTTTGTGGTGTTTTATGCCGCGGCAACACGCTGGGTGATTACTGATCGGTCTGCGGTTCGCACTGTTTGTTATGCCGTTACCGCAACATTGGTACTGGCCGCGTTTGATGCCCTGTATCAGTTCCTGAGCGGCGCGTCATTGCTGACCGGGCAATTGATAACCGAATCTGGACGTTTGACCGGCCCGCTCGACCGGCCGAATATTGGCAGTTATCTTTCGAAACTGGCTTTTGGCGTCATGGCGCTGGCCTTTGTGGCGCGTCAGGCGTTCGGCGATAAAAGGGCTTTTACCCTTGCTGCATTGGTGATGCTGCCGGTTCTGGCGGTTATTTTTCTAAGCGGTGAACGCACTGCCAGCGTTTTAAGCCTTGCCGGTATTGCGGCGGTGGTGATCGGTTTGTTTCTTGTTGGCGGGCGGTCGCGGCTTTTATCGATTGTTATTGGTGTTGCCGGTATTGCCGGGATCGGCCTGTTATTGTCGTTAAGCAGCCGTATCGCCAGCCGTGTGACCGATCTTGGCACCATCATTTCTGATTACGCCGCCTCGATTTACGGGCAACTGGCTCTGATGGGCTGGCGCTTTTTTACCGAGCATCCTCTGACTGGCATTGGCATGGGTAGCTTCGAGCGGGTCTGTAAGGCCGAATTGCCACCAGAATCGTTGGAGTTTGGCTGTTATCCGCATCCGCACAACATTTATATGGAATGGCTTTCCAGCAGTGGTCTGGCCGGTACATTGCCCTGGCTGGTTTTTGTTGCTCTGGTCGTTTGGGCGGGGCTTCGGATGATCCGGGTTGGCAAACAGCAAACCGTGCTGGTTGCCCTTTATCTGGCAACGTTAAATGCCACCCTGTTTCCCTTTGCGGCCACCCAAAGCGCCTTTTCCAACTGGCCGGCCATTCTGGCGTGGATGTCCATTGCCTGTGCGGTTGCGGCACTTCGGGTTTTTAAGGATTCTGAACCCCTTGCCCGTTAGGATAGGCAGGTGCTGGTCGTGATGCCGGGATAGGGGAAAATCGCGGTTTTAATGGTATTATCCGGTGTCAGAAGGTGTCTTTTGCATCGCGGGCGCGGCCTTGCTGTGTTAAGACAGGGCCAAACTTTCTGACCGGAGACGCGCGATGACAAACTACCTCCATCATGGAGATTTGCCCGACGGGCTTGATCTAGGCAAAATTGTTGCAATTGACAGCGAAACGATGGGCCTGAACCCGCATCGTGATCGCCTGTGTGTCGTGCAGCTTTCTGCCGGGGATGGCGATGCCCATCTGGTGAAATTTGATGGTTCGGATTACAGCGCGCCCAACCTCAAAAAAATGCTGGCAGACCCCGAAGTCTTGAAGCTGTTTCATTTCGGCCGGTTTGATATTGCGGTGATGGATGCCTATCTTGGTGTGCGTTGCGCACCGGTATATTGCACCAAAATCGCATCAAAGCTGGTGCGGACTTATACCGATCGCCACGGTCTGAAGGACTTGGTGCGCGAACTGGTTGGTGTTGAAATTTCCAAACAGCAGCAAAGCTCGGATTGGGGGGCTGCAGACCTGTCGCCTGAACAGATTGCCTATGCTGCCAGCGATGTTCTTTATCTGCACAAGATGAAAGAAGAGCTTGATCGCCGTCTGGTGCGTGAAGGCCGCATGGAAACGGCCCAGGCCTGTTTTGATTTCCTGCCGACCCGCGCCAGCCTGGACCTTGCGGGATGGCCAGAATCAGACATCTTTGCCCATTAAGGCTGTGCGGGGTAACCCGCAACGCCGATAGCGCAGTTGGCGCGATGACCCGGTTATTGACACATTTTTGCGCCAGTGAAGCCGGTTGAACCCACAAACGAACCGGTTTGCATCCGGACTGATGACCATAAAGAACGCCATGACAGTTACCGAAGCCGAACAAAAAGACATTGCTGTTGCCCAAAAGGTGCTTGGCATCGAAGCCGCCGCCCTTGAAGAACTTGCACAATCGCTGAATGGCGATTTCTGCCGTGCCATCACCCTGATCGAGGGGCTGAAGGGCCGGCTTGTTGTGACAGGCATGGGCAAAAGCGGGCATATTGCCAAAAAGGTGGCAGCAACCTTTGCCTCGACCGGCACGCCGTCGTTTTTTGTTCATCCGGCCGAGGCCAGCCACGGCGATCTGGGCATGATCGGTCAGGATGATGCGGTGCTGGCGCTGTCCAATTCAGGTGAAACGCCGGAACTTTCGGACATTATCGCCTATACGCGCCGTTTCCATATTCCGCTGATCGGTATGACACGCCGGGCTGAAAGCTCGCTTGGGTCGCAATGCGATTATCCGCTGGTTCTGCCCAACAGCCCCGAAGCCTGCCCGAACCGCCAGGCGCCAACAACATCGACCACGGCCATGCTGGCCCTGGGGGATGCACTGGCAATTGCCCTGATGGAACGTCGTGGCTTTAGCGCCGATGATTTCCGCACTTTCCACCCCGGCGGCAAGCTGGGGCAGCGGTTGTTACGGGTGCGCGAAGTCATGCATGGTGCAGACCAGCTGCCGCTTATTCCGGCGTCTGCCCTGATGTCCGATGCGTTGATGGAAATGACAGGCAAATCCTTTGGCTGTGTAGGTGTCACGGATGAAGCCGCCAAACTGGTTGGTATCGTGACGGACGGTGACCTTCGCCGTCATATGGGCGATGATCTGGTATCGCGCCCGGTGGCCAATGTCATGACCCGCAATCCCAAGGCAATTACTGCTGATCTTTTGGCTGTCGAGGCGCTGGCGATCATGAATGATCGCAGCATTACATCGCTGTTTGTAGTCGATGATCAGGGGCAGCCCTGTGGCCTTGTGCATATTCATGATCTTTTGCGTCTGGGGGTTGCCTGAGCATGAGCGCCGACACCTCAGATACGCCGTCCCCTGAAGCGCCCAAGCCGCGCTCGCGGGACCGTTTGTCCGAAATGCGGCGCGATGTGAAGATCAATCCGGTTCGCCGTAGCGTCGTTTTGATGTTAAAACTGATCCTGCCGATGGTTGCGGCAGCGTTGCTGGCACTGGTGGTTTTGTGGCCGCAGATCGAACAGGTGCAGGAAAGCGGGTTTCACCTTGGCTTTTCCAGCTCGCCCGATGATCTGATGGAAAATGTCGCCATGAGCAATCCGCGCTTTTTTGGCGTGGATGCCAAGCGCCAGCCCTTTACCGTGACGGCAACCGAAGCGGTCGAGCAGCGTAAGGACGGCGAAAGTGCGATGGAGCATGTGTTGCTTGATCGTCCGCAGGCGGATATGACGCTGACGGATGGTAGCTGGGTGGCGTTAACGGCCGATAAGGGACTTTATACGGAAAGCAAAAGCAGGCTTGATCTGAACGGCGCCGTTAACATGTATCACGACAAGGGGTTCGAGATTCATACTGAAAGCGCCGAAATCAAGCTGGGCGACGGCAATGCCAGCGGAAACGACCCGGTAGACGGGCAGGGGCCGTTTGGCACGATTAAATCGGATTCAGGGTTTGAGCTGGAAAATAAGGGGTCGGTTATTCATTTTCTGGGCAAATCCAAACTCAAAGTTTTTGATAAGGCATTGAAAGGGAAATCATGATCAGAACGCCGCGCGGGGGTGGATTTTTATTTGCGGCGACGCTTGTGATTGGGCTGGCCTGTGTTTCGGGGCTGCGCCCGGCATCGGCGGCCTCGCTGGGCCTGACCCAGCAGGGGGCAGGCGGGCTGGATGTGGAATCGGATAATGGTATTGAATGGCGCCGCAACGACAATGTGTTGATTGCGCGCGGCAATGCCTTTGCCCGGCGTGGTGAATCCGAAGTACGCGCCGATGAATTGCGTGCCTTTTATCGCGAAACCAATGGCCAGACCGAAATTTACCGCCTGGAAGCCCATGGTCATGTGAAGCTTTCGACCAACACCGATGCCGCCACTGGCGATCTGGCGATTTACGATATCGACCAGTCCGTTGTGGTGCTGACCGGCAAGAATTTGAAATATACCACCCCGACGGAAAGCCTGACCGCCAAGGACAGCCTGGAATATTGGGAAGCCAAACGCATGGCGGTGGCCCGTGGAGATGCTGTTGCGACCTCGGAAGGGCGCAAGCTGAAGGCGGATGTTTTGAGCGCGCGTTTTACCCAGTCGGCCAAGGGTGACAACCAGCTTGAACGCATCGATGGTTATGGTCATGTCACCATTGAAACCCCGACCGATTATGTGGTTGGGGATCAAGGTGTTTATGACGCGAAAACGGGTATCGCCACCCTGACCGGATCGGTTAAGATCACGCGCGGCAAAAACCAGCTTAATGGTGATCGTGCCGTGGTTGACCTGAAAACCGGTATCAGCCGCCTGATGGCGGATGGCAAGGGCGATGGCAAATCACGGGTGCGGGGTTTGCTGGTACCTGAAAGCGAAAATAAATCGAAAACCGGTGGCAAAGCTGCTGGTAAAACAAACTGACGAAGGGTCGGATCGTGTTCTGGTCTCGGAAAAGCACAAAAAATAGCGGTGTGAATGCACCCATTGTCATGCCGGATGCCGATGTAACGGGCGGTCCGCGACTGGTAAGTGCGAATAAGGGACTGGTGGCACATAATCTGGGCAAAAGCTTTAAAAAGCGCCCGGTTCTGAAGGATGTTTCGATCTCGGTCCAGCGCGGTGAGGCTGTTGGTCTTCTGGGGCCGAACGGGGCCGGTAAAACCACCAGCTTTTATATCATCACCGGGCTGATTTCCCCTGATCGCGGCACAATCTCGCTTGATGGCAACGACATCACCATGATGCCGATGTATCAGCGTGCGCGCATGGGGATTGGCTATCTGCCGCAGGAAGCCTCGATTTTTCGGGGTATGACGGTGGAGCAGAATATCATGGCCGTGCTTGAGGTGATTGAAGGCGACCGCATCAAGCGCGAACAGAACCTGGAAGACCTGCTGGCTGAATTTGCCATCGAGCATTTGCGCCGCACGCCGGCCCTGGCCCTGTCGGGTGGGGAACGGCGCCGTTGCGAAATCGCCCGTGCACTGGCGGCACATCCCAATTTTGTCCTGCTTGACGAACCGCTGGCCGGTATTGACCCGATTGCCGTTGGCGATATTCGCGATCTGGTGCGTCACCTCAAGGATCGTGGCATTGGCGTACTGATTACCGATCACAATGTGCGCGAGACCCTCGACATTATTGATCGGGCCTATATTCTGCATGATGGTCGGGTATTGATGGAAGGCGGTCCGGACGAGATCGTTCGCAATGTCGATGTCCGCCGCGTCTATCTGGGTGACAGATTCAGCCTTTAAACTTCAAATCATTTGATTATTTGGCTGTTCCTGTCTTTTTCGGACTGATAACAATTGTTTGGATGAATACCCGTGTATCTGGAAGGATGCTTCACGGACAGGTTGTTTCGTCACTGGGGTTTGCAGAACGGATACCGCATCGTAAAAGAAATGCGGACCAAATAGAAAGGCGAGGCAAGGAAATGGGGGAAAGCGGATTGATACGGGGTAGGTTCTGATATGGCCCTGAAGGCAAGGCTTGATCTTCGTCAGTCTCAGTCTCTTGTCATGACGCCGCAATTGCAGCAGGCGATCAAACTGTTGCAATTTAACAATATCGAGCTTTCCAACTTCATCGACAGCGAACTTCTGGAAAACCCCCTTCTTGAACGGGCGGAACCGGGCCAAACCTTTGCCGAAAGCGGTGATGATGCCGTTGGTAATGGTGAACAGGGCCTGGATGCCCGCGCGATTGACGATTTCCGTGACCGCGAAGATTTCCGCGGTACTGACCGCCTGGCCAGCAGCGATAGTATGGGGGCGGAAACCAGTGGTCCGCTCGATTGTGCCAGTGATGCCCTTTACGATGGCGAAGGCGAAATCACGCCTGATGGTGCCCCAGTCGGGGCCAACCATGATTATTCGCTGCCTTATGGTGGCGGGGGCGGCATGGGCGGTGGCGATGGCGATGACCTGCCGGGGCTGGAACAGACCCTGGCCGATACCGTCACCCTGCGCCAAAGCCTTGATGACCAGCTCAACCTTGCCTTTGCATCACCGGTGATGCGCATGATCGGCAGCTATCTGATCGATATGCTTGATGACAACGGTTATGTCAGTGGCGATCTTGGCGAAGTATCCGAAGCACTTGGCTGTACTCCGGCCGAGGTCGATGCGGTTTTACGCCGGATGCAGGGATTTGAGCCGGTCGGCATTTTTGCCCGTAATCTGGCGGAATGCCTGGAACTGCAATTGCGCGACCGTAACCGGTTTGACCCGGCGATGGCGGCCCTTCTTAATAATCTGGAATTGCTGGCGCGGCGCGAATTTGACCGCCTGCGCCGGATTTGCGGTGTCGATGCCGATGACCTGGCCGACATGATCGCCGAGATTCGCACCCTGGACCCGCGTCCGGGCCGCACCAGTGACGGTGAACCGGCCTCGCCGGTTATTCCCGATGTACTGGTGCGCGCCGGATCATCAGGCAACTGGATAATCGAGTTAAATAGTGATGCCCTGCCGCGTGTTCTGGTGAACGAGGAATATGCTGCCGAAATCAGCACCGGGATTCGCGGGCGCGAGGAAAAAACTTTTGTGAACGAGCGGTTGCAGAACGCCAACTGGTTGGTCAAGGCGCTGCATCAGCGCGCGACCACGATTCTCAAGGTGGCCTCCGAGATTATTCGCCAGCAGGACGGGTTCTTCAATTATGGGGTTTCACACCTGCGCCCCCTGATTCTGCGCGACATTGCCGAAGCGATCAGCATGCATGAAAGCACGGTATCGCGGGTGACAAACGGCAAATTCATGGCCACCCCGCGCGGTATATTCGAGCTGAAATACTTCTTCACCACGGCAATTTCATCGGCGGATGGCGGTGATTCCTATTCGTCGGAATCGGTTCGTCACCGGATCAAGTCATTGATAGACGGGGAAAATCCGAAAAAAATCCTCTCGGATGATAAACTTGTCGAGCTTCTGCAAAAGGAAGGGATCGACATTGCCCGGCGAACAGTGGCAAAATACCGTGAGGCAATGCGGATTCCGTCGTCAGTCCAAAGGCGGCGCGAGAAAAAAGCACAGGCCCGATAGGTGTCTGATGCCGATAAACAATGCCTAAAGTATTGAAACATATTGGTGAATACCCAAATGTTGACTTGGCATTGGCGACGGAATATGGTGCCGCCACCTGATTGAGGGGCACCGTCGTTCGCAGATGTACTGGAAGTCACTCAACTGGGGATAGGCGATCCATGCAGATTACAGTTATTGGCAAGCAACTTGACGTAGGCAGCGCTTTGCGTGAACACGTCGTCGAGACCTTGGACCTTGCGGTAGAGAAATATTTCGATCATGCGATCGAGGCCACGGTAACGATTACCAAACAGGCGCATCTTTATCACACACAGATATCGGTCCATGTCGGCAAAGGCATGCTGGTTCAGGCAAAAGCATCGGCTGACGAGGTTTATCCGGCCTTTGATGCAGCTTGCGACAAGGTGGCAAAACGTTTGCGTCGGTATAAACGGCGTTTGCGCGACCATCATACGAACCGTGATCAGTATGAAGATGCCTTGATGGATGCACGTCATTACGTGATCCAGCAGGAAGATGAAGATCATTCTGATGACGATCATGCAAAGGGGTATGACCCGCTGATCGTTGCAGAAACACCTGATCGCATCGACACGCTCTCTGTAGGTGAGGCGGTCATGCGTCTCGATTTGGGGGATATTCCGGCGCTTATGTTCCGGAATGGCAAACATGGCGGATTGAACGTCGTGTATCGTCGGGCCGATGGTAACATTGGCTGGCTTGACCCGGCTGATGAAAAAGCTGGCGCAGCCTGACGGACGCGACCTCTGGTCCAAACAACGCAACGCGAAAGATGGACATTTCAACAATTCTCTCCCCGGCAGGGGTTATTCCGGCATTGCGTTCCGGCGCCAAGAAGGCTGTTCTCGAAGAACTCGCAGAGAAAGCCGCCGAGGTTACGGGACGTGACGCAGGGCAGATTTTCTCTGTTTTGCTTGATCGTGAAAAGCTGGGCAGCACCGGTGTCGGTGGTGGTGTAGCAATTCCGCACGGCAAATTGGGCGATCTGGACCGGCTCTATATGGTTTTTGCCCGGGCACAGAACCCGATCGAATTTGATGCTGTTGATGAACAGCCGGTCGATCTGTTTTGCATGCTCGTCGCACCCGAAGAAGCCGGTGCCGACCATTTGAAGGCTTTGGCGCGTATCTCGCGGTTGCTGCGCAATCAGGGTATGTGCGAGAAGCTGCGCGGGGCTGCATCTGCCGATGCAATCTATGCGTTGTTGACCCAGGATGAAGCCGAACAGGCTGCCTGAAAGATTTAACATACTGGTTCACCCGGATGACAAAACCCCGCCGCATCCGGCGGGGTTTTTTGTTGGTTGGAGGCTGGATAACGTTGATGGCCTGGGTCGACCGTTGTTTTGGTCTTTGACGATGGGTTCAGCAAAAGCCCCTTCTGGCCTGTCGTTGAGCTCAAACCCTGATAGTTGCGCCGTTGTGAGATGGCGGTGTTGCCCATGCGGATCGCGCTGGGGCTGGTAATGTGAACATCACAGTAACAACAGGCGCTCAGCCGCCTTTGGTGCGGGCTGGTGCGGGTTTGGGGTGTTCAACATCGGTCAGGCGGCCAGCCAGCACCACAAGCAGCAATACCGGCAATCCCATAATTGCCGTGCCGATGAAAAAGGCCTGATAGCCAACCGCGTCGACCACCGTGCCGGAAAAACCGGCAATGACCTTGGGAAACAGGGTCATGATCGAACTGAAAATGGCATATTGCATGGCCGTGAAGGAAATATTCGTCAGCCCCGAAAGATAGGCGATAAAGGCCGCCGTTGCGAGGCCGCCCGAAAGGTTATCGGCCATGATGACAACGGCAAACATCACTGTATTGGCGGGAAGCTGCGCCATGATGGCAAACAGGATATTGGTGATGGCGGAAAGCAGCGCGCCCAAAAACAGCACCCGGATTACACCATAGCGAACTGACAGCACCCCACCCAGAAAACTGCCGGCAATGGTCATGAACAGGCCAAAGGTTTTGGAAACGGCGGCGATTTCTTCCTTGGAAAATCCGATATCGGTATAAAACACATTTGCCATTACACCCATGACGATATCGGCAATACGATAAAAGCCAATCAGGGCCAGTACGACGATGGCAACCTTGCCATATCGATCCACAAAATCCTTTACCGGTGCGATATAGGTTTCGCGCACCATTTCACGCGGGGTAATGCCCATCAGGGTGGTCAGCCAGGCCACACCAACGGCAAACAGCACTGCAATGGCAAGCTGCAGGCTGCCGGTCAAAAAGCCTGCCAGTTCCTTGGTCATGCCATCGGCAATGAAGGTATCTTTCAGCGGCGCAACCACATTGCCTGCCCAGATATTGGCGGCGATAAAGGCAATGATGGTCAGCGCAAACATTGCCAGAAAGCGGATATAATCGCTGGTCTGGTGAAAATATTTGCTGTCTTTGCGGGTGACTTCGGGTTCGCTGATCAGAAGGGTGGTTAAAACCCCCACACACATTGCCAGCGCCATACAGCCATAGGCAACCCGCCAGGCAAGCGGCATATAGGTGCCATCTCCCTCGACCAGGGCGGCAATGGTCAGTGCGCCCGCACCCGCGACAATCATGCCAATGCGGTAGCCCGCAATATAGGCCGAGCTCATCATCGCCTGTAAATCGGTATCGACCGCTTCGATACGATAGGCATCAATGACGATATCCTGGGTGGCCGAGGAAAAACCAAGGGCCACGGCGGCAAAGGCCATCATGGTCAGGTGTTGGGCCGGGTCGGTCAGGCCCATCCACAGGATGGAAACAATGATCGCCGTCTGTGCAACAATCAGCCAGCTTCGCCGCCGTCCCAGCGTGGCATGCAGGCCGGGCAGGGGCAGGCGGTCAATCAGTGGCGCCCAGACAAATTTGAAGGAATAACCAAGGGCAGCCCAACTGAAATAGGTAACAGTGGCACGTTCGACCCCGGCTTCACGCAGCCAGATCGACAGGGTCGAAAAAATCAGCAAAATGGGAATCCCGGCGGAAAATCCCAAAAACAGCATGGTAATAACCCGCCCATTGGTCAGGGCCATAAAGGCCTCGCCCCAACTGCGTTTGGTATGGTTATTCATTCTTCCCCCTGATAATCCGCCTGGTTGCGCGCGATTGCCGACCTTATGGTGTTATCGGTTAAAGAATGCCCAAAGGGGACAGGCATTTCAGCCAAAAAACCGTTCTGGCAAAGCAAAAGGGCCAGTCATGTGACCGGCCCTTTCGATTATCTCGGAATTTAAAAACGCGAATGGATTATGCGTTTTCAGATTCTTTCTTGCGGCTTTCGCGTTTGCGCACGTTCGGATCAAGGTGCAGCTTGCGAATGCGGATGTTTTTCGGGGTCACTTCGACCAGTTCGTCGTCCTGGATGTAAGACAGGGCTTCTTCCAGGCTCATGCGGCGCGGCGGGGTCAGCAGGATGGCATCATCCTTGCCCGATGCACGAACGTTGGTCAGCTTCTTGCCCTTGAGGATGTTTACTTCGAGGTCGTTGTCACGGTTATGTTCGCCAATGACCATGCCCTGGTAAACACGTTCGCCCGGCTCGATAAACATGATACCGCGATCTTCCAGACCCCAGATGGCATAGGCAACAGCATCGCCCTGGTCATTCGAGATCAGCGCACCGTTACGGCGGCCAGCAATGCTGCCCTTAACAGGACCATAGGAATGGAACACGCGGTTCATAACGCCGGTACCGCGGGTATCGGTCAGGAATTCACCGTGATAGCCAATCAGGCCACGCGACGGGGCAACAAACAGAATACGGGTCTTGCCGCCACCAGATGACCGCATGTCGGTCATTTCGGCTTTGCGCAGGCTCATTTTCTCAACGACGGAACCGGCAAATTCTTCGTCCACGTCAACCTGGACTTCTTCAAACGGTTCGGACAGAACGCCGTCAACTTCCTTGAACAGAACGCGCGGACGCGAGATCGACAGCTCGAAGCCTTCACGACGCATGGTTTCGACCAGAACGCCAAGCTGCAATTCACCACGGCCAGCAACTTCGAAGGCATCCTTGTCTTCGGTTTCGGCAATTTTAATGGCGATGTTGCCTTCGGCTTCGCGTTCCAGACGCGCACGGATCATACGCGAGGTAACCTTGTCACCTTCCTGGCCAGCCAGCGGCGAGTTGTTGACCGAGAAGGTCATTGCCAGCGTGGGCGGATCAATCGGCTGGCTTGCAATCGCGAGTTTGACTTCGGATGCGCAAATGGTGTCTGCCACGGTGGCGTCCGTCAGGCCGGCAATCGCGATGATATCGCCCGCTTCGGCTTCTTCCTGCGGGACACGTTCCAGACCACGGAAACCCATCAGTTTGGACAGACGGCCGGTTTCAACGGTGCCATCACCACGCAGAACCTTAACAGGCATGTTCAGTTTGGCGCGGCCCTGTGCGATACGGCCGGTCAGAATACGACCCAGGAAGTTGTCGGCATGCAGCATGGTTGCGATCATGGCAAACGGTGCGTCAACTTCGGCTTTCGGGGCCGGAACATAATCGAGAACCAGATCCATCAGCGGGGTCAGGTTTTCTTTCGGACCTTCGGGGTTTTCAGCCGCCCAGCCATCACGACCCGATGCATAAAGAACCGGGAAATCAAGCTGTTCTTCGTTGGCTTCAAGCGATACGAACAGGTCGAAAATTTCATCGAGTACTTCTTCAGCGCGCTGGTCCGGACGGTCGATCTTGTTGATGATCACGATCGGCTTCAGACCCAGCTTCAGGGCTTTACCCAGAACGAATTTGGTCTGCGGCATCGGGCCTTCGGCTGAGTCAACCAGTAGAACAACGCCGTCAACCATGGACAGAATACGTTCAACTTCACCACCAAAGTCGGCGTGGCCCGGGGTATCAACGATGTTGATGCGGGTGTCGCCCCACTGGATGGCGGTCGGCTTTGCCATAATGGTAATGCCGCGTTCACGTTCGAGGTCGTTGCTGTCCATGGCGCGCTCATCAACGCGCTGGTTGTCACGGTAAACGCCGGATTGGCGGAACATGGAGTCAACCAGGGTCGTCTTGCCGTGGTCAACGTGGGCGATAATGGCGATATTGCGCAAGTTCATGGGCGCGGACTCCGTATAACATGCCGCGCGCCGGTCGTGCCGCCGCATCGGTCAGAAACAAGATTGGACGATATATATATGGTGAAGGCGGAGTGCTGCTCGCGGGTCGTGCGGCGCATCACCTGCCTTGCAAATGCCAGAGTGCTTGATTTTTTAAAAATACAACACAGACGCCGGGTACATGCGCTATTGGCCGCAGATTGTCAATGCTTTGCAACTGCGAAATGGCAGCCATGCGTCTATTAACGGCGTGTTTCTGCGGGACAGCACCATTGTTGCTGTCCCGTGAAATTTTGTATTCGCAATTGCTTAGGCCGGAATGGCGTCCTTGCACAGCACTTTCAGGTCGGCATCCGGGCGTGCGCCCATATGGGAAATGATTTCAGCCGCACAGATCGATCCCAGCCGTCCGCAGGTCGCCAGATCATAACCCTGGGTGTAACCAAACAGGAATCCGGATGCAAACAGGTCGCCAGCACCGGTGGTATCAACAACCTTGCTGACCGGTTCGGCAGCAACTTCGATAACCGTATCGCCCGAAACAATCACCGAACCCTTTTCGCTGCGGGTCAGTGCGGCGACCTTGCAGTGGCGGCGCACTTCAGCCAGGGCCTCGTCAAAGGTTTCGACTTCATAAAGCGATTTGATTTCGTCTTCATTGGCAAAAAGAATGTCGACGTGATTATGCACCAGATCGCGGAAGGATTCACGATGACGATCAACGCAGAAGGAATCAGAAAGCGTGATCGATACCTGTCGACCGGCTTCATGGGCGATCTTTGCTGCCAGGACAAAGGCTTCCTTGGCTTCGTCCCGGTCCCACAGATAGCCTTCCATATATGTCACCTTGGCTGATTTGATCAGCTCGGCATCAATATCATTCGGGCCCAGTTCGGTGCAGGCGCCAAGGAAGGTATTCATGGTGCGGTGCCCGTCCGGTGTGACGAAAATCAGGCAGCGCGCGGTCGATGACCCTTCGCTTGCAGCAGCGGTATCAAAGCTGACGCCAATGGCGCGGATGTCATGGCGAAAAACGGTGCCGAGCTGGTCATCACGGACCTTGCCAATATAGGACCCCTTGCCACCAAGGGCGGCGATCCCGGCCATGGTGTTGCCTGCCGAACCGCCCGACATTTCAATGCCCGGGCCCATTTCACCGTAAAGGGCGTCGGCACGGTCGGAATCAATCAGGGTCATTGCGTTTTTGACCAGTTCAAGACGGGAAAGGTCGTCTTCGGTGCAATGGGTCAAAACATCAACAATGGCATTGCCGATTCCAACGACATCTACGGTGGGTTCGCTCATTTGGGATTCCTGCTGGTTGGGTAACGGGCCGGCAATATCGCCGGGCAATTTGGGCGGCAGTATAATCGTTCGTTCCTGCCACGCAAGTTTTGCGACCGTTACACAGACGGTTGTTTTCTCGAATTTAAAATGAATTTTGAACTGCATATGCAGTTTTTCAGGCGCAAAGACGATGCCGATGCGTTCGGACAATTTCCCAAGCAAAACTAATCTACTGCCCGACGCTGTGGGGATTTCACTGTGGCAATTCGGCCACGGTGCCCATTTCGCCGGTTTTAAAGGGCGCAGAAACGCTGGTGTTGCCCGGCCTTGTCCGCATTCGTTGTCCACTGCCTGCCACGCTGGCACCTGCTAATCGCGGTTCAAATTTTGGCCGTTTTTATACCGGATAAGCAGTTTAGGGAGTTTCTGATGCGAAAAAATCGCCCTGTTTTCGCCGAATTCGGTGCATTTTCATTCCACGCAAACCGGTTTGTTTGTGAATAGATATTTTTAAAAAATCTTAAATTTTTCAACAATAAGTTCATTCAAAAGTCATTATATACCGATAAATCGCAAGACATATGCCTTTCATTGACATATCATTACTTTTGATCAAAATAAATGATATATCATCTAAATAAGTGATCGTTGATACCGATGTCCCAAAATCCACCCAAATCTGCCTTTGGTCCGATGCTGGCGCAGGCCGCCCGGCAATGGCGCCGGTCGGTTGATCAGGGCCTGCAACCCTTTGGCCTGACCGAGGCGACCTGGCTGCCTCTCGTGCATTTATCCCGTGCGCCCGAACCCTTGCGGCAAAAACAGCTTGCCGAAGCGCTGATGCTTGATGGATCTGCCGTGGTTCGGCTTTTGGACTGTTTGCAAAAGGACGGCCTGATTGAGCGGCGGGAAGAAGAACAGGACCGTCGCGCCAAGGCCATTGTTCTGACCGATGCTGGCCGGGAAATGGTTGCGCGGGTGGAACAGGCCGCAGCAGATGTGCGCGATCATGCTCTTGCGGGCATCAGCCTGGATGATATGGCAACCACTATGCGGGTTCTCTCTGTCGTCAGCGAGCGGACCCGAAACGGATTATCCTGATATGTCCCCATTATCATCTGCGCCTTTATCCACCGGCACGGGTGCCCCTGACCGCGAAAACAGCGACAATTCTGGCGGCGAAACGTTTGCTGACCCGGTTGATGGTCCTGCCAGTAGCGCGGGGCAGGCCGATATTGCCAATAACGCAAATGGTCTGCCCGATTTCGTAGCGCCGAACGTCGAGGTATCCGCGGAACATAACGCTGGCAAGGTGTCAGCCCAGCAATCTGAAAATGCCGAACCCGCGAAATCCGGTTCATCGTCGGGCGTGGTTGGTCGGGGCTTAAACCGCCAGGCGAATATGGCTTCTGCGTCCCCGGCAACGTCTGGCCCGGTTGGCAAAATTGCTGCCCCGTTATGGTTGCTGGCGCTGGTCACCTTTAGTGGCACGCTGGCTATGCATATCTTTGTGCCGGCATTGCCCTTGGCGGCAACCGGGTTGAATGCGGCACCTGGTGCCATGCAGTTAACCATCAGCATCTATATATTGGGGCTTGCTGTCGGGCAGTTGTTATACGGGCCGATATCCGATCGTTTCGGACGGCGGCCAACATTAATGTTTGGCCTGTCGCTATATACAATTGCCGGTGTCGGCGCCGTATTGGCCCCCGAGGTAAACTGGCTGATTGCCGCCCGCCTGTTTCAGGCGCTGGGTGGCTGTGCCGGGCTGGTATTGGGCCGTGCGATTGTGCGTGATACCTGCGTCCCGACCGAGGCGACCCGGCGACTGGCCCTGATGAATTTAATGGTTACCCTTGGTCCCGGTTTTGCGCCGCTATTGGGTGGGTTGATGGCAGGCGAGCTTGGCTGGCGCTCCGTGCTGGTGTTTCTGTGTGTACTGGGCGTGGTCAATATCGTGCTGACCTGGCGGTTATTGCCTGAAACTGGCGGCAATGCTGTTGCCAGTTCGGGGCTGGCTGTTGTGCGCAATTATTTCAGCCTGCTGCGTTCGCCCTCTTTTCTGGGTTATGCCATTGGGGGTGGCTGCGCAACGACGGCGATGTATGCCTTTATCGGGGCGGCCCCCTTTATTTTTGTTCATCAGCTAAACCGTCCGACCGAAGAAGTTGGCCCTTATCTGGCGGTGCTGATTCTTGGTGTCTGGTTTGGCAGCCTTCTTGCGGGCCGATTGATCCGTCATGTCCCTTTGCGCCGTTTGCTGGTCGTGGCCAATCTGGTTAGTGCGGCATCGGCGTTTGGTCTGCTGGCTGTCGTGCTAAGCGGTCATTTATCGGTGTTTGCCGCGGTCGGGCTGATGTTTCTTTTCACGCTGGGCGCTGGTACGGCATCACCCGCTGCTCTCACCGAGGCAATCAGCGTTAACCCACAGGTGATCGGTTCGGCATCGGGGCTTTATGGCAGTGCGCAAATGGCGATTGGTGCCATATGCACCGCATTGGCCGGGTTGGGCGATAATCCTGCCCTTGCTGCTGCCAGTGTTCTGGCTGCTGCTGGCATCATTTCGCAACTTTCCTTCTGGATTGCTCTGCGTTTTGCCCCCGCCCGCGCCGCTGAAACCTGATTGCGGCGAACAGGTTCAGGCCATGCTGATTTTTGAAGGGGTAAGTTTCTGCTTTCTGCTGGCGTACATCACGTAAGCAGAAAGGCATTTAAGGCTCAAACGCGCCATGAAAAGTCAGTGATACATTTTGGATAATAGGTGAAGCATTCACGTTTCACTTTGCGCGTCATCACGCCGAATAACCATAGGTTGGTGCAATCCGCCCTAAGCCGGTGTTATCAGACGGGCGATGGATCATCTGACGGGGCAGGTTGTTTGCTGCCATTGGCATTATCCGAACCGCAGGATTTGGGCGGGTGAAAGGGGATGACGGTGTCATCTGTGTCCTTGGCATCGCCCTGTTTTGCTGCGTCTGGTTCAATACCGGCAATCCTGTCGCGCAATTCGGCGGCGAGGGTTTTGATGCGTTGTTGGTGGCGGGGGTCGTGATTTAGTCTCAGGAACTGTTCAAACGCGGCAAGGGCCTTTTCATCGTTATTCAGGCGCGCATGCAGCGTGCCAGCCTGGTGCCACAGGCCCGGTTCGTCGGGCGCGATGATCAGGCAGCGTTCAAGAATGGTGGTGGCATAGGCAAGGTCGCCACTGCGCAGTGCGCGAACCTTGATATTGTTTTGCAGGCGCAACAAAATCGTCTGGTCGGTTGCTTCGCGGTAATGTTCGGGCTGTAATTCGGCATCCAGGCCCTGAAACGCCTTCAGTAATTCACGCAGTTCAGCCGCACCCAGCACAATGCCGTTATGAAAAGGGTCAATCAGGACACGTTCGCCACTGGCTTCAAGGCGCAACAGGAAATGGCCGGGGAAATCGATGCCTGTCATATCCAGCCCGCAGCGCGCCGCAGCATGCAGATAGAGCAACGCCAGCGCAACAGGCAGGCCGCGCTTGCGGTCGATCACGCACATTAGATTGGCGTTTTCGGTATCGTCGTAATTTTCTTCGTCCCCCTGAAAACCATGATGGCCAGGAATGACATTTTGCAGAGCTATTGCAAGGTCCATCACGCGTGGCGGAGTGCCATTTGATGCTGTGGCATCGGCAATCGAGCGTTCAAGATCGGCGCAGATATCATCCAGACGGGCGAAATAGGGTGCGATGTCGCGTTCGGGCCGGTCAAGGCTGGCCAGATACAGGGCGGCTTCGGCGGCGGTTGCATCGGGGTATTCACCCGCAACATAGGATGCCAGCCATTCCAGGGCCGTTTTGTGGCGGTCCGTATCGGTGATGACGCCTGCGATATCTAGGTCCTCTTGCGTGTGGGATCGTCCTTCAGGCGGACGAAATTAACGACTCTTTTAACATAACTCGTTGCGCGCACATGCGAAATAACCCGATCAAGTTCGTCCCTGTTCTGGGCAATGCCCATCAGGTAAACGGTGCCGTCAACGGTTTCTATATTGTAGTTAATGGCATAAACCCGGCTGTCAAACATCAGCGCGGTTTTTATGCGGGTGCTGATCAGAAGGTCGTTTGCCGTATCAACCAGGCCAATTTCCTTGCCGACCTGCAATTGGTTGATCACACGTTTGACCCCGTCGGTCTGCCAGGCGATTTCAACGGCCTTCATTTCGACCGCATCACTGGGAACCCGCCCTGCCAGCAGGACTTCGCCTTCGACAACCTCGATTTCGATATCGACAAACATGTTTTTGTCGACCTCTAGGTACTTGCGCCAAAGGTTGGCATTAATCGCATTGTCACTGACCGAGTTTTTAAACCCGCGTTCCTGCATTGCTGCCACCCCGGCCGTGGCCCCGGCCCCCACCACAAGGGATGTGCATCCCCCTGTCGCCAGAAGGATGGTCGCAAGAAACAGGCCGCTGCAAACCCGCAACGCCCTTTTGTGCCTGATATGCGTTTTTCCCGGGTCGTGATGATTGCCCGGTTTGGAAATAGACGTCATTGAACTACCTGTCCGCCCCATTACAAAAGCCACTATGCGCCAGGTATGTTAAAGAGTTTTAAAAAAGCGCGATCATTGACGGATAGCCGGTGATTGTGTCGGCCTGTTTTGCCGGGTTTTGCGGCCTGTGACCGGGCACAGAACGCAGCATGGTGTTAAATGCTGCGAAATGCGGCGATGAAATAATCCGATCCGATCCTTGCCTGATCCTCCTGGCCCCATTGCCAGCCCCGGGGATGGGGTTATGTTTTGGCCTGTTATTTTGTTGTGAGTACCGGCTTGTCGCTGTTTTGTGGCGGCCTTGTCCCGTACGTTTCCCAAAGGGCCTTTGCCTTTGGGGTGCGGTGACAGAATTTATACAGGGCCGGTGCCTGTTTCTTTCCCGTCAAGAAAGGACTGAACCGTTGAAATATAACAAACTTGGTCAAACAGGGCTTTTCGTCTCGGAACTGTGCCTGGGCACCATGACATTTGGTGGTCAGGGTGGGATGTGGCAGAAAATCGGCTCGGTTTCACAAAAAGATGCCGATGATCTGGTCAAAACAGCCGTTGATGCCGGTATCAATTTCATCGACACCGCCAATATCTATTCCGAGGGGCTGTCTGAACAAATTACCGGGCAGGCGTTGAAAAATCTGGGCATTGCGCGCGACGAAGTTGCTATCGCGACCAAGGTTTTTGGCCGCATGGGCAGCAATGTCAATTCCACCGGGGCGTCGCGTTATCACATTATGGATCAGGTCAAAGGCAGCCTGAAGCGCCTGCAGCTTGACCATATCGACCTTTACCAGATTCACGGGTTTGATAACGAAACCCCGATCGAGGAAACCATCGAGGCGCTTGATACCCTGGTGAAGCAGGGACATGTCCGCTATATCGGTGTTTCCAACTGGGCAGCCTGGCAGATCGTCAAGGGGCTGGGAATTTCCGAACGTAAAAATCTGGCGCGGTTTGCTTCGCTTCAGGCCTATTACACGCTGGCCGGGCGCGACCTTGAACGCGAAATCGTGCCGATGCTGAAATCGGAAAATGTTGGTCTGATGGTTTGGAGCCCGCTGGCAGGTGGCCTGTTAAGTGGCAAATATGACCGCAATAACGAAACCGATGGCGATGGCCGCCGGGCCAGCTTTGACTTCCCGCCGGTAAACCGTGATCGCGCCTATGACTGCATCGATGCGATGCGCGTGGTGGCAAAGGCCCATGAATGCAGTGTCGCCCAGATCGCGCTTGCCTGGCTTTTGCATCAGCAGGCGGTAACCAGCGTGATTGTGGGTGCCAAACGCACCGAACAGCTTGAAGATAATATCAAGGCAACCGGCATCAAACTGACCGGTGCGGACCTTGAGGCCCTTAATGCCGTGAGCGCCCTGCCAGCGGAATATCCCGGCTGGATGTTTGAACGCCAGGGCGGGTATCGCCAGGGTTGATACATAGCAACCAGGACCTTTATTGATTTTGAAAACCGGCAGATTGTGGATCGATCTGCCGGTTTTTTATTGGCACCGGGTGTGTGCAGTTCCGGTTTGAAGGCTGTTATTGCGCGGGGAAAAGCTGGTGCGGGCGGATCATTTCGGCCCAGCGGCCCGGCGTAATGCCAAAGGCCTGTTTGAAATGGCGGTTAAGGTGGCTTTGATCGGCAAAGCCGGTATCGGCGGCAATCCCGGCAAGGGGTTCGCCCTGCGCAATCAGGGTTTTGGCCTGCTGCAGGCGGCGCATCACCAAAAAGCGGTGCGGTGTGGTGGCGTAACAGGCCTTGAATTGCCGGATCAATGTATAGCGGTCCAACCCGGTGACATCTTCCAGATCGGTGGAATTGATGGTTTCGGCGGTGTTTGCTTCCAGAAATTCGCGGGCGCGTTCCAGTCGGGGAAAAGCGAGCTTTTTGCTGCGGCGAATCGGCTGTTTGGCGTGGCGTGACAGCCCTTCTGCGACCGAGCAGACAAACTGGTCGATCAGCAATTCATCAAAATTGCTGTCAAGATGGGCCAGCATTTCCAGAAGGGTGGCAGACAGGGCGGCGTCAGAAAAAACCGGCTGGGCGACAAAGGGCAGGCTGGGGGCATTTTCGCCCAGACCGCGCCATAACAGGGCCGGGTCGAGATAGAGCATACGATAGCGCAAACCGGCCTCGGTCCCGGCACCGCCATCATGGGTTTCATCGGGATGCAGGACGATGATATTGCCCGGCTGGCTGAATTGCCTGGCACCCCGATACGAAAATGTTTGCACCCCATGCAGGGTTACACCCAGCGCATAGGTATCGTGGCGGTGGGGGGCGAACATGTCGCCGTAAAACTGGGCTTCGATCCGTTCAATGCCGGGCAGGGCCGGTGCGGTCAAAAACCGTTCTCGGACGGTCTGGTTGCACAAACGTTCAATACCGCCGGTATCGGGGGAGGTTAAAAGCGTGGTCATCCTTTTCCCCTTTCACCTTTCATGCGGAATACGACGTTCATGTTTGATACCAAAGTTGCCATCATATTGCGAAATGACCTGGAAAGCTGGCAATCCCTGAATGTGACCGCCTTTTTGATGAGCGGCATTATCGCGAAGTTCCCCGAAATCATCGGTGATGATTATGTGGACCGCAATGGCAATAAATACAATCCCATGTCAGTACAGCCCGCCATCGTGCTGGCAGCCGACCAGGCGACGATGGGCAAAATCCATAATCGCATTATCGAGCGCGGTGTGCCCGCATCCCTTTATATCGAGGAAATGTTTGCCACCGGCCATGATGCCGCCAATCGCGAGGTTTTTGGCCAGTTTGCGCCCGATGACGCCAAAGTGGTAGGCATTGCCCTGCGGGCGGAAAAGCGTGTGGCCGATAAAATCACCAAAGGGGCAAAGATGCATCCGTAATTGGCGGGAATTGGCGGGCAGGCAAATGCCGGTTTGGGCAAATTCAAACGGGCCGGGCGATGTGCGTCCGGCCTTTGTTTTTTTGGGGGTAATTGCCGAAGCGGAACCGTGGTGACATTGTGGTGACAAGGTCAGGCGACCTATCCCATCCACACATTGATGTGATGGTGGAGGCGCCACCAGTTGCCCACCGTCATGACATCCATACGCAAGTCGCCATCATGGCTGTTCCGCGCGGCAAAGGCCTGCAGGCTTTGGGCGATGCGGGCCTGCTGGCGGGGTGTAATGGCAAACAGGGCATCGGCGCTGTTTTTGCGATATTTGACCTCGATTGCGACAAGGACATTGCCTTTGCGCGCAATGATATCAATTTCGCCGCCCGGCCCGCGATAACGCCGGGCAAGAATGCGGTATCCTTTTATCCCCAACCACAGGCAACACAGGCTTTCGGCATGGCGGCCGGATTTTTCCGCGCGGATGCGGGGCTGGCTTGGTTGGTGTGTGGGCTTGTGCGGATGGTTGGGTGAACCGGGCAATACGGAATGCGCATTGGCCCGGTTTTGCCGAAAATCATCGTCGGGTTCACCGGGCCGGGATTGTGGGGTGGGGCCTTTGGGTGGCTTCCCCATGATGGTTATTTATCCTGGTCCTGTTGGCCCAGTTCCAGGGCACGGTTGTAAAGGTCGCGTTTTTTAAGGCCGGTTTCGCGCGCCAGAATATCGGCAGCTTCCTTGGTGCGGTGGTTTTGCAAAAGCTCGCGCAGGCGGGTATCGATATCCTCGGCCGAGGGTTCGTCCGAACCCGCGGGGGCCGGGCCAACCACAATGACGACCTCGCCTTTGGGTGCGCCGGCCTCGTCATAGTGGCTGGCGAGATCGCCAAGGGTGCCGGGGCGGATTTCTTCGAACAGTTTGGTCAGTTCGCGGGCGACGGCAGCAGGGCGGCTTGCCCCCAGGCAATCGGCCATGTCGCGCAGCGACGCGGCAAGCCGTTTGGGGCTTTCAAGAAAGATCAGCGAACCGGGGATCGGGGCAAAGCGGGTCAGTTCCTTTTGCCGGGCCATCGATTTGGGTGGCAGAAAACCGGCATAGAAGAAATGGTCGCTGGGCAGACCCGACAAAATCAGCGCGACAATCGGGGAACAAGCACCGGGGGCCGTCGTTACGGTAAAGCCTGTCGTCTGACAGTCACGCACCAGTTTGTATCCGGGATCATTGATCAGCGGGGTTCCGGCATCGGAAATCAGGGCAATAGCCTGCCCTTTGCCCAGCCGGTCCATGATTTCCGGGCGCATTTTTTCGGCGTTATGTTCGTGATAGGCAATACGTTTGGTCTTTATGCCGAAACGTGACAAAAGCTTGCCCGATGTGCGGGTGTCCTCGCACAAAATAATTTCGGCCCGTTTAAGGATATCGACCGCACGAAACGTAATATCGCCCAAATTTCCAATTGGAGTAGCAACCAAGTAGAGCCCGGCCGATAATGGCAGGGTTTTGTCATTCCCTGTTTGATCCGGTTTACTTGCCGGATCGCCCGCATTACCCTGCGAAGAAATAACGCCATTGGGAGGTGAAGAGAGTGGGTTTTCCGAAACTTCATCCGTCTGCGACGAGGAACGGGAATTCGGCGTGGCGCCGGTTTGCGTGCCGGACGGCATCTGTGTTGGTCCTTTCGCTGGGGCTGGGCGCGTGCAGTACGGACCTGACTAACACGGAATCAGATCGTGAGCTAGCGCCGGTTGTCACCAATAATGGCCCGGATGCGGCCACGCGTGCGCCCAACCAGGGCCTGATTGGTGAACCCAGCCCGTTTGATGGCATGCCCGGCGACGGGCAGGTGCTGTCAGGCATTTATAATGATGAAGCCGCCACCACGGATAAACGTGTGGCATTGCTGCTGCCATTGTCGGGCCCGCATGGGGATTTGGGCCGGGCGATGCGCCATGCCGCCGAACTGGCCCTGTTTGACGCTGCGGCAGATGATTTCGTCCTGATGCCGATTGATACCGAAGCCAGCTATGAAGGCGGGCGACTGGCGGCGCAAAAGGCGATCAATGCCGGTGCCAAGCTGATTTTGGGGCCGTTATTTTCTGACTCGGTCAATGGGGCTGGCGAAGTTGCCAAACAGGCCCATGTGCCGGTCTTATCCTTTTCCAACAATATCCGCGCGGCCGAACCCGGCGTTTGGGTGAATGGCCTGTCGCCGGAAGATCAGATCAAACGCGCGGCAACCTATGCCGTCAGCCAGGGCAAATACAGCTTTGCCGCCCTGCTGCCGCAAAACGAATATGGCCGGCAGATTTCATCGTCGCTGGACCGTATCGTGACCGAGGCGGGCGGGCGTTTGGGCCAGGTATCGTTTTACCAGCCCGGCAGCGATGCCATGGAACAGACGGTGAAGGATTTTGCCGAATATAACCAGCGCCATGCGGCCCTGGTTGCGCGCAAGGCCCAGCTAGAAGCCGATGGTTCCAGCGCGTCCCAGCGTGCCCTGCAACGTCTGGCCGGGCTTGATACCCTGGGCGACCCGGATTTCAACGCCCTGATTCTGCCGACCACGGGCGGGGACCTGCGCCAGGTTTCGGCCCTGCTGGCCTATTTCGATGTTGATCCGAACAATGTGCAATATATCGGGACGTTTGGCTGGAATGATTCGAGCCTGTTTGCCGAACCAGCCCTGAATGGTGGTATTTTTGCTGCCCCGGAACCGGGCAACTGGCAGGCGTTTTCGTCGCGCTATAAACGTACATTTGGCTCGGAACCGCCGCGTATTGCCAGCCTGGCCTATGACAGTGCGGCACTGGCGGCCGTGTTGGCCGGGTCAGATCAGGGCATTACGATGGATGGCTTAACGAATGTGACCGGTTTTTCGGGCATTGATGGTGTTTTCCGCCTGAATGCCGATGGCCGCACCCAGCGTGGCTATGCCGTGATGCAGATTTCGCGCAGCGGGGCAAAAATGATCAGCCCGGCACCGGCATCGTTTGACGCGGTTTTTTAATGCGGGTTTCGGGGCTGCCTGATGGCCCCGGATACTAAACGATCCGATATGTCCTTTGGGGTTTGTCCCCGATGGTTTGCAAGGCACCCGCCCGGTTATTCCGCGGCGGGTGTTTTGTCTTTGAAATTGCACAGATCGGCGACAATGCAGTCCGGGCAGCGTGGGGTGCGCGCCTTGCAGATATAACGGCCATGCAGGATCATCCAGTGATGGGAATGCTGGATAAATTTTGTCGGTATTTTCTTTTGCAGGGCCTTTTCAACGGCAAGCGGGGTTGTGCCCTTGGCCATGCCCGTACGGTTGCCAAGCCGGAAGATATGGGTATCGACCGCGATGGTGGGTTCGCCAAAGGCAATATTGCGCACCACATTTGCGGTTTTGCGGCCAACGCCGGGCAATTCTTCCAGTGCTTCCTGGTCGTTGGGTACGACGCCATTATGTTTATCGACCAGTATTTGCGCCGCCGCCATGATGTTTTTGGCCTTGCCGCGATAAAGGCCGATGGTGCGGACATGGCTGATCAGGGCTTCTTCGCCAAGATCAAGCATATCCTGCGGGGTGGCGACAATTTCAAACAGCTTTTTGGTTGCCTTGTTGACCCCGACATCGGTCGCCTGTGCGGACAGGGCCACGGCAACCAGCAATGTGTAAACATTGGTGTAATCCAGCTCGCCTTTCGGTTCCGGGTCGGCATCTGACAGGCGCTGGAAGAATTCTTCTATGGCGGCTTTGCTCATCGGGCGGGACATCGGGATCTCTGCTTTTTGTTTTGGGGCGCGCGATTGGCCGTGTGCGGGCGGCCTTTTGTTTTATCGATCATTTATAGGCCCGACAAAGGGCAAGGTCGATTTTTGTTTGCGATCAGACTGGAGTGATTCCAGAATTCACTGCATCATGGGTTTTGGAACGGGCCAGTGCCTTTGCAATGGTCCATGCCAGCGTGAAGCGCAAGCCAATGCAGATTTGCCCATTTGGGCAGGATGAAAATTGCGCCCCGTAACCGCGATAAACCCCGCGTCGTACTATATCGCATCATTTCATACCGTGAGGTGATGGTTTGATGGCTGGTCGAGAAGCTGACGGCAAGATTGGCAGGGAAGCGGATATGCGGGCGCAGGAAATGATGCAATGCCAAGATTGCCACGAACCGAAAAACCGGTTTTTAAAACAGACCTGCATCCGCAGCGCTCGCTGACACGGCGTGGCGCGCGCAGGCTTGTCTTATGTGTGGGCGGGGTGACGACATCGCTGGGGTTTTTGTTCTGGTCGATGGGGGCCTGGCCGATTGCCGGTTTTATGGGGGTGGATGTTGCGCTTTTGTCTTTTGCGTTCCATTTGAACTTCGAAGCGGCGCGCTGCGGTGAAATTATTGAATTGCGGCGCAGCGTTTTGCGGCTGACACGGATTTCGGCGCGCGGCAAGCGCGAGGAGTTCGACTTTCAGACCTACTGGCTGCAGGTGGTGTTAAAGCCGCTTGATGAAACCCGCCATATGCTGGTTTTGCGAAGCCATGGGCGCGAGGTTGAGATTGCACCTTTTCTGGGCGAGGAGGCGAAACAGGAACTGGCACAAACCCTGCGGGAGAAGCTCCTGATCTGCCGGAATGGCCTGCCGGCATAGGATTTGGCAGGCAAACGGCTTTTGGCCGTGCAGCATGGAAAAAAGGTGTTTTTCTGCCCCTGATGGCGGAAAATGCCCCGGCGGAATGCGACTTTGTGACAAGTTGTGGCCGTCCCGGGGCAGTTTGTGATGAAAAAACCGTCAAAAATCCCCATTTTGACGGCTTGCGACTTTGTTTTGACTTTCATATATAGGTGCGCGGGGTGATTGCCCCGTGATTACACGTTATTACAACCAATTGGTCCCAGGAGGTCCTGCGCGGCGCTTCAAGGCGAAGGCTGCGGGACGGGCCGGCCGCTAAAAGAGGAACGAATTATGGGCAAGATTATCGGTATTGACCTTGGCACCACCAACTCCTGCGTTGCAGTGATGGATGGTAAGGAAGGCCGGGTTATCGAAAACAGTGAAGGTGCACGCACCACCCCGTCGATGGTGGCCTTTACCAATGACGGCGAACGCCTTGTCGGTCAGCCGGCGAAACGCCAGGCCGTGACCAACCCGGAAAACACCCTGTTTGCGATCAAGCGCCTGATCGGCCGCCGCATGGGTGACCCGGAAGTCGAAAAAGATAAAGACCTCGTCCCGTACAAAATCGTTGGCGGTGAAAACGGCGACGCATGGGTTGAAGTCAATGGCGAGAAAATGGCCCCGAGCCAGATTTCCGCAATGATCCTGCAGAAGATGAAAGAAACTGCCGAAGCCCATCTGGGTGAGCCGGTAACCGAAGCGGTTATTACCGTTCCGGCCTATTTCAACGATTCGCAGCGTCAGGCAACCAAGGATGCCGGTAAAATTGCCGGTCTTGAAGTCAAACGTATCATCAACGAACCGACCGCTGCTGCCCTGGCTTATGGCCTGGACAAAAAAGACGGCGGCACCGTTGTTGTTTATGACCTTGGCGGTGGTACCTTTGACGTGTCGGTTCTTGAAATCGGCGACGGCGTTTTTGAAGTCAAATCGACCAATGGCGATACCTTCCTTGGTGGTGAAGACTTTGACAAACAGATCATTGATTACCTTGCTGACGAGTTCAAAAAAGAACAGCAGATCGACCTTCGCAAGGACCGTCTGGCCCTGCAGCGCCTGAAAGAGGCTGCTGAAAAAGCCAAGATCGAACTGTCGTCTTCGATGCAGACCGAAGTGAACCTGCCGTTCATCACTGCTGACCAGTCCGGTCCGAAGCACCTGAATGTCAAACTCAGCCGTGCGAAGCTTGAAGCACTGGTGGGCGATCTGATCGAACGCACCATTACGCCCTGTAAGGCAGCGCTGAAGGATGCCGGTATTTCTGCTGGCGAAATTGACGACGTTATCCTGGTTGGCGGCATGACCCGTATGCCGAAGGTCCAGGAACGCGTTAAGGAATTCTTTGGTCGTGAACCGCATAAGGGTGTGAACCCGGACGAAGTTGTGGCCCTTGGTGCCGCGATTCAGGGTGGTGTCTTGCAGGGTGACGTCAAAGACGTTCTGCTGCTCGACGTGACCCCGCTGTCGCTGGGTATTGAAACCCTTGGCGGTGTGTTCACCCGTCTGATCGACCGTAACACCACCATCCCGACCCGCAAGTCGCAGACTTTCTCGACCGCGGAAGACAACCAGACCGCTGTAACCATCCGCGTGTTCCAGGGTGAACGCGAAATGGCTGCAGACAACAAGATGCTGGGTCAGTTTGACCTGGTTGGCCTGCCGACCGCGCCGCGCGGCGTACCGCAGATCGAAGTCACCTTTGACATCGACGCCAACGGTATCGTCAATGTTTCGGCCAAGGACAAGGCAACCAACAAGGAACAGCAGATCCGTATCCAGGCATCTGGTGGTCTGTCGGATGACGAAATCGAAAAGATGGTCAAGGATGCGGAATCCAATGCCGAAGGCGATAAAAAGCGCAAGGCACTGGTCGAAGCCCGCAACCAGGCCGAAGCCATCATTCATTCGACCGAAAAGAACATCGCCGAACATGGTGACAAGGTTGATGCCAACACCAAGTCCATGATCGAAGATGCCCTGGCAGCCCTGAAGGAAGCCAAGGACGGTGAAGATGCAGATGCCATCAACGCCAAGGTCAATGAATTGCAGCAGGCTTCGATGAAGCTTGGCGAAGCCATGTATCAGGCGCAGCAGGCCGAAGAAGGCGATGCTGGCGATGCGGGTGCTTCTACTGAAGGCAAGGCCGACGATGGTGTTGTCGATGCCGACTTTGAAGAAGTCGACGACAGCAAGAAAGACAAGTAAGACGACCGGTGCGGTCGTCATGCACGCCGCCCTGTAACTCGTGACGGGCCGTTCAGCACTCATATCTTATGTTATGAAAAGTGCGGACGGCCCGCCCGTATTTCCGGAGTAACGGATGGCGAAACAGGATTATTACGAGCTTTTGGGCGTGAGCAAGGATGCCAGCGCAGCCGAGCTCAAGAGCGCCTATCGTAAAATGGCAGTGAAGTATCACCCCGATAAAAACCCGGGCGATACGGCTGCCGAAGCAAAATTCAAAGAAGTCAGCGAAGCCTATGACGTCTTAAAGGACGCGGATAAACGCGCTGCCTATGACCGGTTTGGTCATGCCGCCTTTGAACAGGGTGGTGCAGGTGGCGGCGGTCCGTTTGGTGGCGGTGGCTTTGGTGGTTTCGGCGGCGGCGGCTTTGCCGACGTTTTCGACGAAATCTTTGGTGCCATGGGTGGTGGCGGCCGTCGTGGCAGTTCGCCCAATCGCGGTGCCGACCTGCGCTATAACATGGCGATTTCGCTGGAAGATGCCTTCCAGGGTAAAAAGTCGGAAATCACGATTCCCGGTTCGGTACAGTGTGATGCCTGTGATGGCAGCGGTGCCGAGGCTGGCTCCCAGCCGGTAACCTGCCCGACCTGTAATGGTCATGGTAAGGTGCGCGCCCAGCAGGGTTTCTTCACCATCGAACGTACCTGTCCGTCCTGTCATGGGCAGGGCAAGATCGTTAAAAACCCGTGCAAGGTTTGCCACGGTGCCGGTCGTGTTGAAAAACAGAAAAACCTGCAGGTTACCATTCCTGCCGGTGTTGAAGACGGCACGCGCATCCGCCTTGCAGGCGAGGGCGAAGCCGGTGCCCATAATGCACCGTCGGGTGATCTGTATATCTTCCTCGATATTCAGCCGCATCGTTTCTTCCAGCGTGACGGGGCGAACCTGCATTGCCGCATTCCGATTCCGATGACCAAGGCAGCCCTTGGCGGCACCATCGAGGTGCCGACCATCGAAGGGACGCGGACGCGCATCAATATCCCGGCCGGGACACAGTCGGGCCAGCAATTGCGCCTGCGGGGCAAGGGCATGACTGTTCTGCGGTCCCAGGCGCGCGGCGACATGTTTGTCGAAGTCAGCGTGGAAACGCCGGTGCATCTGTCCGAGCGGCAGAAGGAACTGTTGCGCGAATTTGACGATATTTCGCGCGAAGAAGGCAGCCACCCCGAATCCGAAGGTTTCTTTTCCAAGATGAAAGAAATCTGGAAAGACCTGACGGATTAAGGAACCGGCTTTGCCGCCTGAAAAGGTTCAACCCCCTGCAGCGATGTTGCAGGGGGTTTTCTTTTGCGGGTTTGGGCGTGGCGGTTTGATGCTTTGTCCGTCGTGATGCAGGCTGCCGGGATGCCTATGAGCAATACCGCCGGAATCAGGCGTCATCCCAGAAGATCAGGCAGTGATGGGTGGCTGTCCCGGCCCGAACGCCATTGCCAACCGCCAGCCCGACCGAACCCGCCGCAATCATGGCATCGCCACAGGCAAAAACGCCGGGAATGGTGGTTTCCATCATCGCATCGGTTTGCACAAAGGGGCCAAGCGGACCATCGGCAAAGGCACAGCCAAGCTGGGTGGGGATGGCTGATGTGATGGCAGTTCTGGTTTGGATCAGCAAACCGGCCAGGGGAATGTCGCGACCATCGACCAGACGCACATTTGTCCGGTCCCCGGTGATTTCGGCAACGGGGGTGCGTTCCAGTGTCACCTTGCGACGGGCAAGCTGGGATAACTGGATGTCGGTCGGGTCAAAGGCGTTATTGAGGAAAAAGGTGGTGGGCCCCCAGTCAGGCAGCATCAGGGCCTGATGCATGGCGAGTTCGGAACTGGCCAGAACACCAACCGGTTGCTGATCCATTTCATAGCCATGGCAATAGGGGCAGTGAAAAACGCTGTCGCCCCAGCGTTCGGCCAGGCCGGGAAGGTCTGGCAGGGTATCGGTCACGCCGGTTGCGAGAATGAGGGTGCGTGAAACATGGCTTTGCCCGGCTTCGGTGGTGATCTTAAACAGCCGGCCCATCCGTTCGGCCGATTGGGCCAGGGTATTTTCCCAGCTTAGCGTTGGATATTTCAAAAGCTGGGCGCGCGAAATGGCGATGATGTCATCGGGGCTGGAGCCATCATGCCCCAGAAAGCCGTGGGAATGGCGGGCAAAACGGTTACGGCGCACATTGCCATCCAGCACCAGGACTTTCTGGCGGGCACGCGCCAGTTGCAGGGCAGCGGACATTCCCGCAAAGCTGCCGCCAATGATGATCGTATCAAAATCGTGTTGCATGGGATTTCCTTCCATCCGGTGGTAGGACCACCATTTTCGATCCGTGTTTACGTAACTTATGAAGTTTCATAAACACGGAAGGTGATAGAGGGTCAAGAAATTTGTAACTTTATTTGTTACGTGGTGGTGAATTTGCTATAGCTGCATCACGCGAACAGGAGAATGCAATGAGACAGGATCACCGGCTGTCACGGGTGTTACATGTGATGATTCATTTGGACCGGCACCGCCGCCACGCCACATCCGATGAGATCGCCATGATGTTGCGCACCAACCCGGTTGTGGTGCGCCGGACATTGGGCGGGCTTAAAAAGTCCGGTCTGGTGTCATCGGAAAAGGGCCATGGCGGTGGTTGGCAACTGGCGCGCGACCTAGCCGATATTACCTTGCGCGATATTTATAACGCGCTGGGTGAACCGCCCCTGTTTGCCATTGGCAATGCCGATGAACAGCCAAGCTGCCTGGTTGAACAGGCGGTGAATGACGCGATAGATGACACGCTTGATCTGGCGCGAACCATGATGCTGGATCGCTTTGCCGCCATTACACTGGCCGATATTGCGGCTGATTTTGACCATCGCCTGCAGGACTACCCGGAAGAAGCCCGTCGGTTTGGGCATATCCGCGATGATGGTGAAGCAGCAGCAGAAAATGTTAGCCATGAAGGCAGCAAAACTGCCTAGGCACCGTTGCGAAAGCCTGGTGTTGGTGCGGGCCGGGACGTGTGCGCAAACAGCCAGGCAGGCAATGGTCGGAATGCTATTTTTGTAGCGGCCAGGCACGGACGAAATCGATAAATGCCCGTAAGGGCGAGGGGACCAGCCTGCGTCCCGGATAATAAAGCTTGGGACCGGGAAAAGATGGCCACCATTCTTCAAGAATTGGCACCAGCGAGCCATCTTTGAAAAAGGGCGTCAGCCAGTCTTCAAACAGATAGATGATGCCAATGCCGCCTTTGGCGACATCCACGGCAAGGTCGGTGCCGCCACCCGGACGCATGATAAACGGGCCTTTAACGGCAACTTCCAGGGTTTGGTCATCTTTTTCAAATTCCCACGGGAACATGGCACCGCTGGCAAAACGCCCGCGAATGCAGGGGTGATCAAGCAAATCCTGCGGGTGTTGGGGCGTTCCATTACGTGCAAGATAATCGGGCGAGGCAGCTGCTGCGAATCGCTGTTTTCGTGGGCCGATGGGAATGGCGATCATGTCCTGTTCCAGGCGTTCGTCATAGCGGATCCCGGCATCGCAGCCTTCCGCCATTAAATCGACAAAGCTTTCTTCGGTAATGATTTCCAGCAGGATTTCGGGATATTTCGCCAGAAAGGCCGGGATGATTTCGGGCAGGGCCAGGCGCGCCGCACTGACGGGAATATTCAGCCGCAAGGTGCCTGCCGGGCGGTCGCGATAGCCATTTACCACATCCAGGGCATTGGCAACTTCGCCCAATGCCGGTTCCAGCCGGGCTAACAGGCCATTGCCCGCCGCGGTCAGGGCGACGCTGCGTGTGGTGCGGTTAAACAGGCGCACCCCAAGGCGTGTTTCAAGGCGGCGAATCGCATCGCTAAGCGCAGATGCGCTGCCGCCACTCAGGCGTGCCCCCTCGCGAAAACCACCCGCGCGTGCAACCGTCAGAAAGGCATTCAGATCACCAAGATCAATATCCATTGTGCGTAATCCCGTACAAGCTGTTCAGATTGTGCCCAATTGTCGATCAGTGTTGCAAGCATTAGCTTTGGGTCAGCCAGAAAGGAGATTTCCAATGTCCATCATCGATAAATCAGGAACGTTTGAATTTGCCGGCCATACGGTAAAGCGCATGGGTTATGGTGCCATGCAGCTTGCCGGGCCCGGTGTGTTTGGCCCGCCGCGTGACCCCAAGGCGGCAGAACAGGTTTTGCATGCCGCCATGGAAGCGGGCATCAACCATATCGACACCAGCGATTTTTATGGCCCGCACGTTACCAACCAGATCATTCGCAAGGCCTTGCACCCCTATCAGGATGATTTGCTGATCGTGACCAAAATTTCGGCGCGGCGCGATGAAACCGGTGCGTGGTTGCCTGCCATGTCGCCAGCCGAACTGACCCAGGCAGTGCATGACAATTTGCGCAATCTGGGCCTGGATTGCCTGGAGGTTGTCAATTTCCGTAGCATGCATGGCATTCATGGTCCGGCAGAAGGATCAATCGCCGAACCGCTTTCGGTTTTGGCAGACCTTAAAAAGCAGGGCCTGATTCGCCATTTGGGGCTTAGCAATGTTACCCCGACACAAATTCGCGAAGGCATGGGCATCACCGACATTGTATGCGTGCAGAACCAGTATAATCTGGCGCATCGCCATGATGATGCGATGATCGATGATCTGGCAAAACAGAACATCGCCTATGTGCCGTTCTTCCCGCTGGGTGGTTTTTCACCGCTGCAATCACAGATTCTGTCAGATATTGCCGCGCGCCTTGAACTGACGCCGATGCAGGTTGCACTGGCCTGGCTGCTGCAACGTTCGCCCAATATCCTGCTGATTCCCGGCACGTCATCGGTTGCCCATTTGCAGGAAAACATTGCGGCATCGGGTGTCGAGCTTTCGGCGCAAACTGTTGCCGAACTTGATGGCGTCTGGGAAGCAGCCAAAGCCGCCCCGGCGGCGGACCATCATTGATCAGGTGTGACTGATATGATGGCGGGGCATATCGGTTAGTGAACCGGTATATCCGCCCAATTGGAATGTAAGGGGGGATGCGCGGGCATCGCCCCTTTTTTTCAGGGTGATATTTGCGGTTTTCCACATGTTTCTTCATGTTTCTGCGCGGTTCCCGTCGTTTCATCGGCTGGCACGATGTGCTAAAGCAAATGGCATATGAACGGATTTGCCTGCAGGAGGCCAAAAATGAAAATCGGAATCGTCGGCTGTGCCGGACGTATGGGACGGATGCTGGTGGTGGAAACGTCCAAAACCAGTGGCTGCGAAATTGGCGGGGGTACCGACCTTCCCGGTGGGGCCTTTGTTGGCAAAGATGTCGCGCTGATCGCCGGGCTGGAAGAAGCCGGCATTGCCATCGGTGATGACCCCAAGGCCCTGTTTAATGAAGTTGATGCGGTCATCGACTTTACCGCCCCGGCTGCAACCATGAAGCATGCCGAACTGGCCGCCGAAACTGGAACGGTGCTGGTGATCGGCACCACGGGCCTGTCTGCCGACCAGAAAGAAGGGTTGAAAAAGGCTGCCGAAAAAACCGCAATCGTTTTTGCCCCGAATATGAGTGTCGGCGTCAATCTCGCCTTTGCGCTGGTCGAGAAGGTTGCTGCGATCCTTGATAAGGACACGGCCGATATCGAAATTGTGGAAATGCATCACAAGCACAAGGTTGATGCACCGTCCGGCACCGCTTTGGGCCTGGGCGAGGCGGCGGCACGCGGGCGTGGTGTTGCGCTTGAGGATGTTGCCGTACGATCCCGCGATGGCCATACCGGCGCACGCGAAGACGGGGCAATCGGCTTTGCCACCCTGCGCGGCGGCGATGTGGTTGGCGATCACACCGTTATTTTTGCCTGCGATGGCGAACGCATCGAAATCACGCACAAGGCATCCTCGCGCGAGGTATTTGCCAAGGGTGCGGTTCGTGCGGCGAAATGGGCCTATGGCAAGGAAGCAGGCCTGTATTCCATGCAGGATATTCTTGGCCTGTAAAACTGCAGGGCACGCGGGCATGGCATGAGGGCAAGTTTGCCTGATGCCTAAAGCCGCGTCATACCGGAATAGATGATTTTAGGAAAC
This sequence comes from Thalassospira marina, assembly GCF_002844375.1. Lineage (NCBI taxonomy): Bacteria > Pseudomonadati > Pseudomonadota > Alphaproteobacteria > Rhodospirillales > Thalassospiraceae > Thalassospira > Thalassospira marina. The sequence continues at coordinate 4,221,967 of NZ_CP024199.1, read as the reverse complement.
GGGGGTGCCGGAAGGCGGCCCCGTTTTTTGTTCACGTCGGAAACTGCAATTAATTCAATATAGAGATAAATAGATACATCTATATGTAAATATGTTGCAAGCAGGAAGGCAGATAATTAACAGGATAAACCCTATCGGCTGACGCATTCATGGCCGTTATCGCAACTGGCAAGGCCCAGTTCGTAATTGAAAATCTGGCGCAGATTGGCCCCTTCGGCGGTGTTTTTGAACGCGATATATAACCCCTTATTGGCCAGCGCCGTTTCGTGAAACCGGTAGGATGGAATGACCTGGTGGAATTCCCGGTAACTGTCGAGCAGATATTCCATCACCAGCTTGTCCATGACGGCAACATCCACCCGGCCGGTGCGCAACAGGCGCAGCAGGGTTAAATCATCATTGGCTTCGACAGTGCGCAATTTGCCCGTGGCGACCATGAAATCAAAGGCGGAGGTGTTGGCATATCCGGCAACCACGCCAATAGACATGTCCTGTAAATCGTTCAGGGTTTTCCAGTCAAATAACTGGTTGTGATAAACGACAAAACCCACCGGGCTGAAACTGATCGGGGCGGAAAGCAGGACATCGTCGATATTTTCGCGGTCCTTATAAACCGGGAAAACGCCATCAATATCGGGATCGGTGTGAAAGGCCTGCAGGGCCCGCCGCCAGGGCAAAACGGTGATGTGGGTCTCGATATCAGCGGCGGCAAAGGTGGCGCTTATCGTGCTGCTGCTCAGTCCGAAATCGGTCAGATCTTCGCCGGAATAGGGCGGCCATTCGGTGGTGACCAGTTCGATTTTGCGGGGCTTGTTCGGGCTGGCGGCGGGGTCGGCTTTGGTGCCATCCGCACTGCCATTTTGCGAATCCTGCATCGGGGCCGGATTGGTTGGGGCCGTATCGGATGGCTTAGGGGTACCCGATTGCGATTTTGCGCTCTGGGCTGCCGAGGTGTGCTCATCTGATGATGTGGTATCTGGGGCGCCTGTATTGGGCGCGCTATTGTTATCGCCTTCCGTCACAACGGCATCGGCCAGTTCAACAGGGGCGGCAAGCACCGGACCGGATGCCGGAAACAGGAAGGTCAGGGCGAAAAGCACCGCCAGGGTGAAAGAAACGTGGTGGCGTTTGGGGCGGGGCAGGATGGTGTCCGGGCAATATGCGCCTTTATTCGGGGTGCAGTCATTTGCATGCAAGCCGCCGAAATCCGATGGTCGTTGTCTGAGGTTCAGAAAGTCCAATCGGGCAAACAGTCTCACGAATATCCCATCCCCATTCGCGTGAAACAGCAACGTAATGGTAGCGATATTGTTGAAGATGGGAAGTATTTTAAAACTTCACAGGGAAGAAGATGTTTTATTACAAAAAATCCCCCGTGATTTACAAGATCACGGGGGATTTATATGTTTTTGCTAAATTAGAACGACTTAAGTATTTGCCGTTATCTATCGCAATAGTAGCAATTAATGTGCATCAGCCCAGCTATCGCCAATGCCGGCATCGGCAATAAGCGGCACGGAAAGGCTGGCGGCATTTTCCATCACATCGCGAATGACTTTTACCGCCTGTTCGGTTTCCGCTTCCGGGGCTTCAAAGATCAGTTCGTCGTGGACCTGCAACAGCATGCGGGTTTTAAGGCCAGCATCTTGCAGGGCGCCGGGAACCGCGATCATGGCGCGTTTGATGATATCGGCTGCACCGCCCTGGATCGGGGCGTTGATGGCCGCACGTTCGCCAAAGCTGCGGCGCATGCCGTTTTTATCATTGATGCCATTGATGAAAATCTTACGGCCAAACAGGGTACGCACCATGCCATGGGTTTTGGCAAATTCTTTGGCGCGGTCCATGTAATCGCGGATGCCGGGATAGATTTCAAAATAGGCTTCGATGAATTCCTTGGCTTCTTTTTGCGGAATGCCAAGCTGGTTGGCGAGGCCAAAGGCCGAAATACCGTAAATGATGCCAAAGTTGATTGCCTTGGCCTTGCGGCGCACCATCGGGTCCATGCCTTCGATGGGTACACCAAACACCTTTGAGGCGGTCGAGGCGTGAATATCCTCGCCATTTTTAAAGGCATTGCGCAGGGCATCGATTTCGGCAACATGGGCCAGAAGGCGCAGTTCGATTTGCGAATAGTCAGCCGAAATCAGCTTGCAGCCTTTATCGGCGATAAAGGCTGTACGGATTTTGCGGCCTTCTTCGCTGCGGATCGGAATGTTCTGCAGGTTCGGATCATTGGAAGACAGGCGGCCGGTATTGACGTTGGTCTGCCCATAGCTGGTGTGCACACGCCCGGTTTGCGGGTTGATGTGGTTTGCCAGCGCGTCGGTATAGGTGCTTTTGAGCTTGGACAGCTGGCGCCATTCCAAAAGCCGTTCAGGCAGGTCGTGGCCCTGTGCGGCCAGGGCTTCAAGCACATCGGCACCGGTTTGCCAGGCGCCGGTTTTGGTTTTTTTGCCGCCCGGCAGGCTCATTTTCTCAAACAGGATTTCGCCTAGCTGCTTGGGGCTGCCAAGGTTAAAGGTTTCGCCCGCCATTTCATGAATGGTTGTTTCAAGCGCAGCCATACGGGTGGCAAAGTCCGATGACAGGTCGCGCAGCTTGTCGGCATCGACCTTAACGCCCAACGCTTCCATCTTTGCCAGAACCGGCACCAGCGGACGGTCCAGCGTTTCATAAACGCTGGCCATATGTTCCTGGGCGATGCGCGGCTTTAACAGCCGATGCAGACGCAGGGTGATATCGGCATCCTCGGCGGCGTAATCGAGCGCCTTGTCCAGCGGGACCTGGTCAAAGGTAAGCTGGTTTTTGCCCGTACCTGCGACATCGGTAAATTTGATGGTTTTATAGCCTAGATGCAGATCCGCCAGTTCATCCATGCCATGCCCGTGGCTGGTGCCATCAAGCACATAGGACAGAACCATGGTGTCATCAATCGGGGCAACATCGATGCCGTGACGGGCAAAGATGATTTTATCATATTTGATATTCTGCCCGATCTTCAGAACCCCGCGATCTTCAAGCAGGGGTTTTAAAAGCTCGATTGTGCGTTTGACCGGGATCTGTTTGGGGATGTCGGCAGTTTCTTTGTCACCGGCAGGGTCGCTGCCAAAATCAAACCCGCCCTGGGCGGCTTTGGGTTCGGTTTCTTCGTCGCCCATGCCATGCGTCAGCGGGATGTAGCAAGCCTCGCCGGGTTTCACGGCGATGGAAATACCAACCAGTCGCGCCTGATGGGCATTAAGCGACGTGGTTTCGGTATCAACCGCCAGAACGCCTTCATAATCGGCCTTGGCGATCCATTTTTTCAGGCTTTCTTCATCCTGGACCAGTTCATATTCGGCCTTGGTGACACTGACGTCATTCACGCCGGTACCGGCTTCGGTGATACCATTTTCATCAACGGTACCGCCAAATTTGGCCTTTACCTTTGATGTCAGCGATTTGAAGCCATGGGTCGCGATAAAGGATAGCAGTACATCGGCATCGGGTTCGCGCAGGTCAAAATCATCGACCGGGAGGGTGACGGGCACATCGGTTTTCAGACGGACCAGATCGCGCGAAACGCGGGCCATATCGGCATTTTCCAGCAGCTTTTCACGGCGTTTCGGCTGCTTAATTTCACCGGCGCGTTCCAGAAGCGTATCCAGATCGCCATATTCGGTAATCAGCTGGGCGGCGGTTTTAACGCCAATTCCGGGCACACCGGGCACGTTATCGACCGGGTCGCCAGCCAGGGCCTGCACATCAATGACCTTGTCAGGTGCGACGCCAAATTTTTCCATCACCTCGTCTGCGCGAATGGTGCGGTTTTTCATCGCATCAAACATTTCGACACGGTCAGTCACAAGCTGCATCAGGTCCTTATCCGAGGACACGATGATCACATCGGCACCCTGTTCGGCGGCCTGGCGGGCATAGGTTGCGATCAGGTCGTCGGCTTCATAGCCTTCAAGTTCGATCGAGGGCAGGTTAAAGGCCCGCACGGCATCGCGGATCAGGCCAAACTGGGGGATCAGCTCTTCCGGGGGGGGCGGACGGTGTGCCTTGTAATCCGGATAAAAATCGTTGCGGAACGATTTGCCCTTGGTATCGAAAATTACCGCCATATGATCGGGGCGGGTATCTTCGCGCAGCTTCATCAGCATGGTGCAAAAGCCATAAACGGCATTGACGGGGGTTCCGTCGGGGCTGTTCATGGGCGGCAATGCGTGAAACGCGCGGAAAATAAAGCCGGACCCGTCAACCAGGACGACGCGGCGGGGAGGCTGGGCAGTATCGGTCATACGATGGATGCTCGTTTTTCTCGATGAATTGGGTGGCCCGCAGAATGCCGCATACGGTGCGAGAAGTCGAGTAGTGCGAGGCCGAATTGTCGGCAACCGTGCTTTGTGCTGACAATAACGGGTCAGCCTTGTTATGGTTCGGGAATGGATGGGTTATATGCTTTGTGGGGGAAAAGGCATACGTGAAACGGCGCGACGAAAAATCTGTGAATAAACGCGGTGAAAAACCCGTTTATCAACCGTTCGGCAAAGGGGTCGAGGCGGCAGGGCTTTCGCGCGAAATCACCGATGACATGAAACTTTCCCACCGTCGCAAAACCCGCAAAAAAGGGGCGAAGGGCAAAAATCGTGGCCGACGCAAGACCGACCAGGAAAGCTGGCTGTCGCGTGGGCCGATTTTACGCGTCCTTCTAACGCTCATTCTGTTTGGCGGGGCGTTACACGGGCTGTTTCGCGCCTTTGGCATTTATGAACGGAACCAAAGCCTGTCAAACGGTGACCAGTTTGTGCTGCTGATCAAGCTTCTGGTTTTTGTCACGCTGATGCATCTGTTTTATTTGATGCTGATGCATTACCGGCCGATCCGGTCCAAGGTGCGGGGGCTGTTTTTTATGGCGCTGGCGCCTGTGGCGGCCGTGTGCATTTTCATGATTTACGGCGGTGCTGGCATGTTTGGCAGCTTCATCCCGATATTGCAGTTTCTGACACTGACCATCGGTGTGGGTGGCTTTATTTTGTATGTGGTCGCCTATACGTGGTTTTCGGGTAAATCGGTGCGCCGCCGCGAAAGCCCGCCTTTCGATGATGGCAATGACCCTAACGCAGGTGCCAGCCAGACAAATTACCGCGAAGGTCGTGGCGGCAGGGCAGGTGATGCAGGTAATGCAGGTAATGCAGGTGGTGCAGGCACCGGCCGTACTGGTTCGACGCGGGCAAATATGCAAAACCGCCATAACGGTTTGGGTGTGGGGCCTGTAACCGGCAACCGGCCTGGGCGTGCTGCGGGCGGTGGAAAAACCCTTGCTACCGTGCGGCGCTAGGACGCGGACAGGGCGGTGATCATGGCGATGGATTGGCGCAAAAATCCAACTATCGGACCATCCCGAACGGCCTTTCAAGCCCTTCAAATCCTCAGAAAACGCTACATCCATACCAGTTGGTATGTTTTAATGCATTGATATGTAAAGAAAACTGCAAAGGCAGCTTTTGGGGCTGCCTTTTGATGCTTTGGCGGGAAATTCGGGCTGATCAGGAATGATCGGCCAGCACATGCCCGGCAAGGTAGAGCGATCCTAGGATCAACACGCGCTTGATATTGCAAAAATCATTTCGCAATGACAACAAAGCCTCCTCAACCCCGTCCGCCGGTTTGGAGGGAATATTGAGACTGGTGCCGGTTTCGGCGATATGGGCTGCTGAATGGGACTGGTGTTCATCGCCGGGGATGACAACACCGGCCAGACCATCGACCAGGGACGCGATATAGCCGAGGAAGGCCCCAGCATCACGGTTGGACAGCATGCCGGTAATGACCACTGTTTCCCCGTCAACCGGATTGCGTTTAAGCCAGTCGGCAATGACGGCGGCCGCCGCGATATTATGCCCGCCATCCACAACCAGTTCGGCACCGTCTGGCAGGGATTTAAGCATTGGCCCTTTGGTCAGGCGTTGCAGGCGGGCAGGCCAGCTTGCATTGCGAAGGCCACGGCCGATTGTTTCGAAATCGATATTATCCTGCCCGGCAGGGGTGATTCCGGCTGTGCGGGCGGCAACCGTTGCCACCATCGCATTCACATATTGATGGCGCCCGGGCAGGGCCGGGGCAGGCAGGCGCACGGCATCGCCATTGATATGGATGTCAAAACCATCGTCATCTTCGGCGGTGATGGCGAAATTGGTGACAAGCGGCGTATTGACCTTGCCAGCATGGCGCACCAGCACATCAAAGGCGGGCAGCATTTGCGGCGCAATGACACAGGGCGTGCCGGTTTTCATGATACCGGCTTTCTGGAAGGCGATTTTTTCAACCGTGTCGCCCAGAAATGCCTGATGGTCGATTGATACTGGGGTAATCACACACAGGGCCGGATGGGGCAGCACGTTGGTTGCGTCATAGCGCCCGCCAAGCCCGGTTTCGAGCAACAGCACATCGGCCTCGACCCGTGAATAGGCCAGGAAAGCTGCTGCCTGTGTGATTTCAAAATAGGTGATCTGCGCGCCGCCATTGATGCGTTCGACTTCTTCAAGCAGGTCGCACAGTTCGTCTTCGCTGATCTGTTTGCCCGCCAGAACGATCCGTTCATGGAAGGTAACAAGATGCGGCGAGGTCGAGGTATGGACCCGCAGGCCCGCTGCCTCGTAGATCGCGCGCAAATAGGCAAGGGTCGAACCCTTGCCATTTGTGCCGGCGATATGGATGACTGGCGGAAGTTTGAGGTGCGGATCGCCCAGTTTCTGCAACAAGGTTGCAATTCGGCCCAGTGATAAATCAATTATCTTTGGGTGAAGCAGGCCGAGTCGGCCAAGAATGGCGCTGCTTCGCGATGGAGGCACCTGCATGTTCAGTCAGCTTTTTCCGCAGTTGTATTTTTGGATTTGGCATCGCCCTTTTTAGCGCCCTTGAGCGGCACAACCGACGCACCCGGTTTGGGGCGGCGGATCATGTCGATCAGGCGGCCAAAGGTTTCGTTCAGTTCGCTGCGCGGCACCACCATATCGACCATGCCATGTTCCAGCAGATATTCGGCTGTCTGGAAGTTTTCCGGCAGTTTTTCGCGAATGGTGTTTTCGATCACGCGGCGACCGGCAAAGCCGATCTGTGCGCCAGGTTCAGCGATCTGGATATCACCCAGCATGGCAAAGGATGCCGAAACGCCACCGGTGGTCGGGTCGGTCAGCAGCACGAAATAGGGCAGGCCCTTTTCCTTGACCTTTTCGATTGCAGCGGTGGTACGCGCCATCTGCATCAAGGAAAGAATGCCTTCCTGCATACGTGCGCCGCCCGATGCGGGAACGATGATCAGCGCTGCATCCTGGACAACGGCCAGTTCAGCGGCGGCAACAATGCCTTCGCCAACAGCAGTACCCATTGACCCACCCATGAAGGAAAAGTCGAACACAGCGATAACGGTGGCATGGCCGCCAACGGTGCCATGGGCAACAGCCAGGGCATCTTTGAATTCGGCTTTGGCCTGTGCGACTTTCAGGCGATCAGTGTATTTTTTCTGATCGCGGAAACGCAGCGGATCAACCGGGACCGAAGGCAATTCGATGGTCTGGTATTTGCCGCTGTCAAACATCAGTTCCAGACGGTTGCGGGCGGAAATCCGCATGTGATGACCGCAATGCTGGCAGACATGGTCATTCTTCGCGAGATCGCGATGAAAAATCATCTGTTCGCAGGACGGGCATTTGTGCCAGAGATTTTCGGGCACATCGCTGCGGCGAACCAGTTTCTGAATTTTGGGACGAACGAATTCAGTCAGCCACGACATATCGGATATTGATCCTCGGTTTTGCCTATATCGGTCTTGCTGGTGGGCGCAACGTTATTTGCGGGCGTTGCGCACGCCATCGGCCAGTTCACGTACCAGGCCAGTGACTACAAGGGCGGTGTTATCGGTGGCCTTGCCGTTTTCGTCAAGGCTTTCTGCGATTTTTGATACAATCGCCGAGCCAACAACGGCGGCATCGGCCTCACGGGCAACTTCGGCAGCCTGGGCTGGCGTTTTAATGCCAAACCCGACAGCGATGGGCAATTCGGTATGGCGACGCAGGCGGGCCATGGCCTCGACAATCTGGTCATTGGTGGCCGAACCAGCCCCTGTCACACCGGCAACCGACACATAATAAACAAAGCCGCTGGTGTTCTGTACCAGTTTGGGCAGGCGTTTGTCATCAGAGGTCGGGGTGGTCAGGCGGATAAAGCTAAGCCCCTTATTGACCGTCGGAATGCAAAGCTCGTTGTCTTCTTCGGGCGGCAGGTCAACAACGATCAGGCCATCAACGCCTGCATTGCGGGCATCTTCCAGAAACTCATCAACACCGTAAATATAGATGGGGTTGTAATAGCCCATCAGAATGATCGGTGTTTCATGATCCTGATCGCGGAAACCACGAACCAGCGACAGCGTTTTGCGCATATGCATGCCGGCGGCAAGCGCGCGGTTCGATGCTTCCTGGATCGCCGGGCCATCGGCCATCGGATCGGTAAAGGGCATGCCCAGTTCGATGATGTCCGCACCGGCTTCGGGCAGGGATTTCAGGATTTCAAACGAGGTTTCCGGGTCCGGGTCGCCAGCGGTGATGAAGGTTACCAGACCAGCGCGATTTTCCGCGCGCAGCTTGTCGAACCGTTTGGCGATGCGGTCCTGGCCGCCGATGATTGCGTCACTCACAGTTTGACTCCCAGTGCTTCAGCCACGGTAAAGATGTCCTTGTCGCCGCGTCCGCTCAGGCACATCAGAATGATCTGGTCTTTGCCCATTTTCGGCGCGGTCTTTACGATCTGCGCCAGGGCATGGCTGCATTCCAGGGCAGGAATGATGCCTTCTTTTTCCGAACACAGGGTGAAAGCATCGAGTGCTTCCTTGTCCGTGATCGAAACATAGGTCGCACGACCGTTATCTTTCAGCCAGGAATGTTCCGGACCAATGCCGGGGTAATCCAGGCCTGCCGAAATCGAGTCGGCTTCTTTGATCTGGCCGTCATCATCCATCAGAAGATAGGTGCGGTTGCCATGCAAAACGCCCGGGCGGCCTGCGGTCAGGCTGGCGGCATGATGGCCGGTATGCACACCATGGCCTGCGGCCTCGACACCGGTAATGGCGACGTCCTTGTCATCCAGGAACGGGTGGAACAGGCCCATGGCGTTTGAACCGCCCCCAACCGCAGCGATGACTTCATCGGGCAGGCGGCCTTCGGCTTCCAAAATCTGGGCGCGGGCTTCGTTGCCGATCACGCACTGGAAATCACGGACCAGCTCCGGGTAGGGGTGCGGGCCTGCAACCGTGCCAATGATATAGAAAGTATCGGCAACATTGGTGACCCAGTCACGCAGGGCTTCGTTCATCGCATCTTTCAGCGAACGCGAACCTGACGTTACCGGTTTGACCTCGGCACCCAGCAAACGCATGCGAAATACGTTGGGCGACTGACGTTCGATGTCTTTCGCACCCATATAGATCGTGCAGGGCAGACCAAAGCGCGCACAGACGGTGGCGGTTGCCACACCATGCTGGCCAGCGCCGGTTTCCGCGATGATGCGGGTTTTGCCCATGCGTTTTGCCAGCAGGATCTGGCCGATGCAGTTATTGATCTTGTGCGCGCCGGTATGGTTCAGGTCTTCGCGCTTGAAATAGATTTTTGCCCCGCCCAGATGGTTGGTCAGGCCTTCGGCGAAATAAAGCGGATTGGGACGACCCACGTAATATTTCAGGAAGTAATCCATTTCCCGGCGGAATTCGGGATCTTCCTTGGCATCCTTGTAGGCCTGCTCCAGTTCCAGGATCAGCGGCATCAGGGTTTCGGCGACAAAGCGGCCACCAAACTGGCCAAAATGCCCGTCAGGATCAGGCATGGAGCGGAAGCTGTTTAAGGAAGTCGGAGCAGACGTCATGGATAGTCCCCGTTTTGGGCCGCAGCATGATTGCCGCGACGGGTGAGGCGGGCAGGTCAGGACAGGTGAAAGCCCGGCAGACCCGGTGATGTGTTTAGACCGGGTTTTGCAGGCAGGGCGACCTTAGTGGTCGGCATGCGCCAGGGTTTTGTCCAGGATGTATTTCTTGGAGCAATAGGGGCAGACCACCTCGCCCTTTTCTTCAAGATTGAGATAAACGGTCGGGTGACCAAGATGGCCTTTGCCACCGTCGCAGGCGATATTCAGGCTGCCGACTTTGATTTCTTCGGTGATCTTCATATATCCAGTTCCCAGTTTGCGGCGATATTGACCCCGGTTCGACGGGGATGATACCCATAACGCATATTCAATCAACACTTCCGCATCGGTTTAGCGCAATTGCGCCATGTGGAAAAGAGCGGAGATCATGCATTTATGAATGCAATGCCCGATTATGCGATCGAGGTCGAAGGACTGACCAAGGTCTATAAAAGCGCGCAGGGTGAAAAGCTCGCGCTTGATGACGTTTCCCTGAAAATTCCCCGCGGGTCGTTTTTTGCTCTTCTGGGGCCGAATGGCGCCGGAAAATCGACTTTTATCAATATTTTGGCAGGTCTGGTAACCAAGACGGGCGGCAGCGCAAAAATCTGGGGCCACGACATTGTCGATGAAATGCGCCTGGCGCGCTGTTCGATTGGTATCGTGCCCCAGGAATTGAATCTGGATGCATTTTTCAGCCCGCGTCAGGCGATGGAATTGCAGGCTGGCCTGTATGGCGTGCCCAAATCCGAACGAAGGACCGACGAAATTTTGCAGGCTATTGGTTTGCTTGATAAGGCGGATTCGTATGCGCGTTCTCTTTCGGGCGGGATGCGTCGTCGTCTTCTGGTGGGCAAGGCAATGGTGCATAACCCGCCTGTTCTGGTGCTTGATGAACCGACTGCCGGTGTTGATATCGAACTGCGCCAGCAATTGTGGGCCTATGTGAAGGAACTGAACAAGGCCGGCGTGACCATTGTTCTGACCACGCATTACCTTGAAGAAGCCGAAGAGCTTTGTGATCAAATCGCCATTATCAACAAAGGCAAGGTTATTGCCCATGAAGACAAGAAGACCCTTCTGCGGCGTATTGATCACAAAGCGCTGATCCTGACGGTGAAGGGGACGCTTAATGGTGTGCCCGATGCCCTGACCCCGTGGGGGGCAGAGCAGAAAGGTGAAAGCCAGATCGCGCTTCACTATCGCCCGAGCGAAAACAGCATGGCTGACATTCTTCATGCGATCCAGGCCAGTGGCCTTGAGATTAATGACCTGTCAACCGATGAGGGCGATCTGGAAGATATCTTCCTGATGCTGACCCGCGAGAATGACAAGTCGCTGGCAGAAGGCAAATCTGGTCGCGCGGCCTGATAACAGCCAGTGAATGATTTGGGCATGACGCCCCTGATGATCCCGGCAGGAACAATTTCCTTGCCGGGATTGTTGTTTGTAACGGATGCTGGTTTTGAGGGTTATCCCAGCCCCGCTGATTTCTGCCCATAACCGGAGACCTGGCATTTGATGCATGATGTATCTGCGCAACAAAGGGCCAGGCGCCAGCGCGTGACGGGTTTGAAATTTTTGCCGATATCGAGGATTTGGGCGGGATTGGTCCTGCTGCCGGTTCTGGCATTTCTTGTCGCCTGTGCGCCCACCATCCGCCCGGCGGGTGATCCTGTGTCGCCGGTGGCATTCATTGCCGCTTCTGCCAAATCTGATCGCGCTGACCCTGCCGGGGTTTCAGGTTATTTCCAAACGGCTGATGGCACCCAACTGGCTTTGCAAAGCTGGCTGCCGGGGGATTTGGAAGGGGCCGCTGGGGCGGGTGTGGAAGTTGCAGGAGGTGCCGGTAAAGCCGCAGTCAGCGACAATAAGGGCGCGGCAACGCCACCAACTGCGGTTGTTTTGGCGCTGCATGGTTTTGGCGATTATGCCAATGGCCTTGCCGAAGCCGGGCAGGCGCTGCGCGGGCAAGACATTGCCGTTTATGCCTATGACCAGCGCGGATTTGGGCGCTCGCCCACGCGGGGATTTTGGCCGGGTATGACAACCCTGGTGCAGGATGCCAGCGACGCTTTGATGGTTTTGCATCATCGCTATCCCGATGTGCCGGTTTATCTGGCTGGTGTATCGATGGGGGCAGCGGTAGCGACCTTAACTGCAGCAACACGACCGCAATTGATGGATGGGGTTATTCTGGTGTCGCCCGCCGTGTGGGACCGGGGTGACATGCCCTGGTATCAGACGCTGCCATTGTCAGTTTTGTCCCACAGTTTGCCGTGGCTGCCGGTTTCGGGACGCGGGCTTGAAATTTGGCCATCTGACAATATCGAAATGCTGCGCCGCCTGTCGCGCGACCACAATATGTTATCGTCGGTGCGGGTTGATATGGTGGCGGGCCTTGCCGATCTAATGGATAGGGCGCGGATGCGCGCAGGCGATTTGCATTTGCCGGTTTTGTTGATGACGGGGCGGCGTGACCAGGTTATTCCCCCGGCGGTGATGGCGGATTTTGCACGTGACTTGCCGGAAAATGGCGGTAAAGGCGGGCTTGATAATGGATCGGCAACAATTTGTGTGTATGAGAAGGGCTATCACATGCTGTTGCGCGATTTGAACGGGCCACATGTGATTGCTGATATGGCAGCGTGGATAAAGGGCAGGCCACATTCGGGTTCGGCGCAATGCCGTTAACCGATTGCTTTTTGACCGCGCGGCCATGATCGGGTAACATTTTGAAGCATTTGAAAAATAAGGGCTGACAGGCCATTGATCGTCATCCTGTGAGGTGGCGTTTGGGATGGTAACGGATCAGTCCATTGCGGAAGGATCAGGGCCGGTATGCTGCGGACCGTTCGAGCAAAGTTCCTGGGGGTCGCGGCGTTTTTTGTCGTTTGCCTGACCATTGGAACCGGTTTCTCCGTAATCCAGTCGCTTGGCATCAATGGTGACCTTGAGGCCGTGTCGCGCTATGTGACGCCGGTCAAGGATGCACTTTCCGATGTGCGCGCCCGCCAGCTTGAACAGATATCCCTTCTTGATCGTTATATGCGTGTGCTTGATAGCGACGGGGCCGATGCCTCGCTTCTCAGCGGGATCGAGATCGAGATCAGCGCCAAACAGACCCAGATCGAACAGGCTTTTCGCAAGGCATTTACATCGGCCGCATTGGGCCGGGCACAGGCCAGCACGCATTTTGACCAGGGCGTTTTGCTGAACCTTGATGTGCGGATGCGCGAATTTGCAGATATTTCCTCGCAATTTAACCTGGGTGTTGAAAAGCTCCTCGATTCGGTGCGGGATGGCGATATTTTAACCGCGCAGCGCCAGGAAAACATCGTGCGCGGTATTCACCGCAATATCGTGCTTAACCTGCGCAGCGAGATTTTGCGCCTTGAACGCTATGTTGCCGAAACGGTCGAGGCGGTTTCAGCCCGCGAGGATTTCCTGATCCAGGCCGAATTTATCATGATGCTGCTTGCGGCGGTGGCAGGGCTTGGCATTGCCTATTATCTCGGGATCGGCGTTGCACGGACGGTTAATGATACGACCAAGGCGATTAACAGCGTGCAGTCCGGCCAGCTTGATACCAGTCTGGATTTCAAGGGGCAGGGTGACTTTTCTGCGCTGGCCAATGCCTTTAACCGGATGACGCGTGAATTGCGTGTGCGTTTTCGCATGCGTGAACGCTTTGGCAAATATGTTGATCCAAAGGTTCTGAATAATCTGCTGTCGCAGGAAACGGCGCTTGAAACCTCGCAAAAGCGGGTGATGACGGTAAGCGTGGTTAATTTGACTGGATTTGACTGGCTGGCGGAACATACAGCACCGGAAAAGCTGGTTGATTTCCTCAATGACTATCTGACCGCAATGACAGAGCCGATTTCCGGCCATAGCGGTATTATTGATAATTTCATTGGCGACCGAGTGATGGGCTTTTGGGGCCCGCCCTTTTGCAATGAAAAAAGCCATGCCATGCATGCCTGCAAGGCCGCATTGGAGCAGGTGGCCCGCTTTAACGCCCTTAAGACCAAATATGCCGATTTGATCGGCGATCACGGTCTGGATATCCGCATCGGGATTGCGACGGGTGAGGTTGTGGTTGGTTCGATCGGCACCGATAAATCCCGGGCCTATACGGTGGTGGGCGATTGCGTGAACTATGCGCACCGCCTTGAAAAGGCCAACCGCATTTATGGTACACGCATTCTTGCCTCTAACGAAACGGCAGGGCTGGCATCATCAGATGTGGAAATGCGCGACCTGGACCATGTGGTGCTGCTGGGCACGGAAAAGGTAGTTTATCTCTACGAGGTGCTTTCGGAAAGCGGCCAGCTTAGCGATGATCGCCGCGAATGGCGCCGGGATTACGAAACGGCCATGGGCTTTTACCGCGATGGCACATTTGACGAAGCGACCCCGTTATTTGAAAAAGTGCTGGAATTTAACGACAGCGACTTCGCCGCCCAGCTCATGATCAACCGCATGGAACGCCTCAGCCGCCGCGAACAGGACCGCGAATGGAACGGCACCTGGGTCGTGCGCGACCCCTATGAACGGCGGGATGTTGAGAGTTGATAAGCAGGCTGTTGAGATGCGTGAGCGACCGGTCCCGCCTCAGTTCTCTTTTTCCGGAGGCCTCGATCTACCCGTAAAGTCCGGTCGGCAAAGCTCGAGTATACAGCCCTGATCACTAGAATGGTCTGTTCATGCTTGAAGGCAGTGATGCCTTGCCTTTAATCAACGGCCTTCGTCCCAAGTTAGGGTCAGTGATCATAATCTTCAAAGGATGATGGCGACGTTTTTGAGGGTCAACAGCTAAATTTGTCTATAGCGGCAAAGTGCTGGATTTGAGCCTCACTGACCCCCTGGTGATCCAGGCCGTTTGTCACAGCATTTGCTTTCTATTGCAGGTCACGGTTATTGGAGGAAAGGGAAGGTATTATTGGTACTCCAGTGTCAAAAACCCTTGCTCGCGCGTCGCAAAACCTGTATCACCCAAACCGCTTGGTGAGATTGCACCAACGCCCTGCGCACCCGTAGCTCAGCTGGATAGAGCGTTGCCCTCCGAAGGCAAAGGCCACAGGTTCGAATCCTGTCGGGTGCGCCATTTTTCCTTTAAAAAAATTTCAGTCGCGAGTGACCGTTAGCTGTTTTGATGTATCAGGGCGGCATTGTTCGTTTGCAATCGTATCGCGACTTTCATAAAAACTTAGAAAAGGCTGGTGTTAAATTTGATCGCGCGGCCTGAGAGAATTAAAGGCATTTAGCACGGAAATTTTAAAAGCATTTGGGGCGCGTCAGTTTACTTAAATGAGACGTTCCGGGACGCTGCAGAGAGGCATGTTTTGAATGAATAGTGTCGTAAGTAATCATATTGTGTGTCCAATCGTCTTATGTGGCGGTTCTGGTACCCGTTTATGGCCGTTATCACGCCGGGATTACTCAAAGCAGTTTGTGCCCCTGATTGGTGGCAGGTCCCTGTTGGAGATGACGTTTTCCCGGTTAAAGCCTTTCGGGTCAATTGTCGCTATCGGTTCGGAAGCACAGCGTTTTCTGGTTGATGAAGCCGCTGGTCTTGCTGGTTGCGATGTCACGCAGGTGCTTGAACCGTTTGCTCGTGATACAGCCCCTGCGATGGCACTTGGTGCATTGGCGGTTGGCAAAGCAAATGACCTCCTGTTGTTTTGTCCAGCGGACCATTTTATTCCCGATGACGAGGCTTTTGTGGAAATGGTGCAAGGTGCGGCACCAGCGGCGGCCGAAGGCAAAATCGTAACGTTCGGTGTTGTGCCGCATGCGCCAAGTACGGCTTATGGCTATATTGAAATGGGTGAAAAGCTAGAGAATGGCTGTTTTCAGTCACGTGGCTTTTTGGAAAAACCCGGTATTGAACGGGCAACGCAATTTCTGGCATCGGGAAAGCATGTCTGGAATGCCGGGATTTTTCTGGTGCGCCGGGATGTTTTGACGGACGCCCTTGCGACATTTGCACCAACAACTCTGAAAGCCTGCGAAGAGGCGATCAGCCATCATTCAAAAGACGGACGGTTTATTCGTCCTGACGCCGCAGCCTTTGCCAATGCCGAAGCGAAAAGCATCGATTATGCAGTGATGGAAAAGGCCGAGAATGTCGTCGTCTGTCCCTTTTCCGGAAGCTGGAGCGATGTGGGCAGCTGGAATGCCCTGGCTGATCTTAATCCGGCGGATGAAGCTGGCAATAGCGCGGGTGGCGCGACTGGCAACGTAAAAGCCATTGCGACAGAAAATACATTTGTACATGCGGACCCGAACCGCCTTGTTGTCACCGTTGGTGTCAAAGACCTGATTGTTGTTGATACGCCAGACGCTGTCATGATCAGCAGTCGTGATGCCGTTGAAAGCATCAAGCAGGTGGTTTCCGAGCTTGCAGAGGAAGATCGTTCACAGGCCGTCGCACATCGCAAGGTCGCTCGCCCCTGGGGCGCTTATGACAGTATTGAAATTGGTGAACGCCATCAGGTGAAACGTATCACGGTGAAGCCGGGGGCCAAGCTTTCCCTGCAGCGCCACCATCATCGGGCCGAGCACTGGATCGTTGTGAAAGGTACAGCACTGGTAACCTGCGATGAGCGGAAGTTCCTGTTGCGCGAGAATGAATCAACCTATATCCCGTTGGGCGCCGTCCACCGGATGGAAAATCCCGGGAAAATCCCGCTGGAAATGATTGAAGTTCAATCCGGCACCTATCTGGGTGAAGACGACATTGTTCGCCTGGATGATGATTATGGACGTAATTTTAGCGATTTAGAGAGCCCTGCGGAATAATGACCAAAAAAGCACTGATTACAGGAATCACCGGCCAGGATGGCAGCTATCTGGCGGAGTTCCTTCTGAATAAGGGCTATGAAGTCCACGGGATCAAACGACGCAGCAGTTCGCTTAATACCAGCCGTATCGACCATCTCTATCAGGACCCGCATGCGTCTAATCGCAACCTGTTTCTGCATTATGGTGATCTGTCGGATACCAGCAATCTGACGCGCATCATAAATGACGTTCGTCCGGACGAGGTTTATAATCTCGGTGCGCAGAGCCATGTGGCTGTCAGCTTCGAAGCACCTGAATATACAGCTGACGTTGATGCCATTGGCACCCTGCGCTTGCTTGAAGCGATCCGGTTTTTAGGTCTGGAAAAAACAACCCGCTTTTATCAGGCCTCAACCAGCGAACTTTATGGTCTGGTGCAGGAAATTCCCCAAAAGGAAACCACACCCTTTCATCCGCGCAGCCCCTATGCGGTTGCCAAGCTTTATGCCTATTGGATCGCGGTTAATTACCGCGAAGCCTATGGCATGTATGCCTGTAACGGTATTTTGTTCAATCATGAAAGCCCGCGCCGCGGCGAAACGTTTGTGACCCGTAAAATCACCCGTGGCCTGTCAAATATCGCACAGGGTTTGGAACAATGCCTTTATATGGGTAACATGGACAGCCTGCGGGACTGGGGCCATGCCAAGGATTATGTCCGTATGCAATGGATGATGTTGCAGCAGGACAATCCCCAGGATTACGTGATTGCAACCGGTAAACAGTATAGCGTGCGCCAGTTTATTGAAAAATCGGCCGCCTATCTGGGCATAACATTGCGATTTGAGGGCAATGGTGTGGATGAACAGGCCATTGTCGAGCACGTTGAGGGCGACCTTGCCCCGGCGCTGAAGGCGGGAGATGTTATTGTCCGGGTAGATCCGCGTTACTTCCGTCCGGCGGAAGTGGAAACCCTGCTGGGGGATCCGTCAAAGGCGCATCAGGATCTTGGCTGGCTTCCGGAAATAACCCTGGAAGAAATGATTGATGAAATGATGGCGCATGACCTTGATCAGGCCCGCCGTCATGCATTGCTCAAAGAACATGGCTTTGACGTTGCCCTGCAGGTGGAAAGCTGATGACAACAGGCAAGCAAAGAATTTTTGTTGCAGGACATCGCGGCATGGTTGGCGGAGAAATATTGCGCCAGCTTACCGCAGATCATGACGTTGACCTGGTCACCCGCACCCATGCGGAGCTTGATCTGACGTCGCAGTCAGCCGTGCAGGATTTCTTTGCAGAAGAAAAAATCGATCAGGTCTATCTGGCGGCGGCAAAGGTTGGTGGTATCCACGCCAATAATACCTATCCGGCAGAGTTCATTTACCAGAACCTGATGATCGAAGCGAATGTCATTCACGCTGCCCATCTCACAGATGTGCAGCGTTTGCTGTTTTTGGGATCCAGCTGCATCTATCCGCGTGATGCACAGCAGCCGATGGCGGAAGATGCCCTGTTAAGCGGGTATCTGGAAGCGACCAACGAGCCTTATGCGATTGCTAAAATTGCCGGCATCAAAATGTGCGAGTCCTATGCCCGGCAATATGGCCGTGACTATCGCAGCGTCATGCCGACAAACCTGTATGGCCCGGGGGATAACTATCATCCGGAAAACAGCCATGTTATCCCTGCTTTGCTACGCCGGTTTCATGAAGCAAAATTAACGGATGCGCCATTTGTGCAGATTTGGGGGACAGGCACACCCTGCCGAGAATTCCTTCACGTCAGCGATATGGCGCGTGCGTCCATTTACGTGATGAATTTGTCGCCTGAAATATACCAGACCCATACATCCGAAATGTGCAGTCATATCAATGTGGGCTATGGCAGTGACATTGCGATTGGCGATCTTGCAAGACTGATTGCCAAGGTTACCGGCTATCAGGGTGATGTCACCTTTGATCCGACCAAGCCGGATGGCACGCCGCGAAAACTGATGGATTCAACACGTCTAAGGTCTTTTGGCTGGAAACCGGAAATTGATCTCGAAGCTGGCCTGGCCTCCACTTATGAAATATTCCGTGCTGAATATGATCAGGGTGTCGCAAAGGGGTGATACCGGGAGCAAGCCGGAAACGGAGCCAAATCTGCGTGGATAAACCAGATATTCTTTACTGCATGGCAGCCCCGGCTGAATATGGGCCGCATCTTCAGGCGCGGATTACGCCTGAAATGATTGGGGTGGGGCCGGTTGAGGCGGCGGTTAATTTGACGGCGGTTATGGCGCGGCGCGAGGTGCTGGGGCAGCTT
Organism: Thalassospira marina; assembly: GCF_002844375.1. Lineage (NCBI taxonomy): Bacteria > Pseudomonadati > Pseudomonadota > Alphaproteobacteria > Rhodospirillales > Thalassospiraceae > Thalassospira > Thalassospira marina. The sequence goes on along the minus strand of NZ_CP024199.1, from coordinate 4,202,926 downwards.
CCTGATGTGGTTGTGTCGTTGGGCTCTGCCGGATCACGTGATCTGGTGCAGGCAGAGATTTATCAGGTCACTGCCGTTTCCTATCGTGATATGGACGCATCGCCCTTGGGGTTTGAAAAAGGCTGCACGCCTTTTGTCGAGTTTCCGGCCATTGTTTCGCTGCCCCTTCGTATTCCCGGTATTGCCGAGGCAACGTTATCGACGGGCGGAAATATCGTTTCAGGTGCAGCCTATGACGGGATTGCGGCCGATATGGTGGATATGGAGACCTATGCCGTCTGGCGGGTATGTCAGAAATTTGGTCTGCCGTTGATCGGCCTGCGGGGCATTTCCGATGGCAAAAAGGACCTGACCCATATTTCCGACTGGACCGAATATTTGCATATTATTGATGAGAAAATGAGTTTGGCTGTTGATCATCTTGAATGTTTTATGGCGCTTGGGTGTCGATTTTAGTGGTCCGCCATAATGATGCATTTTTGGTAATGGTTTTTAATTTTGATTAATCCGAAAAGGGAAAAGAGTGTTTGTTTTGATAAAGAGATTTTATGCACACATGACCCGGCGTAGACGTTTTCAATTTATGCTTCTTTTCGGGTTGATATTTTTTTCGGCGCTTGCTGAAATGATTAGCATTGGCGCGGTTGTTCCGTTTCTTGGTATTATTTCTGCGCCCGATAAGGTTTTTGAATATGAGATAGCTAAACCAATTGTGGAATTTTTCGGATTTACAAAACCTAATCAACTTTTGGTGCCGCTTACTGCTATTTTTGCGGGAACCGCCATATTTTCGGGGGCTTTGCGGTTGGCGCTTGTGATTGTTCAGACCCGACTTTCTTTTTCTGTTGGTCATGAAATTAGTGTCAATATATATCAAAAAATTCTTTTCCAGCCATATTATATTCACGCCTCACGAAATAGCAGCGATGTAATAAATAGCATATATACAAAGTCGTCAACGGTGACATCAGGTGTTATATTGCCATTTCTAACACTTATGCATGGCGTTGTGATGATGTTATCAGTGATGGCGTCTTTGATTTTTATTAATCCGATGGCATCGATTTCTTCGTTTATGGGATTTGGGTTCATCTATTTTATTATAATTGTTTCGACTCGAAATCAGCTTGTTTCAGACAGCCAAAAAGTTGCAGATAGCTCTACTGAAGCTATCAAGGTGTTGCAAGAAGGTTTGGGTGGAATTCGAGATGTTCTGATACATGGGAGTCAGAATACTTACTGCAACTATTATCAAAGCGCGGATTTTGGATTAAAAAGAGCTTTGGGTAATACATATATTATTGGGCAAAGTCCTCGATTTTTAATGGAGGCGTTAGGCATATTATTGATGTCTGTTCTTGCATTTTTCCTTGCTAGCCAAAGCGATGGAATAATAGGCGCCATTCCGGTCTTGGGTGCAATTGCACTTGGTGCGCAAAGGTTGCTTCCGGTTTTACAGCAACAGTATCAGGCGTGGTCTTCGCTTCGTGGGTCGCAAATTTCGTTTGAAGATACCTTAGATTTGCTTGATCAGAAGCTGCCTGACTACGTCATTTCTGGTGGTGTGAAACCAATTTTTTTTGAAAATGAGATTTACTTGGATCATGTATCGTTTTGTTACGATAAAAATCAAGATTGGATACTCCGAGATATTGATTTCAAAATTAAAAAAGGAAGCCGTGTAGGTTTTGTTGGAGTTACGGGTAGTGGTAAAACGACATTAATAGATATTGTAATGGGTTTATTGGTGCCGACAGAAGGAACTGTGAAAGTTGATGGCGTCGCGGTTTCAGAGGAAATTGTTCCAGCTTGGCAGAAACATATTGCGCATGTCCCGCAGGATATTTTTTTGGCTGATACTACAATTGCGGAAAATATTGCTTTTGGCGTTCCTCGGGACCAGGTCGACTTAGCTAGGGTAAAAGACGTAGCGTTTCATGCAAATATATTAAGGACAATTGAAAGTTGGCGTGATGGTTTTCACACTGTTGTTGGAGAACGAGGAGTCAAGTTAAGTGGTGGTCAACGTCAGCGCATAGGAATTGCACGTGCACTTTATCGACAAGCTGACGTAATCATTTTTGATGAGGCAACCAGTGCTCTCGATAGTGAAACAGAAGAAGCAATTATGGAGGCAATCGACGGTTTGAGCAGAGATTTAACAGTCCTTATGATTGCTCATAGGCACTCAACTCTTCGTGCTTGTGACGAAATTGTTCATATTGCTAATGGGAGTATAGAATTATTTGGCGACTACCAAAATTTTATTAAAAGAAACGTGAAGTTATCATGAAATAATTAATATTTTTGGGTTTAGTATTTTTTATTAATGCGAATATTTGGTGTCTAGTTTTTGGATTTTGTTTATCGGAGTGATTGGTATGTTTGCTGTAATACTGGCTGGCGGTTTAGGTACGCGTATTGCCGAAGAGACGCATCTTAAACCAAAGCCCATGATTGAAATAGGCGGAAAGCCAATTCTTTGGCACATTATGAAATTGTATTCAGCCCATGGAGTTAATGATTTCATTATTTGTTGCGGTTATAAAGGGTATATAATTAAAGAGTATTTTGCTAACTATTTTCTGCATATGTCTGATGTAACATTTGATATGTATTCCAATAAGATGGAGGTGCATCATCAAAAGGCTGAACCTTGGCGGGTAACTCTGGTGGATACCGGAGAAGATTCCATGACGGGTGGGCGGCTCAGGCGCGTTTCCGACTATCTTAAAAATGAAAAAGATTTCTGCTTTACATATGGCGATGGTGTTGCCGACATCGATATTAGTAAACAGATCGAGTTTCACAAGGCGCATGGGAAGTGGGCAACTGTTGCTGCAGTGCAGCCGCCAGGGCGATATGGTGCGCTTGATCTTGAAGGAAAAAGTGTCTCCGGTTTTACTGAAAAACCCAGGGGTGATGGTGGTCTTATCAATGGAGGATTCTTTGTTCTGTCAGCGGAAGTATTCTCGCTGATTGAAGGCGATAACACGTCTTGGGAAGCGGGGCCTCTTCAAACACTCGCGCGTGACGGGCAACTGATGGCATGGCAGCACGATGGTTTTTGGCAGCCAATGGATACGTTGCGTGATAAGAATCATCTTGAGAGTCTTTGGGCAAGCGGGAAAGCTCCGTGGCGCCACTGGTGATGGAGAATAGTTTGGGATTTTGGCACGGTAAACGGGTTCTTTTAACCGGGCATACCGGATTTAAAGGTGGTTGGCTTGCGCTGTGGCTGAAGCGGTTGGGGGCCGAGCTGACAGGTGTCGCTTTACCTCCGGAGAGTTCTCCTAACTTGTTTACGCTGGCCAATATTTCTGAAGGGATGGGCAGTTATTTTTGTGACATCCGGAATAGAGATGAAATTAAACGTATAATTCGTAAAGCTAAGCCAGAAATAGTGTTTCATCTTGCAGCACAGCCACTAGTACGGGAAAGTTATACAAATCCGGTTGAAACTTTTGATGTCAATATCATGGGAACTGCTCATGTGCTGGATGGTTTGCGTGACTGCAAAGATGCTAAAGTTGCGATCATAATTACAACGGATAAAGTATATCACAATAATGAATGGTCCTGGCCATACCGGGAAGAGGACAAATTAGGTGGATATGATCCCTATAGCGCTAGCAAAGCCGCCAGTGAGTTAGTTGTTGCCAGTTACCGGGATGCTTTTCTGAGAGAGCAGGGGGTACGGGTTGCAACTGCGCGTGCAGGAAATGTCATTGGCGGCGGAGACTGGTCAGAGGATCGACTGCTCCCAGATGCTGTTCGGGCGTGGCAAGCAGGTGATGTTCTTGAGGTTCGACGACCGGATTCGGTTCGTCCATGGCAACATGTTCTTGAGCCTCTTTCTGGGTATTTAAATCTTGCCGAAAAACTGTGGCTAAATTCTGCGATGCCAGGTGCTTATAACTTTGGTCCTGAGACGAGTGAGGCCGCAAGCGTTAAAGACGTCATTGAGTTGGCTAAATACGCATATGGACGAGGTGAGGTTCGGTATTGCGACACCGTGAAAGGCGTTCATGAAGCTGGTTGGCTGGCGCTGGAAATCTCAAAATCGCGTACTGAATTGGGTATGAGCCCGAAATGGCCACTGAAGGAAGCGTTGCAGCGGACGATGCATTGGTATCGCGCTCAAAACGAGGGGCAAAATCCTGTTTTACTGTGTGAGCACGATATTTTGGCGTTTGAGGCAGCTCCATGAATCGTTTTACAGCGACATCTTTGTCATTAGCCGGATTGTATTTAATCCAGCGTCAGAAACTGGGAGATTCGCGAGGATTCCTTACCCGCCTTTTTTGTGTAGAGGAACTTCGGACGGTTGGATGGATTAACTCTATTGCGCAATTAAATCACACCCTTACCATAAAAAGGGGCACACTGCGCGGACTGCATTTTCAGCATCCCCCTCATGGCGAGATGAAGTTGGTAAGTTGTCTTCGGGGTGAAGTCTGGGATGTTGCTGTTGACCTGCGTAAAGGGTCACCGACGTTCTTGCAGTGGCACGCTGAAATTCTCTCGGAAGAAAATAACAGGGCAATGTTAATACCTCGCGGTTTTGCGCACGGCTTTCAAACCCTTTCTGATAACGTTGAAATGCTCTATTGCCACACGGAGGCTTACCGCGCGTCTTTCGAAGGTGGGGTGAATTTTCATGATAAAAAACTGGAAATTTCTTGGCCATTGGAAGTAACTGAGCTATCTCCTCGAGATCAAAATTTGCCGATGTTGGAAGATAGATTTGAGGGGCTTGTGATCTGATGAAATGTCGTCATTGCACAACTGAACTGCGCCACACTTTTCTTGATCTTGGTTATGCGCCCCCCTCTAACGCCTATCTAAAAGAAGAAGATCTTTGTAAACCAGAAGTCTATTTTCCCTTGAGAATTATGGTTTGTGATCAATGCTGGCTGGTGCAGACAGAAGATTACGCCGAGGCAGAGGAGCTGTTCAGTTCTGAATATGCTTATTTTTCCAGCACATCCAAAAGCTGGCTTGCTCATGCTGAACGTTACGCGACTGCTATGATTGAGAAATGTTCGCTTGGCACGGAGAGTCTGGTTGTCGAAATTGCCTCAAACGATGGCTACCTGCTGCGGAACTTCGTCGCAAAGAATATTCCCTGCCTCGGGATCGAGCCAACCGCCAGTACGGCCGTTGTTGCCGAGCAACAAGGTATACCGGTACTTCGAGAATTTTTTGGTCAAGCCCTTGCCCAAAAATTGGTCGCCGATGGTCAACAAGCTGACCTGATTGCTGGCAACAATGTCTATGCCCATGTGCCCGACATTAATGATTTCACACGTGGACTGAAAACTCTGTTAAAATCTGGCGGCACCATCACGCTCGAATTCCCGCACGTTATGCGACTGATAGAATTCACTCAATTCGATACAGTGTATCACGAACATTTTTCCTATCTGTCGCTCTACACTGTGCAGCGGATATTTAAAGCAGCGGGTCTGAGAGTGGCCGATGTCGAAGAATTGTCCACTCACGGCGGAAGCCTGCGGGTATTTGGCTGCCACGATGACGATCCGCGCCCAGCTTCTAGTGCCGTAACAGATATTCTTAATGAAGAAGAAAAGTGCGGATTACAGGACATCGTAATTTATCGCGATTTTCAGGATCGGGCCGACAGCGTCAAGAATAATCTGCTTACTTTTTTGCTACAGGCGAAAAATGACGGCAAAACAGTTGCCGCCTATGGTGCCGCCGCCAAAGGAAATACCTTGCTAAATTATGCCGGAATAAAACCCGACCTGTTGCCGTTCGTCTGTGATGCCGCGCCAGCCAAACAAGGCAAATACATGCCGGGCAGTCACATCTCGATCATGCCCCCTCGCCAGCTTGACGAAAAAAATCCAGATTACCTCATCATCCTCCCATGGAATATTTATCCAGAAATCCGGCACCAATACAGCAATCTCGCTGACCTTGGCACCAAATTTGTAACTGCCGTTCCGGAGCTGACCATACGATGAATAATCGTATCCACTACACCAAACCCTCGATAACAGAACTTGAAGTTCGATACGCAACCGACGCAGCTGCGAACGGGTGGGGCAGTAATTGTTACGATTACATTTATCGTTTTGAAGACGCCTTTAAAGCGCACCTTAACGTAGATTACGCAATTGCAACTTCGAGCTGTACTGGCGCGCTGCATATGGGGATGGCAGCCCTCGGTATTGGTCCAGGCGATGAGGTGATTTTAGCCGATACAAATTGGATCGCCACAGCAGCACCCATTGTTCATTTAGGCGCAACGCCAGTTTTTGTAGACATCTTGGCCGACACCTGGTGCCTTGATCCAGAACGGGTTGAAGCAGCAATCACACCGCGCACAAAAGCAATTATCGCTGTCCATCTTTATGGCAATCTTTGCGATATGGGCCGCCTCCTAGCAATCGGCCAACGGCATGGAATTCCGGTGATCGAAGATGCCGCTGAAGCGATTGGCTCGATTTATAAAGGCAAGCGTGCCGGCAGTATGGGAAAATTCAGCACATTCTCCTTCCACGGCACCAAAACAATTACAACTGGCGAAGGTGGCATATTCGTCACCAACGATGCAGAATTGTATGAGCGTGTATTGACATTAAGCAATCACGGTCGTGCGAGGGGTCAAACTAAACAATTTTGGCCCGATGAAATTGGCTTTAAATATAAGATATCGAACATACAGGCTGCTATTGGTTGCGGCCAAATTGAACGTATCAACGAACTAATACATCGCAAGCGCGAAATTTTATCTTATTACCGTGAACAGCTAAAAGACATTACGGAAATTTCATTAAATCCTGAGAATCTTGACACCGTGATTGGAGCCTGGATGCCAACTATTGTATTTAATGCCTCCGCAAATGTGTCCAGTGAAGATTTGCAACATGCCTTTAACGCCCAAAACATCGATGCGCGCGTATTTTTTTCTCCTCTTTCCGGGATGCCTATGTTTGAGCCAAGACCTGAAAATTCAATTGCTTGGAGCATTCCAAACCGTTCAATGAATTTACCAAGCTATCACGACATGAAAAATAGAGATCAAGACAGGATTGTAGGCACAATTATTCGGATAGCCAATGAATCAACCAAATAAATATATTATTTGGGGGAGCGCTGGTCATGCAAAGGTCTTAAACGACATCTTGCAGGTCAGAAAGTCCAATATAATTGCGCTATTTGATAATGATGATAGCATAAAGTCGGCTTTAGAAGATGTTCCGCTATATCACGGTTGGGTCGGTTTTCATAAATGGCGGAAAGAACATCCCATAACAGACATTTCTGCCGCAATCGCAATTGGTGGAAATTCAGGCCGCGCGCGCCTCGAAATCGGTAAAAATTTTCTTGCTTTGGGTATTTCTACCCCGAAAATAATCCACCATACCGCCACTATCGCGCAATCTGCGTGTATTGAGCAAGGCTGTCACATTCTTGCTCAAACGATGATTTCAAGTGATGTCATTATCGGGGAATTTACAATTATTAACAATTGCGGATCCGTAGATCACGAATGTACTTTGGGAAAGGGTGTACACGTTGCGCCCGGAGCCGTACTTTGCGGTTGTGTGATGGTCGGAGACTATACCATGATTGGTGCTGGTTCTGTGATACTTCCGCGTATAAAAATCGGTGAAGGTGCCATTGTTGGAGCAGGATCAGTTGTAACAAAAGACGTTCCAAGCCACACAGTTGTCGCAGGCAATCCTGCAAAAATTATTACGAGGAAATAATGATTGAATCAGAGAATATCTTAAAGATGAGCCAAGATGCATCCCTCCTGGCAGAGACAAAGGATTATTTCAATAAATTATGCCAATATAAGTACTCGTATCACTTTGATTGGATGGAAAGACCAATCATTCAGTTTCCACAAGACATCGTCGCGATGCAGGAACTCATTTGGTCAATAAAGCCCGATCTGATCATTGAAACAGGTATCGCTCATGGAGGGTCATTAATTTTCAGCGCATCGATGTTGGCCATGCTGGATATGTGTGATGCTATGGAACAGAAGCAGTTGATGGATCCAAGTACTTCGAGCCGGAAAGTACTTGGAATTGACATCGACATTAGAGCCCACAATAAGGAGGCAATACAGGCTCATCCGATGGCTTCCCGGATTGAAATGATTCAGGGCTCAAGCATCTCAACAGATGTCATCGAACAGGTAAAACAAATCGCGCAGCAGTATTCGCGGGTCTTGGTCTGCCTTGATAGTAATCACACTCACGATCATGTTCTAGCCGAACTTGAGGCCTATGCGCCGCTTACCAGCATTGGCAGCTATTGTGTTGTATTTGATACCGTAGTCGAAGATATGCCAAAAGATATGTTCCCAGACCGCCCCTGGGGGCCTGGAAACAACCCTAAAACAGCGGTTTGGGAATATCTGAAATCGCATCCCGAATTTGAAATAGATAAGAGTATTGAACATAAATTAATGATCACTGTAGCACCCGATGGATACCTTAAACGTGTCTGATGCTTGCTCGGCAGTTCCATTAGTTTCAATTGGCGTTCCAGTTTACAATGGCGAAGCAACGCTTGCTGCAGCTCTTGAATCGTTGGTGAGTCAAAGTTCTTCTGATTTTGAAATTATTATATCCGATAACGCTTCGGATGACCGGACACAGGAAATTTGTCGGGAATATGAAGAACGATATGATAATATTTTTTATGTCAGGCAAGATCAGAACATTGGAGCGACAAATAATTTTAGGTTTGTTTTAGATCGGGCTCGGGGACAATATTTTATGTGGGCGGCCGCAGACGATTTGCGGTCACCTGACTTTATAGAAAATAATGTCTTGTTCTTGAATGATAATTCGGATTATGTGGCTTCTGCAGGTCCGAACTGCTTTGAAGGTTGCGAGCTTAATAAAGAACAGTGGGTGTCTTTTTTAATTAAAGGAGATACTCCTTCTGATCGATTTCTTGAGTTTTTTGAATACTGCTGGAAATCTAACGGTGTTTTTTATTCTTTGATTCGAACTGAAATAGCAAAGAAATGTTGGTTTGTTGGGGATTCTTTTATAGCCGCCGATTGGGCATTTAACCTTTTTATACTTACGCATGGAAAATTTAATCGAGTTGATCGAGGTCTGACTGTTCTAGGTGTGGATGGTGTAAGCAATCAACCAAATGCCTATCGACGGTTCAGAAACCGAAAAATAGAGATTTTGTTTCCATTCTATCAATTGAGCGTGTATGTGTTCGTATGGTCAAAAAAGTTTCCGGCTCGAGCGAGGATTTTGTTGATGTCGAAATTGCTAAAACTGAATATTCAAGCGTTTTTTAATCAGATTTATTCTGACTTATATCGGTTTTACTGCGGTGTTCGGAGCGAAATATTTTCTAAATGAAATTTATTTTTTGATATAAAGCTTTGTGATGGTAAATAGATGCTATGATGTATACGTTATTGTTAGTGTAGGGCAAGGAGAGATTTTCGTTTGAAGGTGGCGTTTGATCAACAAGTTTTCTTGTTGCAGAAGTATGGTGGAATTTCACGGTATTTTTGCAATTTACAGAAAGAATTTTTTTTAAAAACACACTTAGATACACGCATCTTCGCCCCGATTCATTTTAATGAAAATCTAGCAGCTTTGGGCGATTTTTGTAAGTCAGGTTATGTTTTACCAGACTTGCCGCCCAAGATGCGGCGTTTGGCGACAGAAATTTCTATCGTTTATGCTCGTTTTCTGATGAAAAAATTCTCTCCTGACATCATCCACGAGACTTACTTCTCTTTGAGTGATTTTAAAGCACGAAAAAGCAAAATAGTTTTGACTGTTTATGATTTTATTCATGAGCGGTATTCGGAAATGTTCGATCAGGCGCACAAAACATCGGATCCTAAAAAGGTGGCTGCTTTGCGTGCCGATCACGTAATTTGTATTTCAGAAAGTACTCGACGTGACTTGATTGAATACTGCAGTGTACCTGAAGAACGTATTTCTGTGACATATCTGGGAGCAGACGTGTGCTTTCGTCGTCAGAATATAATCCCGGCCTCAAGTCTGGGGGACCAGCCTCCGTTTGTGTTATTTGTCGGCAGCCGGAGTGGTTATAAGAACTTTGACGGTTTTGTGCGTGCCTTTGCAAGTTCAGATCGTTTGGTAAAAGATTTCGATATCGTTTGCTTTGGTGGGGGCGCTTTAACTGTAGCCGAAAGGAATATGTCGGAGAACGTTGGTTTACGTGTTGATCAAATTAGGCACTATGGTGGATCAGATGATATTCTCGCGAAGCTTTATTATCACGCCTCAGCGTTAATTTATCCTTCCTTGTATGAGGGGTTTGGAATTCCACCTCTTGAGGCTATGGCTGCCGGGTGTCCTGTTGTATCAAGTGATACAAGCTCGCTTCCGGAAGTTGTTGGTGGTGCTGGTGAATATTTTGATCCTACCGAAGATGAGGCGATACGTGTAGCAATGGAAAACGTTCTTTATTCTAATGAACGTTGTCTTGATCTCGTACAGAGAGGATACAGCCAGGAAGCGAAGTTTAGCTGGGCGAAATGTGCTGACGAAACTTTAGCCATCTACAGGAGCTTGTTATGAAGCGGGCCCTAATTTGTGGTGTTTCTGGTCAGGATGGGGCTTATCTTGCCCAATTGTTGTTATCCAAGGGTTATCAGGTATGGGGAACATCGCGCGACGCCCAAGTTTCGAGTTTTGCTAATCTTGAAAGATTGGGTATTCGGCAGGACGTCCATGTTTTGTCTATGGCTCAAAGTGATTTTAGAAGCGTTCTGGATACGTTAACGCGATCAGAGCCCGACGAGATTTATTTTCTTTCCGGACAAACTTCAGTCGGACTTTCATTTGATCAGCCTGCAGAGAGTATTGAAAGTATTACTGTTGGTACTCTCAATCTTTTGGAAGCCGTCCGTTTTCTAAATAAAAAAATCCGTGTTTATCACGCGAGTTCAAGTGAATCGTTCGGCGATATAAAGCAGGGTGTTGGGGCAACTGAACTCACTCCCTTTCGCCCAAGAAGTCCCTATGGTGTTGCCAAGGCTTCGGCTCACTGGCTTGTTGCAAACTATCGTGAAGCTTATGGGCTTTTTTGCTGTAATGGTATTCTCTTTAATCATGAATCTCCATTGCGACCGACCCGCTTTGTGACACGTAAAATTGTCTCTGCAGCTTGCAGAATTGCATTAGGCTCTCCAGAGCGGCTTATTCTCGGTCGATTGGATATTTCACGTGATTGGGGATGGGCCCCAGAGTTTGTCGATGCAATGTGGCGAATGCTCACGCAAGACGAACCGGATGACTATATTATTGCAACGGGCTCAACGCATTCACTGGAAGAGTTCGTTGCTAACGTTTTTCGTTGTCTGGGACTGGATCATCGTGATCACGTTGACTCTAATGCCGAGTTTTATCGCCCAACCGAAATTTTATATAGTGCGGCAAATCCGGAAAAGGCAAACCAGATTCTTCAGTGGAAGGCATCAGTCAGTTTTGAGCAAATGATTGAAAATTTGGTCGATGCAGAAAAATTAACGATGTCCCAAGGGCGGTAGTATGCTTGCTACTGAAAATGATACTCCTTTACTTTCTGTCGTCACTGTAACCTGGAATTGCGCAGCGACACTTGAGAAGACGTTGAAGTCTGTTGCCGCAGTTAAAAATGACAAGTTGGAATATTTGATCATTGATGGTGTTTCAACAGATGGAACTCTGGAATTGATCGAGCGTTACCGACATGTGGTGGATCGTGTAGTGTCGGAACCTGACGATGGTATTTATTGCGCCATGAATAAAGGTGTAGCATTGGCCAGAGGACGGTACATCCTGTTTATAAATGGTGATGACGAACTTGTTGCTGATGGTTTCGCATCCGCGATTAAAGCAATGGAAATTGGTAAAGCTGACATTATATGTGCAAAAACTGTTGTTGGCAAAATTGATGGTCCGTCAGAGGTTTTGATCGCTCAACCCTTTCGTTTGCTATTTTTTAACACCATTCCTCATCCGTCTTCATTTGTTCGGACCGAGTTGATGATATCTAAGCCTTTTCGAGAGGACCTCCGTATCGCGTCAGATTATGATTTTTTTCTTCAGGCATTTCTCGCTCGCAAGAAGTTTGAAATCTTACCTGTGGTAACAGCTCTTCATTATCGAGGGGGGATGTCTGGCAACCGGGAGCTGTCTTTTGCCGAGATCCAAGATATTCGGCGCAAAAGGTTGGGCGGGACGTTTCCGTTGATAGAGGCTTGCGGAAATATCTATCGCGTATTCAGGCGTTTGATGGGACAAGCGACATAATGGCACAGCTTAAGACCCCGGTTGTTGTAGGATTGTCGGGTGGGCTCGGCAATCAGATGTTCCAATATGCCGCCGGTCGATCGCTGGCATTAAAATTGAATGTGCCGCTGGAGCTCGATATTTCATGGTTTAAGGGGTGCCTGGATCGCAATTACGCCCTTGATATGTTCAATGTATCGGCGACGCTGCGAGAGCATAAAAGCTCTTTACCAGATTTTCTTCAGAATTTTGAAACCCGCATGTCACGTCGATATGCTCGTCGCAGAATGGGGGTTCCAATATATCGGGAGCCGCATTTTCATTTTGATCCCAATTTTGAGACAATTGAAAATCCAGTTTTTCTCGAAGGTTACTGGCAAAGTGAAAGATATTTTAGAAAATATGCTGAAACTATTCATGCAGACCTGCGCCTGAGAAAACCTATTCCAGAGGCGTGCCAA